>CAZVEC010000001.1:0-29551 GCA_964626035.1 uncultured Candidatus Saccharibacteria bacterium
TTTCCTTTCCATTTTCATTATGGAAAAGAAGACAAGGTTATAGATACTAAATTCAGAAAAAAATTACCGGAAGCTCTTATTGATTTTTTAGAGTTTGTTCGTGAAAAACTATCAGGTTATGAAGGCTATGAAAAATAAAAAAACAAAAATCAAATATGATCCCGAAGCTGATGTTTTGAGTTTAGAAAAGACTGCGGGCGGAAAAATAGATTATGCTTCAGAGATTGGGAATTTTGTTGTCCATTTTACGAAAGATAACAAGCCTGTGTATTTTGGGGTACTTGAAGCTTCAAAGTTTTTTAAGAGTGGAAATAAGCTGATTAAATCTCCATTTAAAATTTCAAGACTGGCTCATTCCAAATAGTCTTTTAAAGAAGTGGTTCTAAATTTTTAAAATTTTAAAACCCGCCTTCAACTATGCAGAGGGCGGGTTTTTTGTTAGCAAGTATTTTGTGCTATTTTTTTATGTTTTCAATTGAAAGTTTTTTAAGTTTTATTGTTGCGTCATCAAATGATTTGGAGCCTTTTTGGTAAATTTCTGTTGCTTTGTCAGTTCTTTCATTATTTTTCCTTAATATGTCCGTCAAAGCTTTCTTGTCTTTTTTCTCAAGTGACAAATTTCCCAATATGCCCACCAGATCATAGTAGTTTTTAACTGTCAGTGCATAAGCGTCATTAAATTCCACAATAATCTGGCCTGATTGCTGGATGATTTCCATCGCCTCTAATAAAGCAACGAAACAATCAACACTGTCTTGGCTGTTTGTCTCCATGTAGTCTCCGTGTAAGACAGTTTCATGTTGATTTTGACCATTAAGTATCTCATTCAATTCCTTTTTTATTTCCTCCTCTTCAGGGTCTTTCTTTTTAGAGACCTGGCTGTATAGATTATTGATTAATAATCCTGTCAGCAGGCAAAACAATAATTTTTTCATAGTTTTAATTTTTAAGGTGCGTAAATAAATTCCCTTTTAAAATACACCAAAACCATTGACAAGTCAAGTATTTTTGCTAGGATAGCGGGGAACACTTATTTAAAAACAAAAAATCAAAATGTTATGAAAAACTTGATATTTTTCTTCGGAATTATTTTTTCTTTTTGTATCTTTGGACAGAAAAATGAAAATACCTCAATCGGAGCCATTGGTTCACAGAAAAATCAGGAAACAATAAAACAATGGAAAATTTGGAAGACGGTGAAGTATACAAATCATAAATCTTCTAACGAAGTAAAAAAATCTTTTGCTGAGAAAGGTATATTATATAGATCATCTTGCGTATTCTATGCCGATAAGAAATTTATGAGGAGAGCAAAATTTACAGAAAACACCAAAGAAGAGATTATTAATCTTGTTCTGCTTTCGCCTCAAGAGCTTGGTGTTAAAGATAGTGGGATGGTTAGTTACAGTAAAATTTGCAGGAGTGCAAAAAGGCTCGGATTGAAGTTGTGCACGCCAAATATTGCAATTGCATTGCGCGAGCAATATTTAAATCAATCGGATAGAGAAGGTGAAAGGATTTTTTTAGCAATGAATATAAAAAAATCTTTTCTTGTTACGACTGATTTTAATCCCTTCCGTCCCCGCTGGCCCTTTTATCTTTTTAATGAACGAATGCTTTGTTCTGTTTATATTGATTTCAATAGAAATCCGGTGCTTAATGTTACTGGCATCGATGATGACGCATCTTTCTTTTATTCGGATGAAAAAATAGTTTTTAGTCTTCCGAACTAGAGAAGCTAAAATTATTTAGAAAATTTTAAAACCCGCACATATGTGCGGGTTTTTTGTAGTAAATTATTCCATGCTACTTTAGTATTATTTCTTTTTTGGAAAGCTTTTTCAGCTTCACAGCTGCTTCTGCGTAAGTGTTTGAGCTTTTTTTGTAAATTTCGATAGCCTTGCCGGCTTTTTCATTATGTTTCTCTATGTTGCGTAAAACTGCCTTCTTGTCTTTTTTTCTTATGCGGCAATTTTTTATTGCATCCGACAAATAACCATTACCTTGGTTTAATAATTCAATGGCTTCGTCAGATTCTTTTATGGCTTGGTTTAATTGCATAATAATTTCCATCGCTTCATTTAAGGCATTGAAACAACCAATACTATTTGTGTCTCTTATATAAACTCCATTTAAGACGGTTTCGTGTTGCATGCTGTCTTTTGTATAAACACCACTCAAGACAGTGGGACGATTTTGGCTATAAAGACCATTGAACAATAATATCGGCAGAAGGAAAAACAGTAATTTTTTCATAATTTTTAGTTTTAAAGTGCGTAAATAAATTCAATTTAAAATTATCACAAAACCATTGACAAGTCAAGGATTTGTGCTAGGATTGGGATGAATAATTTGTTTAACCTAAATGCTCATTTAAAATGAAAAAACTAATTCTATTGTCATTATTGATATCATTATCAGTAATGATCTGGCTTCCTGTTTCAGCTCAAACAGATGAAAAGGAAATTATGCCCGTATCTTTCTGCCTTTCGTCAACACATAAATTGGCGAGCATGATGTCCGATATTCAGGTAAATAATTATTTAAAAACTAGAACAGTGTTGACGATTTCAACAATGTTCATTGAAGGTGAAGAGTTTATGGCTATTATTGGTTTGTATAAAGATACGACTTTGCAGCCAGGGTTTTATGTAAAAAACGGTAAAAAATGGTGTTGGGTAGCATCTTTGTTCTATGTATGGGGGGATTATTTTCCGTCTCATGTAAGGATATATAAGCCGAAAGAAAGATTTAGTTATTGTGACGAAAATGAGAGTATTGAATTGGTTTATACAGACTACAAAGGTGGTGAATATAGCGAAATTTTTGATCCCAAAACAAAGGAAGTAGTAGCTATTGTTAATCATTACTGATTTTTTTAAAAGTCCTCTGATAATTCAGAGGGCTTTTTTGTTTTGCATGTAAATATATGTTAAAAAAAAGAGTGACTAAGTATTTAACTTGTCACTCTTCTTGATGAAAATTTTCGCGGTAGTTTTGAACCGCTTTATCAATTACTTTTTTAGATGTGCCTTTCTTGAATTCAAGATAGGTACCTTTTATTACTGGGACCATAATCATCTCTGACACATCAGGCGGGTTAGAAATAAAATCAGCTTTATAATTAAGTTCTTTCTTTTTTTTAACAGAATTGTTTTCTTTAGCCCTTTTTTTTAACCTCTCCTTCGCAATTTTTTTCACTCTCTTTTTAATATCATTATTGTCCTTGGCTAATTTTAGGCCATATTCTTTCACTGTTTTCCTAGCTACAGTTTTCTTTAATCTAGTTGCTTTTACAGCATGAAGTTCCGTCAATCTTTGTTCAGGAAAAATATTGTTTTTTCTGAAATAATCCAGTTCCTGCTTAATTATCTGATTTATTAAAAACGTTGCGCTAAAAATACTTATATCGTATTCTTCTTTTCCCGCTAGGCTTCTAAGAACTTCCTTGTTGAGCTCTTTAAGCTCTTTCCTCCTTTTGGCAGTAAAATCCTTTTCTTCTGGCGTGTTCATAATTATTAAGTTTTTTAAATCCATAGCAAGAATAACCCAAATTACCCATTCCTGTCAATTTTTTGTTTTTTGTATTTTTTCGTGTATAATTCGCCCATGCATTTAAGCGCGGAAAAATTTGAAATAGTACCCAATGAACCGCCGGTGGTATCACTTCGGCGCGAGCTTTTAGACACCGTTAAAAATGTCGAAGAGATAGACAAGGAAAGGGAGATAGTGGCTAACCTTGCGGAAAAAAATAAAACAATACAGCTTGACGCGGCTTTTGTAAGAGAGAAAGATAGGAAGTCAGGCGACCCTACTAATCCAAATAGCCCTTTTGCTAATTTCATCCGCATGCGTGCCGCGGAATTTCTTGATCTTCCAGATGAAGATGCGTTCAAGTTTTATTCGGCCGCTTCGGCTTCTCAAAATAAGACCGTTTTGGAGAGGGATTATAAGATTGATGCTTTTTTCGAGCTTGAGAGGGAAGAGGGTAATATTATCGTTCCGATTAATTTGACCATTCGGCCTGAGGAGAATTCAAATGCACTAGTCTATGTGCTCTCGAAAGATTTTCCTATACACGGGAGATTTTCAAAAGGCGGGAAGGGAGAATTTGCGGGATTGTCAGAGGGTGAAGAAATACTATTTAATAAATCTGTCGCTGAATTGGGAAAAAAAATAGCTGGCCGTTTTAAGCACTTAATTGAGATAGAAAAACAATCTGCCGTTAATGAAACAGATTAGTTAAACTGTCAATATTGAAGAAGTGTAAAAACTTTGGTATAAAACAATTGAATGCACACTAAAACTTGAAAATATGTACAAGCTTGTTTTCAGAGAGAAAAGAATTCTGCCGGACTTTCTGTGGCTTATGATGAAAGAAAAGTTTATTAAAAATCCGATTGTAGCCGAGATCAGAAATGAGGGCGAAGCTCCTATAAGGAAAAGAGACGAGAATGGAAAATTGATCAAATGCGTTACATCAGCGTGCTGTTGCACATGCGGAGGCGGAATATGGATGCTCACTATGCCCGAAGCTGCGAGATACGCTTTGATTGGACAATTTGAAATGCCTAAAAAAATGACTCTTTTTTCTCACCGAATTTATGCTAATTTCTGTGATAATTGTCAAAAGCCAGGTCTTGTTCCAAAGGCGGAAATCGTGCCTTATCTTGAATATGAAGATATGACATTCCCCGAAAAATTACATTCTTAGGAACTGGATTTATGTAAAAAATTAAAACATCGCGAAATCGCGGTGTTTTTGTTTTTTAGGTTTTTTCGTGTATAATAGTCAAACAAAATGCCTATAAATTTTCAAAAAAATCAAAATGAAAATAGGGGGTCAAAAAAGACGTCCAAAAAAGATGGTCCGAAGTTTTCTAATTTGATGATGACGGGACTTCTTATTTTAATGCTTATCACCGCGCTTTACTCGGTGATTTCTTCGCCTGACAAGAAAGTGGAGGAGATTTCTATTTCCGATCTGGCCAAGAAGGTGGAAAATGCCGAAGTTAAGAATATTGAAGTGGCTGGCGAAAAGCTTAACATAGAGCTTAATGATGGCACTTTAAATCGGGCCAAAAAGGAAACAGAATCATCGTTGTCTGAAACTTTAAATAATTACGGAGTGACGGCGGAAAAATTAGCCGGTGTCCGTATTATAGTCAAAAATGAAAGTGGACTTGGTTTTTGGCTTTTAAATATTTTGCCGTTTTTGGTGCCTATTCTTTTTATTTTTATTTTCTTTTGGTTTATTTCGCGCCAGGTCAAAGGCGCCGGCATGCAGGCTTTTTCCTTCGGCCAGTCCAAAGCGCGCATCACTGATCCGAACGACAAAAATAATAAAGTTACTTTCAAAGACGTGGCCGGCTGCAAGGAGGCCAAAGAAGAATTAAAAGAGATTGTTGATTTCCTTAAAAGTCCGAAAAAATTCTTGGATATCGGCGCGAGGATTCCAAAGGGCGTGATTTTAATGGGAGCTCCGGGTACGGGAAAAACTCTGCTTGCTAGAGCTGTCGCTGGCGAGGCTAGCGTTCCATTCTTTCATCTTTCCGGTTCGGAATTTGTGGAGATGTTTGTGGGCGTGGGAGCTTCTCGCGTACGCGATCTTTTTAAAATGGCCAAGAAAGCGGCTCCGGCTATTATCTTTGTCGATGAACTTGATGCGATCGGGAGGACCCGCGGGGGAGGATTCGGCGGAGGTAATGATGAGCGTGAGCAGACCTTAAATCAAATCCTAGTGGAAATGGACGGCTTTGAGCCTACTGATAAAGTAATAGTCATGGCGGCCACAAACAGGCCTGACGTTTTGGATCCGGCACTTGTCCGTCCGGGACGTTTTGACCGAAAAGTGATTCTTGATCTGCCTGACCGATCTGATCGCGAAGAGATTTTGAAAATTCACGCGGTTAAAAAACCTCTTGCTGAAGACATTAATTTGAAGTTGATTGCGGAGCGAACTCCGGGATTTTCCGGCGCTGATTTGTATTCTCTGATGAACGAAGGCGCGATCTTGGCTGCGAGGGAGAATCGCAAGCAAGTTTTTCAATTCGACCTCATCCGTGCGATTGAAAAGGTGATGCTGGGGCCCGAGCGCAAGAGCCATCTGCTTTCCAAAAAAGAAAAAGAAATTACCGCCTATCATGAAGCGGGGCATGCTCTTGTGGCGTCTGTGCTTCCGTATGCCGATCCGGTGCATAAAGTTTCCATTGTGGCCCGCGGGCGCGCCGGGGGATACACTTTAAAGCTTCCACTTGAAGATAGAAAGCTGCAGTCCAAGAAAGAATTCATAGACGATATCGCGATGTCTTTGGGCGGTTATGTTGCCGAAAAAATGATTTTTGGAGACATTACGACCGGTCCATCGAGCGACTTGCAAGTGGCCACAAATTTAGCGCGAGCCATGGTCACCCGTTGGGGGATGTCGGATGTTATCGGCCCTGTTGCTCTAGGTGGAGAAGGCGGAAGGCCTTTGTGGGGCGAGGCTCCGGAAAAAGAATATTCTGAAGAAATATCAGCCAAAGTAGATTCTGAAATTTCTAAGATAATAAACAATGGCATAAAAACTGCGGAAAAAGTTTTGGCTGATCATAAAAAAGCACTAGATGCAATTGCGAGCAAGCTTATTGAAGTTGAAACTCTTGAACAAGAAGAATACGAAAAGGTAATAATCGCTCACGGAATAATGCCAAAGACTAAAGCAGATGAGTCTGTTGGTTAGATTAGTATGGCTTAGGAAAAAATATTTTATTAAAAACAAAATTATCCTCGATCCCCGGGGTAGAGGTCGGTCCTCAAGATGTTCCGAGGTCCGACCTCTTGTATTCAACCCCGGGGATTCTCCCTAATTTTGCTTATTATGTCCGCCCTCTAGGACTTGAACCTAGAACCTAGCGAGTATAAGTCGCTTGCTCTACCAATTGAGCTAAGGGCGGTTAGTTATATTAATATATAATATTAGACATATTATATCAATTTTTTAATCCTAAACTTTCAATAAAAGTTTTAAGCTCTCCACCTTCAATGGGTCTAATTTGGCCTTTCGGGAGATTACCTAAAATAATATTTATGATTCTGATTCTCTTAAGAGATAAAACTTTATAACTCAAAGCGGCGCACATGCGGCGGATTTGTCTGTTTTTACCCTCAGTTAAAATAATATCAAATTTAGTTGGATCAGCTTGCCCCGAGGAAAGTTGAGGGGTTTTTCGAATTTTAGCCGGTCGAACTTTTTCCTTACCCATATTAAAACCCTGCTTAATTTTTAGAAGGAAAGTGTTATTAATCGGGTGGTCTACTTCCACGCTATATTCTTTTTCGTGATAAAATTTTGGATTTAACATTTTATCTGTGATCCTTCCATCATTAGTCAGAATTATGAGGCCACTTGAATCTTTATCTAATCGGCCGAGGGGGAATAGATCATTATTTTGGTCAATTTTTGATAAAAAACTTTTTATATCTTTTTCGCCAATTTGGGGAGAGTGAGTGACTACGCCAATGGGTTTATTGAAGGCAAAATAAGAATATTTTTTGCTTTGCATTTCTTTTCCCACTTCCACTTTATCTTTTATAGTCACTTGATCTCCTAGTTTAGCTTTGCGTCCATTTATTTTTACTTTTCCGGCTCGAATAAGCTCATCTGCCCCGCGGCGTGTTGAGATGTTTTTTATGGCCAAATATTTATTTATTCTGACAGGAAAATCCATAGATTGTTATAGATTAACATAAATTCTTTAAATTTATTAATGTTTCGACCCACGGGGTCGAAACATTGGATTTGGGTTGACGAAATTAGGTATATGGTGTACTATGATAACGATGTTTGTTCTAAATATATTTATATGGGAAAAGAGATTAAATTAGACGTAGACGGAGAATACATGACCGAAGCAGGAGACAAAGTTTCAATTTTTGAAAAAACTCTCAACAATATGTTCTTAGGAACCATTATAAGTTCTGCGCCCGAAAAAACAGTTCCTACAAACGAAGGTGAAGGAGGAATTGAAGAAACTGAAGGTTCAGAAAGAGTGTATGAATGGTTTGAAGACGGGACATATGTAAATTGTGACGATTCAAGTATGAATATTGTATCCACCGTCAATTCTCAAGTAAAATAAAAGCTATTCTCGTAAATCAGAGGATAGCTTTTTAATTTTAGTTAAACATTCTTCAATGTCATTTATGATCATATTTTCCGACAGTCTTAAAATAGTCCAGCCATCAGATTTCAAATTAGTGTTTTTTATTTTATCTTTTATTTTTTGCTGCGGAGTTGAATGTGATGCTTGATTGTCACACTCGATTGCCAGTTTTTTATTTTTTCCATAAATTGCAAAATCCAGCCTGTATCTTTTTTTGTTTGCTGTTATTGTATGTTCTTTTAGAGCTTTAATACCAGCTTGTTTTAATTTATTTTCTATCATTATTTCGATTGGTGCTATATTGAAAAGTTCGAGCAAATTTTTGGAATTGCGTAATTTATTCAGTGTAGTAAATCCGAAAGTTACTCTGCGAGGCGCAGTATTTTTAATAGGTTTTTTAAGTCTGATTATTTTTCCAACATAACAGATCAGATAAAAATTCCCGGCTCGCGGATGTAGTCGTTCTTTTGGCAGAGCTTTACTGCGTTTTGTTATTTCTGTCCTTAAAACTTTTGCATAATAATTTATCCGTTTTCCGTTTTTTCCGAAAGAAATAGGCTGATAAAAAGCCAGATAATCAAAATGTTTTATTGGTGAATGGCTTATTGGAATTCTATACCAATGATGTTCGAGAAGAGTTTTTAAATCATTCTTGTTTTTTAGTACGCCGACCAAAACAACATGGTTTGTTTTATGTGTTAAATTGGCTTTTGTCATATCATTATAAGTATATCAAAACTCGTATTTAATTGAAAAATTTGATAAAATGGCAACTAATGGATAATAACACCCAAAATAATGTAAATTTTAATGAAGAGGCGCGAAAAGTCGAAGAGCTTTATAATGATTTTTTGGCTAATTTAGATAAAATAAAAGCGGAACAAAATCAGGCCATTAAGGATTTTGTGGATAATTTAGTTGTGGAAAAAATAGATGAAATAAAGCAAAGATTGCTAAGTAAAAGTAATTAGTAATTTATTTAAATGGATTCAACAGATACACAAAAGGAAAAATTAGCGCAAGCAGAAAAAGCCCCAGGGGTAGCTTTAGGTATGGCTCCATCTGCCCAAGTGAAGAAAATTGAAAATGCAGAAGAATATAAAAATTTAATAACTGAAACTGAAAAGAAAATAGAACAGAAAAGCGAAGGATTAATTTCTGATACTCAAGCGAGATTTTCAAAAAGGACAACATATTTGAATCCAAGTGCGCAAAAGATTACAGAAGGAAACAATCTTTTGAATCAATATGCTGAAAAAACAAGAACAGCTCAAAAAGGTTTTAAAGAAAAATTAGGCCGCTATATAACAATGCTCGGTTTTGTGGCCGTGATAAGCGGGCAAGTATCCAAGGCGGCAGCGGAGGCACCAGAGAAAGATATTCCCTCAGCCGGCAAGCAAATAGAACATGCAGGCGCATTTAAATCGTCAGGTGGCGAAGAAGGCGGGTCTGCTCTAAATATCGGCTCCGCACTTGAAGGAGGCGGCGGGGAACCGGAAGAAGAGGATATCACAAAAGAAGTGGAAAAAAGACTTGGTCTTTCTTTATCCACACCTGAAGAATCTAAATCAGATATTTCAACCGAATCCGGTGAGGGGTTTAGTGTTGATAGTACTTTGAAGGAAATTGGAGATAGACATGACAGTGCTTTTGGAGAAAAATTTGGTGATCATGCCAAGCCGTCAGATTATATTAAGGGACTCGAACAAGGAGAAGTGGAGCGACTTCAAGAAATTCTTCAAAAGGCTGGATATGATATAAATGTTGACGATAAATGGGGTATGAAAACATCTGATGCATGGAAAGATTATGTGGAGAAAGTTAAGAGCGGTCAGATGAAGGCAGTAGAGGAAGATGTAGTAGATAATGATTTAATAAAAAAAGTGAGTGAAGTATCGGATGAATTTAAGGCAGAGAAGGTGGCAAAGGATGTTAAAATTGAAATGGAACAAAGTATCCATAAAGGCGAGCGAAAAATACCCACGCAATGGCCCAATATAAAAATTATCTCAGAGCAAGATGAGCAAGGAAACTTTATTCCAAAATCTTTCGAAAACAAATATGGAGCGAGAAGAGCTTACATTCCAAGCGGAACAAACATTGACGAAAGCTTTCAGTACGAAAAACCACTGCCAGCCACTGCCAGTCAGCCAAGTATTAACTAATTTTTCTTATACCTATCCATATCCTTATAAAAAAATAATCCTCACTTTTCGATCGAAAAGTGAGGATTATGTATTACCAATTCAGCTTAGTTTTTATTTGCCTGAATTGACTCTCGTTTATGAATTTGCCCGCTCTGAGTAAATTCAATTTCTTTGAAAATCGCGGATCCGGCTTTACTTTTTCAAAAAGATTAGGCATACCAGCAAGCGCTGCATAAATTTCTGCTACAAATGAAGCAATGTCTTCCTCAATATCAGTACATTCTGCGTAGCATATCTGCTTTCCACTTAGTGTATCCACATGAGCAAGAGCAGTGTTATACGCATTGCCGCCTCCGGTTGTAACTTTCAACCCATTTCCTTTGAAAGTGGAGACATTTTGCCATAGTGAATCGAAATCAGACCATTCCTTTCTTAAAGCTTTCAATCTAAGGTGTGCGATTTCATGCCAAAGCGTGCGCATAATTTCCTTTTCTGTTCTCGTAGATTTAAGGAAAATAATGCCAGTTTTTGGATTAGATAGGCCTACAACTTCGCCATCGTTTTCCTTTATTATTTTCCCGCTGAAAAATAATGAATCGTCCATGATGATGAAGTAGGGCAGGCTGCCCATTTCCTTTGCTTCGAGTTTCATGCAAGCTTCTTTTATGGCTTTCTCGAATTTCTTTTCAAGATCGCCATAAACAGCTACATTTACTGCATTATTTTCAGAAATATTAATCTGATAAACAGTAAGTAATCTTGCTTTGAGCAATGCATTTTCATCTTGAGCTAAAGCGGTAACAGCTGTAATAATAAGCAAAATAGTAGCAATTCCAAGCAATAATTTAGTTTTCATAGAACAAATTTTTAATAATCCTTCATCTTATACCACGAATGCTAAAAAAAATCAACCCCCACCTTTCGTTCGAAGGGTAGGGGTTGTGTTTTACAGTAAATCAGTATTAAATTTCCCAAAGTTCTGATATTACAATCTTTTTAGGCTCCTTCCATGCTAATCTTGTTTTTTCAATATTAATAATCAAGGATTCATGTTTTAATTTAAAAACATTTTCATTGCTCTGATACCAACAAAATTTTGAATCTCCATTTTGAATCAAAGTTCCTTGGTGGCTGTGTTCCTTTCCATTACAAATATTATCTAGCATTAGATGATAGATGAACTTTATTCTGTGTTTCTTGCAAATCTCCCTAAAGAGTTTACTAAGAGACACACAATCAGCTCTTCCGCTTTCAAACAAATTTAATAGACTGCCATTATTTTTTTGAGAATAATAAACATTAGTTAAGGAGTGTTCTTTTTTTATTTTTTTAATGTACTTTCAAATTCTCTGATGGCCTTATTAATTTTCCTACTTTCCATAAGAAGATTGTTATTTTACGTCCGCGAGCTATTGTATAGATTATTTAGGAAATGTAAACCCTAACACCAATTTTTAATTTATTAGAATTGGTGTTAGGGTAAATAGGTTATTTGTAATCCTATTCAAAATGAAATTCGTCGGTTTTTAATTTGACCATTTGTTTGAGGAGGGGATAGTTTTCCAGTTCTGGATTTTGCTTGATAAGAGCTTGCGCTTCAGTGCGGGCGGCCCCGTAAAATCATTCGGCAAGCTCATGATAACGGGGTAAACTTCGACGGATTCGACCCATTCAAATGCTTCAGGGCAAGCAATCTCACCGAAGGCTATTTTGATGTTTTTAATGGCCATGATATATTGGAAGTATGAAAACAGCTGCTAAAATAAATATAAATCAAACGCTGCTAAAGTATGTTACACCCAGATCTAAAATAGGTCTTATTAAGCGTTTAGCAGGCTCGATTTCTCCTAAGGAGGCTAAAAAATGGATTGCCGAAGTTCGCAAGATGCGAGCTTCTTGGCGATAATAAAAAAATGTATCTTCTTGATACAAATTCAATTATTTATTTTCTAACTGGCGATAAGAACGCTGTCAGCTTGATCAGTGAATTATTTTTGAGAAATGAGATTGTATATGTTCCGACCATTGTCAGACTGGAATTACTTAGTAAGCCTGGCCTCTTGCGTTCGGAGCATTCTAGTATTATGGATTTCCTAAATAGCGTTAGGGAAATTAATTTGGATACAGCGATTGCTGATTTGGCGGCAGAAATAAGAAGAACATATAAGCTTAAAGTAGCAGACAGTATTATAGCCGCAACAACTTTGTATACAGGCTCAACTTTAGTAACTCGCAATGGCCGAGATTTCAAAAATATTCAGAATTTTAATATTTTAGCTATATAAATTAAAGCACTGAATTTAGTTACATCGCTGGCCCCTGTGGCCGGTTTTTTCGTGCAGTTTCATGAGTTGACAGCCGTAGAGAGAGAGAGTATTATGAGGATATTATTAGATTAATATGAATCATAATAATATGACCAAAGAAGGACCACAAGTAAATATAGAAAACGAAGAAAAAAAGCCGAAAGATTTAAATGAAGCCATGAAAATAATAAGTGATATGAAAGATAAATATAAATATCTTTCAAAAGCATTTCGAGGAGTTACATATTCACTTATAGCAATAACATCACTTGCTTCCGCAGTTGGTACATATAAGTGGAATAATGACAAAGAAAAGGATGCGAGAATTACGGAAAATTTAAAAAAAATGCAAGGAATAATATTTGATGCTCAAAATCATTTTGTTTCACCAGGCGGAAAAGAATATATATATGATAACAAAAAAGTATATCTTTCATCTAGTGCGGAATTTAAAGAAAATATAGATATTGATCCAGTTATAAATAAGTTAGATTATTTGGTTAATATAACCAAAAACGAATTAGATTTAAAATAGTTTGAATAAAATAACCCCCCTTAAATGGGGGTTATTTTATTCAAAATGAAACTCATCTGTTTTTAGCTTAACCATTTGCTTGAGGAGGGGATAGTTTTCAAGTTCGGGGTCGGTTTTGATGAGTGCCTGTGCTTCAGTCCGAGCGGCTTCGACCATTTTTATATTTTTGATCGCTTCCATGCCGAGGTCGGAGATGCCCCATTGTTTTGTTCCGCTAAGTTCGCCGGGACCACGTAAAGCCAAATCAAGCTCCGAAAGCTCAAATCCATTTTTGGCAGTCTTCAGAGCCTTTAATCTCTCTATTGATTTATCACTTTTAGTTTCAGTAAACGTGTAGCAGTATGCCTGATGGGTGCTGCGTATGACGCGGCCACGCAGCTGGTGGAGCTGGGCGAGGCCGAATCGCTCCGCGCCTTCGATGATTATGATCGTCGCATTCGGCACATTCACTCCCACTTCCACTACGGACGTGGCGCAGAGAATATGAATTTTATTTTCAGAAAAATCTTTCATTATTTTTTCCTTTTTTTCCTTCGTCATCTTGCTGTGAAGTATCCCTATTTCATATTCAGGAAAAACTTTATCCTTTAATCTTTTAGCTTCAGCAGTTACTGATTTAGCTTGCAGAGCTCTTTCTTTATCAGGATCCGGTTCGTCAATGCGGGGGCATATGACATACAGCTGCCGGCTCGCTTTAAGCTCGGTTCTGATTTTCTCATATGTTTCCTCTCGCCTGTCCTTCCGCACTATTTCAGTGATTATCTGCTTTCGGCCTGCCGGCATTTCATCCAATAAAGTCAAATCAAGATCGCCATAAATAGTGAGAGCCAGCGTGCGAGGAATAGGAGTGGCTGTCATGCTTAAAAAGTGTGGAGCAAATGCCTGTTTACGCGCTAGTTTCATTCTTTGGTTCGTGCCGAAGCGATGCTGTTCGTCGACTATAACAAGCGCGAGATGCTTGAAGTTAACTGCCTTTTGGATCAAGGCGTGAGTACCGATAAGAATTGGAATCTCGCCGTTGCCGACCCATTTTAACAACTGGGCTCTGGAGATAGTTGTCCAACCTCCCGGATTAACTTTAGATGGGAATTTTTTGCAGCCGCTGCCGGTTATGAGGCCTATATTGATAGGAAGATGCTTGAAGTATGAAATAAAAGATTCGAAATGTTGGCCGGCCAGAATTTCCGTAGGCGCCATGTATGCCACTTGCAAGTTCCCAAAATCTTGCAAGTGGCCCTGCTTGCCCACCATAGCTTCAGCGACGGTGGGAGCGGCGAAGGGCCTAGTATTTACCACTGTGTGAGCGGCCACGGCTGCAACCAGAGTTTTGCCGCTTCCCACATCTCCCTCAAGAAGGCGCGACATCGGCCTTGGCTTCTCCAGATCGCTTAATATTTGTAAATTGGCTTTTTCTTGAGCAGGGGTTGGTTTAAAAGGAAAACGAGACAGGAATTTTTGAATATCATCATTATCTGCCTTGATTCGAAAAGATTTATTTTTGGCGAATTCCATGCGGTCGTGCTGGCGCTCAAGCTGAATAAAAAAAACTTCTTCAAAAGCGAAGCGCTTGCGAGCGGCAGTTGCGTCCTCTTCTTTTTTGGGCATATGGATCCAAATCAAGGCAGAACGGAGTGAGGGGAGGCTGTATTTTTTTAATATTTCATGTGGGATATAATCTTCCATATTTTCGATTACTCCAGCCTTTATTATTTTTTGAATGGCATGATATATCCACTTTGAAGATAATCCTCTAGTTTCCGGATAAATAGGAAATCTTATCTCATGTTTTTTTTCGGAATGGGCAAAAAGAGAATCATGTATATCGATAGGTATTATCGGTAATTGTTCGAATTCCGGATTAGCTAAATAAATACCGGATTTACCTTCAGTTACACGACCGGTTAACTTTAGCGATTGTCCAACTTTAATCATTTTAGCTGCATAAGCTTGATGAAACCAAATAGCTTTTATTTGGCCTGATAGGTCTTTAATCACGACTTCACCCATTGGGATTTTTGATCTAAACCCCTTTTTAGTAGCTGTCTTTATTATTTGGCCGTAAATTGTAGACGTTTCTCCGGGGATTAATTCTTTGATAAGTTTTAGTTCTCGGATATCGCTATAGCGCGAGGGAAAATAAAAAAGAAGTTCTCGAACTGTTTCGAGTTTAAGTTTTTTCAATGCCTTTTTTTGTTCCTCGGCAAGTCTAAATACCTTTTCAATAGGTGAATTTAAATCCATGCTGATATTTTAGCATAAACAAAAGAAGGGTTCGAAATCAGACTTCAGAGGTCAGTCCTCGGGTCGCGCTTCAATGGACACTGCGCGACATGATTCTGCTGAATCAGAGGTCTGACCTCTTAGATGCCCGAAGCTTGATTTCGGATCACCTTTTTTGATTCTTATAGGAGATTATGACTAGAACAATTGCCGAGGCAAGAATGGAAACATCTCTAAATATTATGTCCAAAAGCTGAATATTAAAAATAAGTATTCCTGTGAGCATGAGGGCGGCTATGATGCTTGGGATAAGGATTTTTTTACCAATGATCAGACAAAGTGCGATAATAATTTGAAAAATAGCCCAGCTTCCTAGCAAGATTTCTGAGCTTATTGAGTTTGTAATAAAAGAAGGGAAAAAGCCAATCCATGCATCCGGATTAAAATAAGAAGCGATTGCTGCGTAAATAAAAGGGAATGCAAGTCCAAGACGTGCTATTAAAATTTCTATTTTATATTCCGGCATTATTTTATGATTATGGTTCCGCCGTATGATGGCCTTGAATGGTCATGATACCTAAAGGTTCCTGTTTTATTAAAAGTAAATTCATACGATTCAAATCTTTGAATCGGACGGCCTGCATCAAAGCCGGGCAGATCTGTGTGAATAGGATGAGGATCAGAGGCTACCCAAAAAGTTCGATCACTTTGATTTTCAAATTTCACTTTAGTGCCGATTACTGCTTCAAATGTTTCTGGGCTAAAACCTGTGCTTGTATAGATTACAGTGTTTTCCGGAAGAGTGAGAATTTTCAATGGATCAGCATTATTATTTGAAGTACTGACATTTTCAATAGAAGGCAAAGTGTTTTCTATTTGATCGTTTATTGCATCAGGTTGGTTAGGAATTATTTCAGCTATCTCTATATTTTCTTTTTCTATAGGAGTATTTTGGATATCTTTTGCTTGATTATTAAAAAAAGAAAAAAAAGCTAAAATGACAATAGCTATGCCTAAGATAGTGTAAGCAGTTTTTTTCATACTAGTTTGCAAATTTATGATCCGACAACGGTCTTAACTTTTTGAGCGAGTTCATCAAGTGTGAAGTTAGATTTGACCATAAATTCGGTAACGCCTAATTCTTGAGCTTTTTTGATGTCTTTATCTTCGGAAAGATTAGAGAATACAATAATTGGCACAGATTTTGTTTTTGGGTTTTCTCTTATTGTTTTTAATATCTCAAAACCGTCCACTTCAGGAAGTAAGAGATCGAGCAGGATTATTGAAGGAGTCTGAGTCTCTAGAATTTTGAAAGCTTCCGTGTGGCTTGAGGCAGTTAAAACATCCATGCCATCTGCTTTAAATTTTCTAGAAGCTAGGCCTTGTAGGAAGCTATCGTCTTCGACTATTAAGATTAATTTAGCCATTTTTTTTGGTTGCCAGATACTAGATCTAGTTTCTAGCGACAAGTTATATTTAATAAGTTAATTTTACTACCCCCTAAGTTATTAAGCAAGAGGAATAGTGAAATTGAACACAGTGCCTTCGTTTATCTTGCTTTCAAAGCCAATTTTGCCGCCATGCCGTTCTATTATTTTCTTACAGGCAAAAAGGCCTAAACCGGTACCCCGGGGAGAGTTTTTAATGGCATTTGGAGCTCTATAGTATTTTTTAAAAATATTCTTCTGATTTATAGGATTAATTCCAATGCCGGTATCTTTGATTGAAACTTCCATAATTTTGCCTTTTGGGTTGATAGACGCAATGATTTTACCTTTCTCTTTATTGTATTTAATGGCATTTTCAAATAAATTTTGAAGTACTATTCGCAATTTTTCTTTATCTGCTTTAACGGTATTAATTTTTGCATTCTGATTATCAAGTGATATCGAAATTTTCTTAGCTTTGGCTGTTGGCATAAACTCAGCCATTACTTCACGAATCAGACCGACTAGATCTACTTTTTCAAATTTAAATTCTTTATCTATACCGTCTGATTTGTTTGAAGCGAGGATTTCCCTAGCCAATTCAAGTGTTCTCTCGTTACTCTCGTAAACTTTTCCAAGTATTTCTTTTTGATCTTTTGAAATACCGCCAATTTCTCCGTCAATAATCATTTTAATTGCCCACTTGGTGGTGGTAAGACCTGTGCGGATCTGGTGCACGTTCAAAGATACTGATTCTGCTCTTTTAGTATTCAGTTCAATCAATTTTGAGTTTTCCAAAATAAGATCGTTTGAGTTTTTTGTTTTTTTCATATTACTGATAGTTTAATTATTCGCATGAGTGCTTTTGTAGTGCGCTACCCAAACCATTATATCAGAAGTATAAAAAGAAAAATATAAATTTAATTAACATTGGCGGAGGGGGTGGGATTTGAACCCACAGGCGGCTTTTAAGACCGCCACGGATTAGCAATCCGTTCGTTTAACCATTCACGCACCCCTCCTTCTGGTTTTTATCTTACGCTAAATTTTATATCTTTTCAAATGCTTATTGTTATGTGTACCTACAATCCGCATATATTTTTTAACATCCTGAATTCTATCTAACCGGACGTCGAATACGGTTGTGAATCGAGGGTGAAGTCCAATATTTTTTAATATCGTATAAACTGATTTAAGCAACGGTTTCGATTTATTTGTGAATGCTATTTTTTTGTACTTATATATCTTACCTCTGACTATATATCGATGAGTAAAAACGCAGCCATCTGTATCTATGAGACCTCGTACGCAGGCTATTGAATATTTATTATTATCAAGAATCCATCTAGGAATATCAACTTGGTGATGCACTTTATTTCCGGCCATCAGTCCAAGTGAAGACATATAATCTATAAGCCCCTTTCGTGAGATAGTGACATCTCTTATCATCAGCTTTCTTTTGTTCCTATATTGATATATTGCAGGAGTAACTTTGAAGAGACGGTTAAGTAAATTTTTCACATACAAAATATATTCGGCATCCGTTACTCGATTTAGAGTAATTCTAATTTGGTTTTTTGTTATACTGCCGTCTCCAAGTAAAATTCCGCATATCTCAGCAAGTTCTGTCGACTTTTCTGGATAGTAAACGTATTTTTCTTTTCCGAATAAAGTATTAAGTCCAAGGTGTCCTTCCTTGACCCACCACTTGCTCCATTGTTGTTTACGAAAGAGTTCATCGCCACAAACTTTTCCGTATTTTTTAAGCTTGCTTGTGCCTCCGATTTTACCTGCCTTACTTGTGTGCTCAGACCATACAATTATTTTTCGCGGTGATGGCAAGGGTATTCTAGTTAGTTTTGATAATTGATCCCCTACGGTACATGTAATTCTAAATTTATTTCTTCGCCAGTCTCTAATTGTACGTTCTGATACTTTTAGTTTTTTTGCGATAATAGCAATAGTCCATCCTCTATATTTCAATATTTGCTCAATAAACTTTTTTTGCGCGCCACGAACAAATTGATATCTAGATGTATATGATTCAGACATGTCTCCATAATATCAAAACATAGCATTAATTTAAAGTGGACAATCTTGTATAGAAAAGCTATAGTTACGATTAAATTTAGGAGGAATGGGTGAGTGGTTTAAACCAACGGTTTACTAAACCGTCGTCCTTTAATCGGGACCGTGAGTTCGAATCTCACTTCCTCCGCAGTTTGAAACGCAGTGAAAACTGCGGAGGAAAGCAAGTTAATTACTTCACTTGCGAGTGAGATTCGAACGCTAGAGCATAAACAAGGAACGAAGTGATTATGTTTTGTCTCCACTACCTCGTGCTAGCACGAGAAACTTTTCATGATTATCGAACATCTTACATCAAAATACATACCATATGTTACAACTGTCATTATGGATCGATGGGAAGTTTCAGAAGAAAAAGCAATGAAGGAAATAATCCGTTGGATGTCGAAAAATGATGATTCAGTTTGTTTTGTAGGTATTGTTAATAATATTCCTATTGCGATAGGGGTATTTGATGTGCAAAGCAACGCCGATAAATCTCTTGGTCCTTGGAATAGGCAATTATATATAGAACCTGCATACAGAGGAGAGAATTATGGACTTGAGCTTACACAACAAAGGTTTATTTGGGCGAAAGAAAAAGGATACAAAGAAGTATATTTGTCCACCGAAACAGTGAAGAGATATCACATGAAACATGGTTGGCAGATTGTCCGTGAAGAAATTAAACCAGACAAGATTATAACCATCATGAGATATGATCTGAAAAATATTTAAAATCCGGCTCCGGTCGAGCGTTTATTAAAAAACATTTTAGTTAAAAAATAAAAAAGCCCCTACATTTCTGTAAGGGGCTTACTATTCACTATTTTTATTATTCTTTCCTTAATTGTAAGGGTACAAGAAAAAATTAAATCGGTTCCAACCGCAATTACCATAATCACATAAATAAATATTCCAATTTCTTTTTTCGTATTGCCATTCTACATTTAAGTATGCGCGTTCTCCTTCTTCGGTTATAACATAGAAAAAGTTGTCTTTTCCTATATCCAATCCGCCTATTTCCGGTCCGAGATTAAAAGTACCCCCATTTGGTTGAAACAAAAGCAGGAGATGTAATAATGAAAGGGCTTCCAGTATCGGTGTCGGCTTAAGCGAGTCAAAGCTGTTCTGTAGATCAGAGGTATAGACACCGTGGGTTGTGAAATACATGGCTATTTGCTTTTTTGTGTCGTCCAATAATACCTCCCCAGCTATTGGTTCCAGAATTCTCCTGAGGGATGTGTCGCAGTCAATTTTTACACCATATTTATTACGCTTCTTGTAAAAATCGCCTACTGTCATCCGTGTATATTTGTATTCACTCTCATTATATACAGGACTACTTCCGAGAAGGATGAGTTGAGGGGCGTTAAAGAAACTTCGGATAACTTTTGGTTGTGGCGGCTGTGCTTTGATTATCGTGCTCAGCGCAATGAATAACATAATGACTATTTTTTTCATAGAACAAGGGGTTTAAAACTGGTTTGAACGATAAGTTTTATCTAATCACATCATAGCAGATATTAAGCTATCTGTCAATAGCTATTGGTAATAATTAAGCAAGTACCGTTCTTGCTTAATTACCTTGACAAGTCAATGATTATGCTGTAAGGTAGGGTAGAAAATAATAAGTTCACAAATTCCTTAAAAAACTCAAGTAATATGAAAACTACGTTATTATCAAAATTAGCAATACTTTTTAGTATAGCTTTTCTTTTTTCTCTTATGAGCTGCGATAGAGAAACCGTTTCTGAGCAGACTAAAACGGAAGTAGAAAATTGGCAGTCCTTCTATTTGGAAGTTTTTAACCTAACAACAAATTTTCAATTGAAACTGAACAGTGAGGATACTACTTTTTCGCAGATGATTATCGTACCTAAAGGGTTGACCTTGAATCAAATAGCGTCAGTTTTTACGAAACATTTAAAGCCTGCGGCAAGACTAAGTCTTAGGTCTTGAATTCTGGTGACGTAGAAAGCATTATTTTTGGATTGAAAAAGAAGAGAAATATTATAACAAAAACACTTATACCTTTTGGTACATTTTCAAGTATTTCTAAAAATAAGTTAACTGGTCAAAATATAGTAATTAAAGAAATGCCGGATAGTATTTCGTTTGAGGGCTCATTTTGGATTATCAAAGATATAATTGTACACTTTTCCGGGAGTCAACCATTTTTAGTAGCTATTAAACATAAAGCGATAGTTGATGGAATGAAGAGTATTTATAATTTTTTGTGGGAGATTTCAAATTCTAAAAGATAATAAATATACACTGTATTTGTCTATCACATGAAATGAGTTTAAAAAACAACGCAAAGTGGATTGCGAGGGTGATATTCACTACGTCAAACTTCACTTTCTTTCTGTATTGACTTTATTAAAATATAGTGTTATTATCTAAAAATGATACCAATAATACCACCTGCAATACCACATGAAATACCTCGTTTTGACGTCCCCTTATTTTATCAAATAGGGGATATTTCATCTGTTGAATGGCAGAAAAAAGGCTGCGGAGTGGCAGATGTCGCAATGATAGTGGAATTTTATAAGCCTAACACTACTACAGTACAGGAAGTGCTTGAAGAGGCTATTGTGGCAGGAGCATATGTTAAAAACGTCGGTTGGAGCCATGTCGGTCTTGCTGCTTTGGCCAAAAAACACGACTTAGTGGGAAGAACTTTTGATTTATCTAAATCAAACAAAGAAGCCGCTTTCAATCAATTTAAAAATATTGTAACGGAAGGTCCTGCTATAGCGTCAATCCATCGAGGCTTTGATCCAAAAAGTCCTTATGGTCACCTTATTGTTATAACTGGATTCGACAAAGATTTCATTTACTATAATGATCCGGGTAAACGCGAAGGTATAAGAAAAGTCTCAGTGGCCGATTTTAACAATGGTGGCTGGAAAAAAAGACTTATTGTTTTAAGACCGCCTGAACCGAAAATAGAAATCGCTCAAGCGCGCTAATAATTTACTATTGAGAATTTTGCAAAGGATTTGGCAAAATTGCTCCGACAAGACATTTTTTTTGCCAAGGCTGGTAGATGCTTCGAAAATTTATACTATTAATTGTTCCGTCAGAGTAGCTAACAGTATATAAGACATCAGTCGTTATTCCATCATGCGGCGCCTCAAAACATTTTGTTTCTCCGACCGGAATTTCTTCGCTTTGAATATACATTGTTTCCGGCGCTGGAATTTTATTATACAAAGTTGCTTCTGAAATCTCCACAGAGCGGCCGTCTTTCTGGCCGTATAATTCCATTATCACCTGTTTGTTTTCCACTCTTGTCTGCAAGAGAAGGTAGTTGCCCGTGTCATTTACAAAGCGAAGATCCGGATGGGGTCCGTATATGGTGGCATCAAGTCCGGGCGGATCATAGTATTGGACAGTGAAACGATGATTTTGTCTTTCAGTAATATTTAAACCGGCATTTAGAGCTAGGCGGAAGAGGGTAGTGGCGATTTGACACAGGCCTCCGCCGAGTTCTTTGATGGTTCTATTTTCTTTGATCACTAATTCTTTCACATAGCCTTCCTTTTCTGTAACACGGCCAATGGAGGATACTGTGGAAAATTCTGCACCCGGGGCTATTAGTATGCCATTGATGGCGGCAGCTCCTATTTTTATATTATGTTCTCGATCTGCGCTGCTTCCTTCAAAACTTGTGCGTGCCTCTCTGACTAAATCATTAATTTTATATTTATCTACGGTCTCTTTAGTGACTTTTGGTTCAACTTTAATAATTTCAAGCGGCAGATATATCGTGCCGTTTTTAGGATTGAAATTTGCTTCAGAATTTACAGCGTTCAATGCAGCAGCAGACAAAAAATTCCCGTTTCTAGCAAATGTCTTTTCAATTTCGGGGATTATTTTTTCAATTTTTTGCACAGTTTTATCTATATCTACCGCATTGCCTGATTTGCCCGGAACAATTTCAATCAGTTTTCCGTCCTGCATTTTAAATCGGCTGTTTTGCGGAGGATTGTTAATAAACCTAGCGATTGTATTTGTGAGATATTCCTCTAATATTGCGCCATCAATGCCGATTCCGCCTTCTTTTTTTATGGTGAGCCATGATATTAGCTTAGGTCCCTTTATTGTCCATTTGCGTCCTTGATATTGAAATACTAAATTTATTTTTTTGGCCAAATTTTCGGCAAAATATAAGAATGGTTCAAGATCTGTTTCCGCGACTTTTGGCATATCTGCGCGTGCTTTGAAAGTTATGGGAGTTGAATCAAATTGGTTAAGTTTATTTTTTATAATATTTATAACTTCTTCTTTGTCTATATTTTCTCCCGCCTTTTCTTTTAATATGGATATTTTATTTTTATCTGATGAAAATCTGGCGGGAATACTTAATTTGAAAAAATTATAAAGTTCGTTCTCGAGCAAAGAGTTTACAGCTTCTTTTTGGATATTGGCGGAAAAGTTGAAATTTTTTTGCGCGAATATGAGTGCAAACTTTTCCTTTAAACTTCGAAAGAAATTAGCTTGATGGCCCCAACTATAAGCATTACGTAAATCGTTTTCCCAATTACCGAGTGAAAAGTATTCCACTGAATTATCTGAAGTGAGTCCGGTGGCGAACATTGGTATGTTTACTTTTCGTATCCCCTTAGAGCTCTCAAAATTTATATCCAACCCATTTTTTTGTAGTTCTTCGGCTTTCTCTCTAAAGTAGTTTAGAACTTCTGTGTAAGTTTTTCCGCCGACAGATTCATTATTTACAAAAATGCCGGGATAAAATCGGTCGCTATATTTAATTTCAAAAAAACCAAGTATTGATATTCCAAAAAGAGCCAGCAACAAAAAAATGAGCAAACCGATAGCCTTGAACTTGAAAGTAGCAAAAGGCGGAACAGGCTTATTTGGCTTCTCTTTGTGCCCGCTATATTTATCAAACTGATTATGTGGATGATGTTTTTTGGACATATTTGTATTATACGATTTTATAAATAAAATCGCCATGATATTATAAAAGAAATTTAATACAATAAAATTTAAGAAAAAGCTAACAAACTTCGCCAGTCTTAAAAGCTCTCATGCTAGAGCTTTTTCATCTAGGAACCTTTCGCCCGAAAGGTTCCTTAAAGAAAAAACACCGCAGTGCGGTGTTTTTAAAATTCATTTTGCTGGATAGACCAGAGTTGTGTATTGTCCGGCTTTGAAATAGATGCAATCTTCTCCGATTTGCCCGGCTATTTCGGCAAGTTTTTCTAAAAGTATCGGTATTCGCTTTTTGCCGACAAATGAAACTTCATATTGGCGGCATTTGTCGGATACTTTCATCTTCTTTATATTTTCCCAGATGCCGAAATTTGGGATAGTGGAAGATGTGTACGCTCCAAATTCTTCTATCAGAAATTTATGCAGCGTTTTTTCGACTGCTTGGCCGCGCACTTTCTTTTTCAGTTTTTTAATCGGCAAAAGGAATATTGCCGGCCGGCCGAGATTTTGCAACCGATATCCGCGGCCTTCCAATCCTTTCCATTTATTTTTCATAATTTTAAGGTTTTTGCTTTCCGTCTGAACTTTATCATATACGCAGTAAATAACGCAAATATCCTATCTTTCTGTAAATATGTTAAAATTTACATTATTCATTTAGATTATGGAAAAAATCAATGAAAATAACATAGTTCAAGAAAAGTCGCCCGATAAATCATTGCAGGTAGATTTTGATGTTGTGAATAAGGAGACTGAGAGTATTAATAAAGAAATTGCAAAAATGGAAAAAGTTCCTCTTGTCAGCAAACAGGAGGAAGATGATTTGAAAATGGCTAACCTTAGGAACCTCAGGTATTGGGGTAGTAGATTGCTGCCTGAATTAGATATTCTGCCTGAGAAAATTAGCCAATCAGTCAAAAAGCTAGCTAGCGGAGGAAAGATAGATCCAGAAGAAAATTCAATTCTTTGGAAATATGTACACAAAAGGAGCAGTATTTTAAATTTCAACGTTCAAAAAAGGGTGCAAATGGCGGAGCTCAAAAAAAGATTAAAAGAAATTGATGCTGGTAAAGATTATGAGGGAAAAGAAAAAGAGAATAGAAAAATAATTTTTTATAATAAAGAAAGTAATAAACTTATTGTAAATGGAAATGAAAGAGAGATAGATTTTGGAGATATTGTGGCTGATTATGATTGGGGTGTTAAATATCGACCTCATGAATCTGTACCAAAACTTATCTGGCGCCGAATTAGAAAGTTGTCTGATTTTACGGAATCTAAAGATAGTATTGGTCAGATTTTTAATGATGAAATATCAAGAATTGAAAAAATTTCCCTGCCAACCACAAGTAAGACTCAAAGTTATTTAGAAAGACATATTAGCGACTGGGGAATTGAAGGAATTATTGCCGAGCGAATGGCTAAAAATTTTCTAACTAGGATTCAATACAACGATCCAAAGGCTGGATTTAAAGTTGAACCGTCCAATGCAATGGAGGATGCAGAACTTAAATATGATTTTAAAGTTTCTTTTCCAAAGAAGCTCCGTGGAGTGGCAATCGAGGGGGAAGAGCTGCCAAGAGAGGAATATGTTAAAAACAAAAAAGAAATAGGAATTCAATTTACTGTTTCTGCTAGGCGGGATAATTTAACCCATAAAGCGCATCAGATTGAGGAAGCAAAAGAAAAAATTAGTGATGAAAAATATAACCGCTATGTCAAAAAGAAAGTGGATGATATTGTGCTTATATCTTTACCTCTCGGTACTTACAGAACTCATTTTAAAACATGGCTAGATGCCGGAAAGCCCGCCGGCGGCCCGGAGCAATATTTAAGCGAGGTAGAGGAAAGGAAAATTTTGGATAAAGTAACCGGAGGAATAAAATAAATTCCTAATATTTACTATCTACTCTCATACTACAGTGCATGGGAGTGGATTGTTATGATAAAATAAAAAAATATGGAATCTAAGAAAAAGGAAAAAATACTTTTGATCGGAGCGGGATTTTGGTGGCTGGGCGAGGGTCTCTTCGGCCCGCTTTTTGCCATCTTTGCCGGGAGAGTGGGCGGAGATATTTTTGAAATCACTTGGGCTTGGGCGACCTATCTTTTGGTTACGGGAATTTTTGCAATTTTCATGGGTAAACTTGCCGACCGCTTCGGAAAGGAGAGGCTCATGGTTTTGGGCTATGCCTTGAACGCGATTTTCACTTGGAGCTATCTTTTGGTTCATTCAGCAACAGGACTTTTTATCGTGCAGGCTGGTCTCGGTCTCTCGCTTGCTCTAGCCGATCCCACATGGGACGCGCTTTATTCAAAATATGAGGACAAAAAACATGCCGGATATGCTTGGGGAATTTCTCATGGCATAGAGCAGATTATCACAGGCATCTCTATTCTAATCGGCGGGCTTATTGTGGCTTCGTACTCATTTACCGCACTTTTTGTGATCATGGGTACAATACAGACTATCGGTACTATCTATCAGGCGAAAATTCTGAGACACAGGGTTGAAAAAAGTAAGCCGGTATGAGCTTGACAAAATCGTTATTAGGTATATACTTAAAGTAATTAATAACTTAATTAATACAATAAACATATGTTAGAAAAACCAATACAAACAATAAGAAAAGCAGTTAATTTACAAGCTGAAGAACTTGCAAAAAAAGAATTTTTACCTACACCTGAACCAAGACATTTTAAGGCCGTATTTGATCAAATGAAGGAAATAAGAGAATACAGTCCAAAAATGCTTGAAAAGTTAATAATTGTAGCAGTTCAAATGAAGGACATTAAGGAAGAAATAGGTCCAGAATTAGATGCTATTTTTAGCAAAGTTTTTGGAGAATTAAGTGCAGGAATAAATGAAAAATTAGATGTAGGAATGAAACAAATAATGGAAACAAAAAACATTACCTCACAAACAGAAGCCTTGCAGGAATTATCTAGTTTGAGCAAGAGAATTATGGAGGATGTCATTAATAATGTTAAAAATGATGCACGAGTAGTTTCTGCTTTTAAAGGAAAAGAGAAATTACTAGAAAAAGTTAGTAATAATGCCAGAATTGCACAGGCAGATTTAGTGGATACTATTGAAGAAGAGGTTTAGTTTATAAATAACAAACAAGAAAGGTTTTTAATAGAATTAATTGATTAACAAATAAACTAAATTTTTAATATGAAACAAGAAAAAAGCCTTGAACAGCATGTAAAAGGATTACTAAATAAGCAAAAAGAAGAAGGAGCTGCTGCGTTCCAGAATTTTGTTAATGAACAAAAAAAGAAAAAAGAACAAATGGGATTTAAAAAAAATCCTAAAATAGAAATTGAAGAAGCTGAAGTTGTTGAGGAAATTCCTCATAGGCTTCCGGCGAAAACTAAAGCGGAAAAAGTTGAAGCTATTGAAGAGGAAAATAATGAAGAGGCAAAAATGCGAAGGATGCAAAAAGATATCATTCAGAAAATCACTAAAATAAAAATTAGGGAGCTAATGGCACAGACAGAAGCAGGGCAGATGGAAGAAAAGGGAATGGATAAGTCTGAAGGTTACGAGGTTTTTAGATCCGCTATTAATCGTATAGACACTGAAAATGTAAAAATTCCAAAAGACCATCCTCTAATACCGATTCTCAAATGGGCTGAGTCTCTACTTGAAGAAAATAAAAAAGGCAAGATAAAGCTAAGCGAAACAGTACTCATAAAAAATGGGAAAGAAGAAAAATTGGCCCCTACAATAGAAACGGCCTTGAATAGAATTTTTTACCCAATATATTCAGGTGAAGGAAAAGTGCCAGAAGGTATGCCAAAAGACGTTAAAGAAATTATTACTCTTATTAAAAGATCATCAGAGGAACATCAGCCACTTTCGGTTTTTCGAACAACCAGCAAGATTGGAGGGGCAAGTTTTAATCTTATTTGCAATTTTGGTGATAATTTTAAACATAAGGGTATAAAAGAAGTTCTGAAACAGTTTGAAAATGATATTACGTCTTAGATTTTATCCATCTAGAATTTCACAGGTTAAACTTGTGGGATTCTATTTAGTAAATTGACTTAGGATTATGATTAATATAGTCTGTAATTGAATTTATTTTATTTACAGTTCATTTAAATCATAATCTTATGGAAACTACAGAAACGAAAGTAAAAGGCAGAATTCCCGAACTTCATCCGATGGGCTTTCCAGCCTGGTGGCATCATCATGGCACTAAAATGCGTGTCGCTTATCCGGCTGGAAATTCTGAAATGTTGATCATTGCCGGCAGTGCGGCAAAGGTGATAATAAACAAGTCACCTTTTGGAAAGAAAATGTGGCTTATTGAATGGGAAGTTCTCCAAAGCCAAAATGAAAAAGTTAATGGCAGAGTTATTTTTACGAAAGACCATTTGACTGATGCTTTTGGTATAACAAAAACCGCTGATCTTTTTGGTTATGGAGCCGATTCATTGATTGAAAGATTTGGTGGCGATTGCGCTTCGCAGGGCAGATATATCCGCTGGAAAAATTTCCTGAATATTCCGTGTCCCGGCACCGGCCATGATGGAGATCCGAATGTTTCCATTAATATCGATGATGAAATCAAAAAAGCAGTCGAAAAGTTTTTGAAAGAAAACCAAACCGACTGAATTATTTAAACAAAAACCCCTCTCTTGATCGAGAGGGGTTTTATGCTAGTATTTGGTTGGAATTAAAAAACAAATACTTATGACGAAAAACAGTACAAAACACCCGAGGCATGTTGAAGGCTATAGCGGATCATTGGAAGATCTTGCAAAAGCTATAGGCAACATGGCTTACGATCAAACTTCGGAATTTATCGGCAGATTGGCCGGTGACATAAAAAGCCAGGCCGAAAAAGATTTGGCACGCGGCAGGACGAAGCTTGCTTCCAAATTAAATGAAGCGGCTTTCAAATTGCAGCAGGCGCAAAACAGCATGCATTCCGCCTGGAAAATCTGCGAACCGTTCATGAAAGAAGAATAAATTAAAAGACCAACCAGTGTGGTCTTTTTTCCTTAAGGAAAAATCTCATGTGATGAGTTTATGTCGTTTCGCATAGTTTTAGTTTAATAATTTGTAAATGAAAACACCAATTTATCAAATGCGTTATTATGTTATAATGCAAAAATAATATTTATATAATTATGTATTTCAAATCATCTAAAAAAATAAAATCTTACATTGTTTGCAATGTACCGCATAGCGGAACAAAAATCCCTGCTGATTTTTTGAAGGACTATGTTTTAGCACCGATAGAATTAAAGAAAGAAAATTTAACGATGGCTGATTTATATACCGATGAACTTTATAATTCTTTATTGAAGGATTCAAATTATATAATATCGCAGGTAAGCAGAATTGTTGTGGACATAGAACGATTTTATGAGGAGAAAAAAGAAGCAATGGCGAAAGTTGGAATGTCGGCGCTGTATACCAAAACCGGAGACGGTGACATATTGAGAGTTTTGAATACGAAAGTAAAAAAAGAATTATTGGGCAAAATATACAAACCATATCATAAATTATTTGCGGATTTAGTCGGAGAATGTTTAAAAAAACATAAAAAATGTTTAATATTGGACTGCCATTCATTCCCTGAAATTCCGAGACCGTACGAGGATGATAAAAAACAAAATAGGCCTGATGTCTGCATAGGGATAGATACTTTCCATACTCCAAGAAAATTAAGTAAGATTTTAAAAAAGAAATTTGAGCTAATTGGCTATTCTGTCAAATTAA
>CAZVEC010000001.1:29561-32713 GCA_964626035.1 uncultured Candidatus Saccharibacteria bacterium
TCTATAGTCCCGATAAAATATTACAGAAAGAATAAACAAGTATCATCGGTAATGATAGAAATAAATAGGAAACTCTACATGAATGAAACAACTTTCAAGAAAAGTAAGAATTTTGCAAAAGTGTCGAAAGATATCAATCGAACTATAAGAGAATCAATAAAAAAATGGGAAAAATAATATGAAAAATATACCGCCAAAAAATCCACACGCTTCACTAGAAAATATTAATAACTTTATTACAGTGCCTGCCACGGAATTTATTTCAAAAAGAGACATCTTAGATCCTTCTTTATTCGCTTTTCTAACAAATCATTCAGCAAATGATTACACGAACAAGAACACCAAATTATTCTTATCTAATGACTTTAAAAGCGGATTTGGCATCAATCCGGACGGCGAACTCATTTCTGTTTTTTCGCTTGAGAAAGCGAGAGGAAAAATATTAGTTAAAAAAGCCGTGAAAGAGGGAGCTTCGTATTTGGAGTGCATGGGCGATAAACTTTTAGAATTATATTCGTCTTTTGGTTTCTCGCCTGTGAAAATAACAAAATGGGATAATCAATTTGCGCCAAAAAATTGGAATTATGAAAGATTCGGAACACCGAATATTTACAGTATGAGATTGATTAAATAGGAATATCAATGTGGTACTCATTGATATTTCTACATGTCAGACATGTGATAGGTATCACGCCATATGGTCTTTATAATGTACATAAAATAATTAAGGAACCTTTCGCCCGAATGGTTCCTTATGGATTTCTCGTATTAATATTTAAAAAATCTTTTACTACTCCTCCTCGAGGTCGGACCTCGAACCCACTAGGGGACCGACCTCTTCCCGTCGCGGTAAAAAATTTATTAGTGGGCGAGAGTGATTGCCATAACTTTTCCGGCGCCGGATTGGCGGAGAGTGTGGCGGGCTTCGCGCAAGGTGGCGCCGGTGGTGGCTACATCATCGAGTAGAATAATATTTCTGCCTTTGATCAATTCAGGATTTTTGACAGCAAAACAACCGATCAGATTTTCAAGACGCGCTTTTTTGTTTTTGATCGCGGCTTGATTGGGTGTATTTTTTATTTTAAACAAAATATTTTTATTTAGAATAAAGTTTTTATTTTGATCGAGCTTCACTAAAGCTTCAGCGATTTTATCTGATTGATTGTAGCCTCTTTGTTTGAGTTTCTTTTTTGAAAGGGGAATGGGGATAAGAATGGGATCAAGGAAATTTTCCATAATTTTTCTTTCTATGAGCTCTCCCAGTAAATGGTCGTAGGCTGTGGGCGTTAGATCATTTACAGCCGAAAATCCGCCTCTATATTTGATTATCCAAAGAATCTTCTTTATATATGGGTTTTTATAGCTCCAGACGGATATTACAAAGTCATCCTTAGGTTTTGGGGCGCCATCAGTTAATATGAGGCATTTTGGGCAAAAATATGTGCCATCCTTGCGACAACGAAGACATCGGCGCGGATATATAAAATCCCAAAAAGTGTTGATAACTTTACTTAAAAAGCTCATAGAATAATGATACAATAATTGGATGAATACCGCGAATCTATTCCGCGATATTTTGAGATCAAGTCTCAGAGATCAGGTCTCGGGCTGCCAGAGGTCAGACCTCGGGCCCAATAGAGGACTGACCTCTGAGACCTGATCTCTAGCTGCCCGAGACTTGATCTCAAAATATGCGGAACAAATACTCCGAATTAAAATTCGTGGTATTAGATTGAGATTCGTGGTATTCGTGATCCAATGGCTAATCCATTCAAAAAAATTTTAGATATGGGTCTTGGTTTTTTAAAGCCGGCCCAGAGTTCTTCTTCACAAAGCGTGGTCGGCATTGATGTCGGCTCTTCTTCGATCAAGGTAATTCAATTAAAAAAGAAAGGCGGTAAAGCAGTCTTAGAGACTTATGGAGAAATTGCGCTTGGGCCTTATGCCAGCACTCCGGTAGGCAGTCTGACTAATTTGAAGCCGGAAGAAATAGTGGAAGCGATCAAGCAGATTTTTAAAGAATCACAGATCACTACAAACAATGCTGCTATTGCCATACCTTCCTCCGCCAGTTTAATTTTTATTTTGGAAATTCCAGGCGTGTTGGGCGAGAAAGAACTTAAAGACGTGGTGCCGATCGAAGCTCGCCGATATATTCCGGTTCCAATTTCAGAAGTTTCTTTGGATTGGTGGATGATTCCTAAGCGTGAAGAAGAAAGCGAAGATCAAAAGAAAGAAAATGTCACAGAGGTCTTAGTGGTGGCTATTCATAATGAAACAGTTGTGCGCTACCAAGAGATCGTGGAAAAATCTGGTCTTGGAGGAGCGTTTTATGAAATTGAAATTTTCAGCAATATCCGATCTGTCTTGGGTCATGATTTATCTTCCGTCTTGCTCATGGATATAGGCGCTTCTAAAACTAAGCTTGCGATTGTGGATAATGGTGTGGTCAAGAAATTCCATGTTATCTCCAGGGGTTCGTACGACATCTCTTCAAATCTTTCGAAATCGTTAGGTTTGCCTTTCGGTAAAGCTGAGGAGGTAAAGAAAGAGTATGGTTTGGAAGGCGTGGGTACCAATAAAAACATATCTGATACGGCAAAATTGATTATTGATTATATATTTTCAGAAACAAAAGACATTATTCTTGATTATGAAAAGAGAAACAATAAGACAGTAAGCAAGATGATCTTAAGCGGAGGCGGGGCAATGTTGAAAGGTCTCCTTCCGGCCGCTAAGGCAAGTTTCAATTTAGATGTCATTATTAGCGATCCTTTTAGTCACGCAGAAACCCCGGAATTCTTAAAAGACGCGCTAAAAACCTCTGGTCCGCCTTTTTCAGTGGCGGTGGGGCTGGCGCTTCGCAAATTACAATAATCCTATTTGAACTTATGTAAGCACACTCAATTCACTGGACACTATAATATATGTAAAGTACAATTAACAAAAAGGCACTAGGCACTAGGCACTAGGCTCTAGCAGAAAAGCTAAAGCCTAAAGCCTAAAGCCTAAAGCCTAGTAACATGGCAGAATTTCAAACATCTTTTATACCAAAAAAGCCGATCACAGAAGAAAAAATAGAGACCAAAGAGTCTCGCAGTCCTTTGAGTTTAATAATTATCATTATTTTTCTTTTGGTTGCCATTACTAGT
>CAZVEC010000002.1:0-3319 GCA_964626035.1 uncultured Candidatus Saccharibacteria bacterium
TTGGTGCATCTCCCGCCAAATTTGGTACGGGCACAGAATTCCTGTTTGGTATGACAAAGATGGTAAAGTGCATCTACCAAAAGAACAAAAAATTATACTTGCTCGACATGGAGAAAGTGAGGGTAATGTGAAAAAAATTTACTCAGGCCACCAAGATTCTCCTTTAACTGAAAAAGGAGTTGGGCAGGCAGAAATCATTGGTCAATCTTTAAAATATGGAAATGTAACTAAAATTATTTCGTCTGATTTATCTCGTGCACACGACACGGCAAAAATAATAAAAAATTATCTGAATATATCTGACGATATTGAAACCTTGAAAGATCTCAGAGAAGTTGATCCAGGAGAATTTACCAATATGCCAACAGATGGCACATCCATAATGGTAAAGGCATTCGAATCAAAAGAGGGAGAAAGCTATGAAAATTTAGCAGAAAGAGCAAAAAGAGTTTTAGAAAGAATTAAAACTATCAAAACTGATGGATCTATTTTGATTGTAAGTCATAATTCTTTTCTAGCCGCCCTATCTTCGCTTATAGAAGAAAGGTTAGATAAAAATTCTATGATAAATATGAGATCTGATAAACCATTAACTAATACTGAACTTCGAGAATACACTCTTCAAATTGTTCCAGACCCTATAATGGAACAAGACCCAGACACGCTAGACACATGGTTTTCTTCTGCTCTTTGGACTTTCTCCACCCTGGGTTGGCCCAAGAAGACAAAAGACTTGGAAATATATCACCCGACGGATGTATTAGAAACTGGATATGAAATCCTTTTCTTCTGGGTCGCAAGAATGATCTTATTTACTGAGTACGAACTAAAAACTATTCCATTTCACACTATTTATCTACACGGCACCATACGAGATGCGCAAGGACGCAAAATGTCAAAGTCACTTGGTAATGGAATTGATCCAATGGATATTGCGGCAAAATACGGCGCTGACGCAGGCAGGATGGCACTTGTGATCGGCACTGCTCCCGGAACCGATATAAAATTGGCTGAGGATAAAATAAAGGGTTATAAACACTTTTCAAATAAAATTTGGAATATTACTAGATTTGTCATAGAAAATACAAATGATATAGATTACGCACATAAACCAGAATTATCAATCAATGATAAGGAATTACTAAATGAATTAAATAATTTAATTCATGAAACTACTGATGATATAGATAATTATCGCTTCTATTTAGCTGGTGAAAAAATTTATCATTATGTTTGGCATCGATTTGCTGATATAATAATCGAAGACAGTAAAAAAATATTTATGAGTAGCCATGAATCAGATAAAATTTCCCGCAAATGGATTATATTCGAAATCCTTCAAAACTCCTTAAAGCTTCTTCATCCTTTTATGCCATTTGTAACCGAGGAACTATGGCAGATTATTCAAAAAAACAATAAAACATTAAAACAGGAAAACAATTTACTGATGGTAGAAAAATGGCCGGAGCAAGCGAGATAAGCGAGACAAGCAAGTCAAGTAAAGCAAGCTAAGGATCCTTGATTTACTTATTCACATGAATTCACCAAAAACAATTATTATAGCTGCCTTAGCCGGAGTGCTACCAGCCCTCATCTGGCTTTGGTTTTGGTTAAAAGAAGACAGAGAAAGACCGGAGCCAAAAGGTTTGATTTTACTTACCTTCGTCTTAGGTATGATTTCTGTTCTACTTGTACTTCCGCTTGAGAAATTTGCCAGCATTATGATCATGGATAAAACCGGACTCACTGTAGCTCTTGGATTTTTAGAAGAATTCATTAAATATATCGCCGCATCCGGAATCGCTCTTAAAAGCAGATACGCAGATGAACCTATTGATTACCCTATCTATATGATCACAGCTGCTCTTGGTTTTGCTGCTTTTGAAAATATCTTATTCTTAATCCAGCCTATATCCATTCAAGAAACCGCTGTAAGCCTGCTTACTGGCAACCTACGTTTTTTAGGAGCCACACTCCTACATACAGCTTCCAGTGCTATAATAGGCATAGGGCTTGGTTTGGCCTTTTATAAGGGTAAATTTACCAAAACAATATACTTTCTGGTTGGTTTAATCACAGCTGTTGCCTTGCATAGTATTTTTAATTTTTATATAATGAAAAGTAATGGAGAGAATTTTTTGCAAGTCTTTGCGTTCCTATGGGTCTTCACTGTTATGATTCTGCTCATCATGGAAAAAATCAGGCGCATGAGTCCAAGCATTATGAAACAAATATCCATTGAAGAAACAGCTCAAACACATTAATACCAAAGAAAATACAAGCAATAAAAATTGTTTTTGAAAAATAAATTATTATTAAAATTAAAATGGTTAATAAATCAAAGGCACTAGGCTCTAGGCACTAGGCTCTAGCATCCGCCAGACAGCGGATAAGGCTAGTGCCTAAAGCCTAAGGCCTAAAGCCTAGTTACTATGAAAAAACGTTCTTTTTTTGAAAAATTAACGGGCGGCATGAAAATGGATGAAGATGATAATGACATCATTGATTTTGATGATGAAAAAAAATTAATGAGCAAAATGAGAGATTCTGATATTGATGAAGAGGACACAGAAGAAGCGCAACTTACAGTCGATGTCTATCAAACCCCTTCTGATATTGTCGTGCAGGCGATGGTGGCTGGTGTAAAACCGGAGGATCTACAGGTTGAAATCGGACGCGATATGGTCACAATACGCGGCAAGCGAGAGGAGAATCGCTCAGTCGCCGATGATGATTTTTTTGTTCAAGAATTATACTGGGGCTCATTCTCAAGAACGATTCTTTTACCGCAAGAAATCGAGCCGGAAGAAGCAGAGGCCATGGAAAAACACGGGCTACTCATAATCAAAATGCCTAAGATTGATAAAACACTTAAAACCAGTCTAAAAATTAAGTCAGTCTAAATAAAAAAATCTCCTTCGTCATTTGGCGAAGGAGATTTTTTTATTATTGGTGCTCGGGACCAGGGTCGAACTGGTGACCTATCCCTCTTCAGGGGAGCGCTCTACTTCACCCCGCCTGAGTTAGGCGGGGCAAGCTGAGCTAACATATTTTTATATTCCCTATTTTTCTTCTTAAGCCAAATTTCATGATTTCTTGCGGTCTTATAATCGGGATATTCCTTGAAATAAACCATGGTAAAGGGTTTATTCTTCGATGTTGTTTTAAGTTTGCCGGAATTATGCTCCGATAGTCTTCTAATAGGATCAGATGATATACCGACATAAAAAGTTTCGTTTTTTAAACTTTTTATTAGATAAACACTACATTTCATGTGCTCGGGACCAGGGTCGAACTGGTGACCTATCCCTCTTCAGGG
>CAZVEC010000002.1:3329-11437 GCA_964626035.1 uncultured Candidatus Saccharibacteria bacterium
CTACCCGAGCATATACTTATTCTTATACTCACCTATGGCTTCAATCCGTTAATAATTCCTTCGAGCTTGGTAACATCAATATTGCCAAAATTTGGAATAGAATTATATATTTCTATCACTCTATTAAAGTACGGCTGGACATAATAGTAAGCCCCAAAAGCAAAACCTATTATCAACAACCATCTAAAAAGCATAAAAAAATGCGCCCTTTTATGAATACCTCTAATCTTGTGGAGCATTCTATTATTCTCCTTGTTTAACTCAAGATTTGCCTCAAGTAATGTTTTTATTTCTTCGTTATTCATAAGTTAGATATTAACAAATCAAGTAAATTAAGTAAATATAGTAAATCAAGTAAATTAAGCTTGCAGAGGAGGTTTCCATGATTGTCCAACTATTCAACAGTTACTGATTTTGCTAAATTTCTTGGTTGATCAACATTACACCCCCTCATAACAGCAATATGATAAGCAAGAAGCTGAAGTGGAATAACAGCTAGTAATGAAGAAAAAATGTCACTTACCTTTGGAATTTCAAGCACATAATTAGCAATTTTTTTTATATCTTCATCACCTTCACTTACTATCGCAATTATTATTCCCTTCCTGGATTTAATTTCCTGAATATTACTAGTAACCTTATCGTATGATGTTCTATTGGAAGCAAGAACAATAACTGGCATATTTTCATCAATCAAAGCAATCGGGCCGTGCTTCATTTCACCAGCCGCAAAACCTTCAGCATGAATATATGAAATTTCTTTTAACTTCAATGCTCCCTCAAGAGCTACTGGGTAAGCAAAACCTCGACCAACATAAAGAACATCCTTAGAATTAATAAATTTCTGAGCTATACCTTTAATAATTTCATTACTTTCCAATACTTGATTAACTTTTTCGGGTATAGTATCTAATTCATTAATCAGTTGATTAAATTTTTCATTTGATATTAATCCTTTTTTATAACCAATGCTCAAAGCCATCAACGTTAATATGGTCACTTGGGCTGTAAAAGCCTTTGTTGAAGCTACCCCTATCTCAGGACCTGCATGCGTATAAACTCCGGCATCTGTAGCGCGAGCTATCGATGAGCTAATCACGTTGCATATACCAAGCACTAATGCACCCTTGTTCTTAGCAAGCTCTACTGCTGCCAATGTATCAGCCGTTTCGCCAGATTGAGAAATAGCAATGACAATATCATCACTTCCAATCACTGGATTCCTATACCTAAATTCTGACGCAAATTCAACTTCCACTGAAATCCTCGCCAAATCTTCGAATAGATATTCACCTAATAATCCTGCATAAAGTGATGTTCCACAACCGACGATAATAATCCTTTTTGCATTTGTAAGTTTTTCTTCATAATCCCTTAAACCACCCAATATAATTTTAGATTCATTCAATCTAAGCCGACCCCTCATGGAATCCCTAATGGATTTTGGCTGTTCATATATTTCCTTAAGCATAAAATGATCGAAACCTCCCTTCTCTAAAACTTCTAGATCTAACTCTAATTTATGTACATATGGTGTCTTAATTTCATTTTTAATATTTTTTATCTTTATCCCGCCATCATTCGTAAGTACTACAATCTCCTCATCCTCAAGATAAATTACCCGCTTTGTATATTCTATTATCGGTGTAGCATCAGATGCCAAATAAAACTCATTATCACCGAGCCCTATTACAAGCGGACTGGATTTTTTTGCAGCTATCAGCTGATTCGGATTATCTCTCGAGAGTATGACGATAGCATAAGCGCCCACAACCTGGTTCAAAGCTAAACGCACTGCTTCAACTAAATCCACCCCATCAGCTTTTTTAATATCTTCAATCAAATGCACCAAAACCTCAGTATCAGTATCGCTTAAAAATTTATGCCCTCTCTTTATCATCTCCTCTTTAAGAGAAGCATAATTTTCAATAATGCCATTATGGACTAAAGCTAGATCACCTGAACATGATAAGTGAGGATGAGAATTAATATCATTAGGATCTCCGTGGGTGGCCCAACGTGTATGTCCGATACCAGTATTACCACTTAGATCCTTATTTAAAACTTCAGACTCAAGGTCTGCAACTTTTCCCTTGCATTTATAGACATTCAAATCAGCAGCCGAAAGAGCGATGCCGGCGCTATCATAGCCGCGGTATTCTAAACGCCTCAGACCCTTAATTAGGACTGGATATGCCTCTTTGTTCCCTATATAGCCGATTATTCCACACATAGTGTCCCCGGCCAGAATTGAACTGACATCAGACCCTTAGGACGGGCCTGTTCTATCCGTTGAACTACGGGGACAAACTAAAAACGCCAATATGGCGCTTTTAGTATATACGAATCATTATATTTTTTAAAGCCCGAGTACTTCTTTCAATTTTGGCTCATAAAAACCAACTAAGACTTGGTCGTCGATTTTAATCACAGGGACGCCCATCTGGCCAGTCATGTCGATCATTTCTTTCCTTTTTTCCTGATCCAAGCCTACATTATGCTCAGTAAAAGGAATATTGTTGGCCTTAAAAAACACCTTAGCTTCCTGGCAAAAATGACAAGCTTGAGTGCTATAAATTGTTACTTTTGGCATACTTGCTTCTAGCAGCTAGATCCTAGAAAAAATTCTCCTCGACCCCCGGGGTTGAGGCTTCTTTAACCCCGGGGGTCTTCCCGAATTTTTTCTATGCGCTAACTGCTGTAAAATTATTTTTTTAAAAATCTAATTCTAATTCTGGTAATGAATCAAGTTCTTTAAGAACTTTTTCTGCAGATAAATCTATTTCAGACGGTTCAATAGATTTAGTATCCTCAATTGGTTTTACTGTGTCTAATTTATTTTTTGCACTTTCAGGCGCTTTACCTCTAAAAATCTTCTCACCTGGCTTTATATTAGTCTCATTTTCATTAAAATCAAATTCACCAATCGCATCTAGTTCATTTTCCAAGCCTTTAAGATCACCTTCAGTTTTGTCTAATTCTACATTTCTCTGTTCCATTTTATTTCCAACTTTATCAAAAAGTTTCAAATGTTTTTCTGAATTTTGCTCAACTTTTAAAATCAATGATTCAATATTCGGGTTCTCTGAATTTTCTTTTAAATTATCTAAATTACTTTTTAACTTTTCCTTATTTTCCAAATAATTAATTAATGCCTTTTTAATAGATACTGTGTTTTCTGGATCTTTTTCCTGTAAAACTGAAATTTCTTCAGCTTTTTCATCATTAATCTTTATTTGTAACTCTACTTTTTTTACTCTATCAAAAGTAAATATCTTTTGAACGTTGCGTCGAAATTCCTTTAAAAAATACCATGAACTATTTGGCAAAATACCCACATTTTCAATTTTTACTTCCTGTTCAATTGAAATATCTTCAGATTCCTGAGCTCTGACGGTATTAAAACTAAATATACATAAAAACAATACTACTAAAATAATTGATATTTTTTTATTCATTTTATTATGTAAGCTTTAACTTATAATTATTTACACTATAGCATATTGTGCGAGTAGGGGGAATCGAATATCTGTTCAACCCTTGTCCCGTTTGAAATTTACTGTGCGGAATGCGAGAATCGAACTCGCGTCTAATGCTTGGGAAGCACTCATTTTACCACTAAACTAATTCCGCATTTATTTCTAATGGGATTGTAGTCGGTCGCATTCTACTTCACCCCGCTAAGACGGGGCAAGCTAGACCATACTCGCATAATCTAATTATTAAAAATCTTATTATAAAAACTTCTTATTTTACTTTTAGAATCAGTGTTTTCAGTTAAATCTGTCTTGTCACGATCATCTATAATAACAATCAAACCCTCTCCATCCTTAGTTACTCTAAACTTTTCCCGCAGCGCTCTTTCTTTACCAGCTTCACTGCTTAATGAATCAATTTGCAAAAGTAAGCCGGCTTCCTGATTTCTTATTTTATTTAATTCAGACAAGGCATTTTCTTTGTTCTCATTAGTCTCAATCAATTTTGGGACTATCTTTACAATACTTATTAACATTATTAATACAACCCCAAACATCAAGAAAATGCTCAATTTTGAGTGTAAAAATTTCCGCATTTCCCTTCTTTTTTTATAATCCGCTTGATACATTAGCTAAATTATACTACAATGCATAACAAATAAATAATAAAGCGCCTAGCGTCTAGCGCCTAGCAATTCCTGCTAGTGGCTAGAAGCTAGTTGCTAGTAGCTAGTTTATGCTTTTAAACCCAAAACATCGCAAGAAAGTTCAAATTATTTGGAGTGTTATCTGCGTCTTGATCATTATTAGTATGATCATGCTTTATACTCCTATTTTTAAATAAAGATTACTTTGATTCGACTTCGCTCGGACGCTGTGTGCGAGATTACTCGCCCACGCGCCGTCCACAGGTGCAGATCATCATCCGATCTGCCTCCTCGCTCGTCGAAATAAAAAGACTTTTTAATCTTAAATGTATTCCCGTGTTTTAGCAATCCCAAATACGACTGTATGGTGGCGGGTTTCGGATTTTCTTTGATTCTATTAAACATTCTCCTTTTAGTGGCTGTTCTCAACACCCGATGTTTCGGAAAATGCTTTGGGGGGACTGTCCCCCCAAAGCATTAATATTTGTTAATCTAGATCTAAAAAAATTGTTTTAATCCTATCATCATCAGATAATATTTGCGCCTTTGCTTTAACCCATTCTTCGGTAAAATTTCGACAATCCTTGGTATTACCAATGAAATCATGAAAGAAATCTCTTCTGGTTATAAATGGATGAATTGATTCTCCAATATAATCGCCATAACTCGACCATTTGTAATTATTTAAAAATTCAATCGTCATTTTGTAATCCTTAACATTAAAATTCTTCCATCCTCTCTCGATTAGCTCAACTGGATTTGTATGCACATAATTAAAAATCACACCCAGTTGTCTTTCGTCTTTAATAGGCACAGATTTAAAACGTGACTGAAAAAGCGAACCAACTCGCTTATGCCTTAAATTAAAATAGGTACAATAGCCTCCAAGCTTAGTCATAAATTTAGATATGCCGCCTTCAACAATTTCTCTAAGGATAAAATGAAAATGATTAGGCATTAAACAAAAAGCTAGAATTTCTACTATGGGTTTTAACTTCTTTTTTCTAAATTCATGAAGTTTTTCTGTTAGCAACCTGTTCAAATTTTTATCTTTATAGTGCCCTGACAAAAAGCTCCAAAAATCTGCTTCTTCTTCGCAATTAAAAAGCTCCAAACTAATACAAAATCGACTGAAGTCTTGATTGTTCATGTAAATTTTTCGCTTTTCCACGCCACGATTAAAAACGTGGTAAATTCCATCCCTTTCAATTACCCTTGGTGTCCTTGGCATAGAAGTATTGTAGCATACTTTGGGGGGACTGTCCCCCCAAAGCTCTAATTCTTGCGGGAGGCGAAAACGAAGCGATTGTTGCCAACCCACATGCGGTCGGAAATGCCATAGCTGTAGGACAGCCAGAGGCCATCGCTGCCATGATTGACATGGAAAATCCTCGGATTGTCGTCGCGATCGGTAATTGAATTCATGGCTATTCTTAAATATTCATTGCTTGGTTGATCTTTATAAGAAAGACGAAGTTCCGGCCCGACTTGAGGCGGACATAATTCCAATCCCAATTCTTTTGCTTTGTCATATATTTGCTGTAAAGTCGTGCCGTTAGGATATCCTAGCTGGGCCACGGAAAATGAAACTAAATCTATTTTCTCCCTGGACTTTAACGGCTCCATTTTATTCAACATATCCTGCGCATACTCATATATTTTCATGCCTTGCGCTTCTATTTCATTGGTATATTGTTTGGGAGTTCTCGTTGTTAATTCAAGGCTTTTTCTAAATATTTTTGTTTCTGGAAATTTCTCATATAAATATTCTATATCTTTTGGAATTTTATTGTGGACTTCCGGATTCCATTCGCCAATATATGCTTTAGTATTTTTGTTAATTTCTTTTAAGCCATAGGCGACTTCTTCAGGTTTGCAACCAAAAACAACCGGCGCGTCTTCCTTGGACTTCCTTTCCTTGCGGATTTCCGCGATTCTTGGGTCTTTTTGATAACCGAAACCGTCTATGGAATTATTAATTTCATAAACGAAAATTAATTCGTCTTTAGAAAACTCTGGATTAAGATATGTTTTCTCGCCTGTCTTTTTGTCTTCTTTAAAACTTTTCTCATAAATAGCTGTCATCTTTTTCATATCCCCGGAAATTTTCTGATATTTTTCTTTACCGGGTAATTCGCTCATTTTTTGCTCAGCAATTTCCGTCATATTGCCTTCCAAATTTTGCTTCGAATCCGCCACACCTCGTGTTTCAAAAATATTGCCATTCTGCATTCTGATAGCAATGCGAGGAATTTTTGGCTCACCTTGTTTATCTAAAGTATAATAAACATAAAAATCTCCGCCTTTGAGCTGGGTTTCTGCGGTCGCAAAGCCCCCTGGTACACCACGCAGTGCCTTTGTTTTGAAGTGACGCCCAGAGAGCCGTCGGATCGGAGTCTTGAGAATATTTTATCCATTTACCTTTGGTTTCGGCTCGCATTTCGGACGTAATTTCTCCGGCTTCTTTAATGCTTTCAGTGTATTGTTTGGCAAAAGCCATGCCGGCAAATGCTCTGGCTTTTTCGGCAGTCAGCAGTTCATCTTCTGGTGTTTGAGTTTCTTTCTGGGCTTTTCGAAAGCGGTCTAATTTAGCCGGATCTTTAGCACATTCAATAATGTCTTCTATTCTAGCCAAGGCTCCACGATCAATATCCGGAAATAGGCGGTTGGTGCCGGCGGTACGTTTCGGAAATTCTTGTTTGTCTTTATCATATTCGCCCAGTTCCAAAATATTACGAAAAGCGTAATAACGAAACCATGTTGGGTAAGGTTCATTACGATCGGAGAGATATGCTATCCATTGATCGAGTGACCCTTCCAAATCTTTCACCGCAATTTCGCCTCGCTCGACTAATTGCTCTTCGTTATATTCCATATTTATGCCCATCTGACGAGCGGCGCGTTCTTCCACTATTGCTGCGCCTTCGGCCAGCTTTTCTTTATTGGGTCGCACATATTTATTCATCACCATTTCACGCAAAAGAGACACGGCGCGAGAGCGTTTTATATCCTCTTTGCCACCCATACCCTTCCAGTCTTGCTTGTATTCCGGATCCAGAGCCAATCTTTCCAGACGATCAAGATAATTCTGAATTTGTATCTCTGCATCTTGGGGCACTTTTTTACCATCACCAACGCTCTTTTCCGCGCGCTTGGCCGCCGATTTTACTTCGAGAGTGTTGTGGAGATCATATTTTTTCTTTAAAAATTCGGGGTTTTGCATTTTAATATTATACCACAAATTTAGAATAAATCTAACTACTCCCCGCTTTTCATCATTTTCATGAAGACATCCTGTGGAATATTGACCCGACCACGCTCGGCCATTTTTTTCTTGCCTTTCTTCTGTTTCTCACGAAGCTTCATTTTGCGCGTAATATCTCCGCCATACATATGCTGAGTCACATCCTTGCTGAAAGCGGAAAGCGTCCTTGAAGATAAAATTCGACCTAGGGCCTTGCCTTGGATCTTGGTCAAAAACATTTGCCGCGGCATAATTTTATATAGCTTTTCAACGGCATTTTCTGCCTCATCATTTACTCTACGCCTTGAAACTACTCGCGAAAAAGCAGCTACAACTTCGTCCGCAATCAAAATATCAAGGCGTACAACATCGGCCTCCTTAAATTCAGCTATCTCGTATGAAATTGACGCATAGCCTGATGATATGCTCTTAAGATCATCAAAAAAATTACGCATAAGCTCCCGAAGCGGCATGCGAAGCTTGATTGATCCTCGATTGTCACCGAAATTCTCTGTTTCACCGGCCTCCGCTTCATGTTCATACAGAAGCTGCATGATGGCACCCAAATATTTGGTCGGTGTAATGATTTTCACATCAACCCATGGCTCAAAGATCTTTAAATAATTACCATCATCTGGAAAGGCTTGTGGTGAATAAACCATATTTTCTTTCCCGTTTTTAAGCATTACTTTGTAGGTAATCGATGGAGTAGTAACAACAAGATCTAAATTAAATTCTCTG
>CAZVEC010000002.1:11447-18429 GCA_964626035.1 uncultured Candidatus Saccharibacteria bacterium
CTGTGCAACCTTTCAGTAATAATTTCCAGATGAAGCATTCCTAAAAAGCCGGACCGAAACCCTCGACCGAGCGATCCAGACGATTCTTCCTCATATGAAAATGCCGAATCAGATAGTCTCAGTCTGTCCAGGGCTGTTTTAAGCAGCGGAAAATCATCCTGGCTTTTTGGATATATCGAAGCCCAGACCACCGGAGAAGGTTTCATATACCCAGACAGTGGAGGAAGCGGATTTTTAAGCAATGTTATAGTATCGCCCACTGAAGCAATGCCCGGCTTTTTAATACCAGTCACTATATAGCCAATTTCGCCGGTAGACAGGCTGTCTTTTGGCACTTCTTCTGGCGAAAATGTGCCAACTTCAAGAGAAATAAATTTTTCTCCAGAAACACGAAATAGTAAATTCATATTCTTAGAGATCAAACCATCAAGAAGCCGCACATAGACGATCACACCCCTGTGATTTGAATATTTGAAATCAAAAATAAGCGCTCTAACGTTATTCTCGCCTTGATAACTGGCAGAAGGCGGCGGTATGCGCTTGATTACTTCCTGCAAAAGTTTCTCCACTCCTTGACCCGTTCTGCCGGAAACTTCCAATATATCCTCACGCTTGCAATCAAGTAATTTTTCTACTTCATCTTTAACCTCTTCAATCCTCGCTAACGGCGAATCAATTTTAGAAAGAACAGGAATAATAACCAGACCCGAATCTCTCGCCATCTGCAGTGTTGTCAGAGTCTGAGCCTGCACGCCTTGAGTAGAGTCAACAAGAAGAATCGATCCCTCGACGGCCTTTATAGCCCGAGAAACCTCATAGGAGAAATCGATATGGCCGGGGGTATCTATGAGGTTGAGAACATACTCAGCCTCTAGCTGGTTCGGATGGTACACCATTCGAACGGGCTGCATTTTGATTGTAATCCCCCGTTCACGCTCAAGCTCCATAGTGTCTAGCACTTGGTCCTTCATCTTGCGCTTTTCGATTGTGTTAGTAACCTCAAGCATCCGGTCAGCCAATGTGGACTTCCCGTGATCAATATGAGCAATAATAGAAAAGTTTCTAATATGATTAAGTTCCATAAATTGTAAATATGTAAAGCATGTAAATTAAGAAAAGGAATAACCTGATTTACTTAACTCGCTTACTTTACTTGATTTACTTGCTTTTTACAACTCTTCCTGGCTTGGTGCAACAACATGCGCCTTCCAAAATTTTGATTTAACAGTGTCAATTAATTGAGCTAATTCTTCACTCTTCAGCAGCCAAAGAGTGATTAGTCCGGAGATAATACCAATCAATCCCGAGAATAGACCTTGAAACAATATGCCAAAAAACTTATCCAAATTAAATATATTATCGAATACACCAAGAAAGAAATAAGTAACTGCGCCGATTGCAAATGATGCTGTTAAACTCTTAATGAACGTTGAACTAATATAACCTTTTACAATATGTTGCTTGAAATCTTTTTGGAAGAAATACCAAAGCAAAAAGAAATTTATAATTATTCCAATAGAATAACCTAAGGCGAGTAAAAGGATATTTGTACCGATAATATTTTCAATACGAAGAGATGAGTTAATAAAAATTGAAATTTGAGGAAAAATTTTAACTAAATATAGAGCTAAAAATGCAAAACACACAGTAAAGACAGTTGAAAATAAATTTATAAACAGAGGCCGCCATGTTCGCCCGCTAGCATAAAAAGCTCTTACCAATAATGTATTCAAACTCTGTGGCAAGACCGAAAAAGAAAAAACTGCCAGCATTGCGGCAACTAAACGCGTATGATCCCAAGAAAAATTACCAGACCCCAAAATAACTCTCACAATCTGTGCCCTGAGTACGATAAAAAGAAAGACTATTGGCAAGGACCAAAATATAATCTGTCTCGAAGCAGACCCGATTTGATCTACAAATTTTTTAATGTCATTGAGCGTAAAAAGCCGTGTTAATGACGGGAATGTTGCTATTGCATAAGAAAGGCCAATGATCATTGTCGGAACAGTTTGCAAATTAAACGCAAAATTAAAAATAGAAATTGAACCGCTTGCCACAAGCGATGCCAGGGCAACTAACACTAAAATTGTAATATTATACATTGATAGTCCTAGGGTTCTCGGCAATGACATAATCAATAGTTTTTTAATTTCTACATAATTAAAATAAAATGATATTTTAGGCAAAAATTTATGTGTGAAAGCTATCGGCAACTGAATCAAAAAATGAAGGCATGCTCCAAGCACGACACCGAATGCCAAACCATTAATCCCAAACTTTGGATAAAGAAAAATGACACCAATAATAATGCCAACATTATAAAATATTGGACTTAATGAAAAAAGAAAAAACTTCTTATAAAGTTGAGTAATAGAGCCAAATAAATTAGATAAACCTAAAAATATTGGTGAAAGCAGCATTATCCTTGAAACATTTACAACTTTTAGAATTGAATCTGAATCAAAACCTGGAGCTATTATATGAGCAATCTTTGGCAAAATTAGATATGAAAAAATACTAATAACCAGCATTACCAAGAAAAAAAAATTAAAAGTATTAGAAAAAAAACTTCTTGATTCATGGGAACTTTTATTGAGTTCCCCGTCTACACTATGTCCAAGCTTTTCACTTAATAAAGGCAAAACTGCCGTTACAGCAAAAAGTGATGCAATAGAAACAAAAATAAAATCAGGAATCCTAAATGAAGCATAATATATGTCTAATGTCTGACCGGGTCCTATATAATGCGCTAATGCACGATCTCGAAAAAGTCCTAAAATCTGCGAGAATAAAGAAAATAAACCAAGCAGGAGAGCTGCTTGGTTTGTATTTCCGAATTCCTTATTCAGTAACCTGATTATTCTCTGGACCATTATTTTGTATTACCTGTTCTTCTACCACAACAGGCACTTGTTGTTCTTTTTTAAGAGCTTCTAAATTTGATTTCAAATCTTTATTTTGCGGATCAAATGAAAGCGCTGTCTGAAGATTTTGTATTGCTAAATTTTTATCACCCTCGCTGTAATATATTTGCGCCTTAAGAACATAAGCATCTACAAAATTAGGCTTTTTCACTAACGACTCATCGATTAATTTAATAGCATCTGTATTATTTTTTTCTGCCAATGCTAAACGCGCCAATTTCAAATCAATGCCCGGATTAAGCGGATTTAATTTTTTTGCCTCGCCATATGCAGCTTTAGCATTTTCAATTGCATTTGGCACCTGAAGAGATGCTACATTTTCATATAAAGTAGCCAATGTTAAATAATTAAGATAATTTGTCTTATCAGAATTTATTGCCATAGCCGCACTTTGTTCAGCCTTGCTAAATGCATCTTGAATATTATTTTTTGTTGCCTCATCCGCTGCAGTCGCATTTTTTACAAGATTATTTAATTTAAGCAAATAATATTCTGACAATGATCTCATATAAAGATCATTCTTGCTTAATTCAATAGCTTTAATTAATTTGCTTTCTACAAGATCAAATTTAGCCTCATCGCGTGAAAGTATAACCGCACTGTTAAACTGAATCATGGATGCAAACTTTTGAATAAACTTATATGTCAGCGTTGCTGAACCGATCATTAATATCACCAACAAAAGTATTGAGAAAAAACTCAATCTTGGATCCTTAAGAAATTGCAGGTTAACAGATTTAATATCTTTAGTTGAGACTAGTATGCCTATAACCGCTCCCGAAAAGATGAAGGCTAATGTATACACAACATTACTTGGAACATAAATGATAGCAAAAATCCAAAGATAAATAGCGGCAAAGGCAGATGTTGTCATGATAAAATTAGTAAAATTATCTTTAATTTTTGAAGAAAATGCTCGCTTTAATACTAATACCAAAAATACTAAAAACAATAACCAACTTAATCCTCCCAAGACACCAGTAGTCACCAAAAAGCTTGGTATCAAGCCAAAACCAAAATTAAAATTAGTATCCCAGAAAACAGTATTATTTATTTCAGACGATTTATAGCTTAACCAACTATTTACAAAACGTCCCGGACCTGCCCCCACTAGTGGATTATTTGACCATGCACGGCCAATTATTTCTCCAGTTAATGATATTGACGGTCTAACGTCTAGATTCTGCACATTTAACATTTTGGCCACGAAAGAACCTTTACTTAAAATAAAGAATAGTGAAATCAGGAAAATAATTAGAGGAAATACTGGCCATCTTTTTGAATCCGTCGAACCGCTGTGAATTCTAGAAAATCCAAGTACAAACATTACAATAGACAAAATTCCCAAAATAATCCAAACCGCCTGATAATCAGCCAATGAAAGAAAGAAGAGCGACAAAATAGAAAAAATTGTAAGCAATATCTTTATTGTCGGATTTGAAGGCAGATTTTCAAAAGCAAATAAACAAATTAAAAGTATTAACCCTGAAAATATCGCGAGATCATTTAAGCTGCCAATCAAATTACTGGAAGAAATACCTGAGAAAAAATTTGGTGCTATTGTGCCAAGATTAACAAATAGGTTCACTATCATAAATAAGCCAGAAATCAAAAATGACACAAAGATAAATATATAGAATTTCGATAAATTTCTCTTATCAGAAAAATAATACGATGATAGAAAAAGGCCAATCATTAAAACAAATAAATAAAAGAAACTATCCATCTCAAATGCATTACCCCAAATAGAAAGAATTTTATTTGGCGAAAAAATCGCAGCCAGTAATGATACTGTGGCCAAAATAAAACCGGTTAATATAAGAGGGCTTTTAGGAAAATCGATTTTACCATCAACCATTCTTGCCAAGAACCAGAAAAAAACAGAAATCACGAGTCCAATTGAAACCAAAACACCCTTGCCGACCGGCAATGAAAATTGAAAATAAGGCAAAAAGAAAAAGGGCAAGAGAGATATAGTTGTTAATAGAGAATAAAAAGAAATGCGATCAAGTACGCTTGTTTTTGACATAAATATAGTTAATAAAAATTACCTAATAATGGGCTAATTATACAAAACATAACAAATGTTAGCAAATTAGCCTGTGGAAAATTTCATATTAAACGACAATATTAACAAGTTTATTCTTTATGTATATAAACTTGCGAACAGGCTTATTTTCAACCCATTTTTGGACCACGTCGTTTTTCATAACAATTTCCTTCACACTATCCTCACTCGCATCATTTTGGATATTTATTTCAGTTCGTACTTTTCCATTTACTTGCACAACAATTTTAACAGTTTCATCAATAATCAATTTAGGATCATATTCCGGCCATTCACTCAAATGAATGCTTTCGTTGGGAAAAGGTCGAAATTCGGAAGACCCCCGGGGTTGGGGCATCTTTAACCCCGGGGATCGAGGAGAATTTCTACCCTGTTGAGCCGAAACCTGCTGCCATAATTCCTCGGTCATATGCGGCGCAAACGGCGCAAGAATTATTAGAAATAGTTGTAAGTTATCGGTTGTTAGTTGTAGGTTATTTCGCTCGACTTCATTAACAAAAATCATCATCGATGAAATAGCTGTATTAAAATTAAAATTCGTAATATCTTCCGTAACCTTCTTGATTGTTTTATGCAGTAACTTTTCTAAATTATAGCGGAGCTCTGCATGTTCCAGAGGACGTTGCGAGTGCGACGGCACGAGCACTTCAGCCGATTTTTCAGAAGAAAAATCAGCGGGTCCGATGGAACTTGCAGAGCGTAGTGTTTGTGCGACTCGCCAAACCTTCTCCAGAAACCTTCTTGAACCAATAATACTTTCAGTGCTCCACGCAATCGAATCAGTAAAAGGACCCATGAACATCTCATAGACACGCAAAGTATCCGCGCCATAAGTCTTCACAATATCATCTGGATTCACCACGTTCCCCCATCGCTTAGACATTCTCCTGCCGTCTTGGGCAATAATCATCCCTTGATTATGCAATTCTTTAAACGGCTCCTCAGTTGGAACAACTCCAAGATCATGCAAAAATTTGTTCCAAAAACGTGAGTAAAGTAAATGCCCCGTCGCATGCTCTGCGCCACCAACATACACATCGACTTGATTCCAATAATCCATCTCTTTTTTCGCTGCCAATTCTTTCTTATTCTTCGGATCCATATAACGTAGGAAGTACCACGAGGACCCAGCCCATCCCGGCATAGTGTTAGTCTCATATCCCTTGGCCGTCCACGCTTTCACCCCTGCAAGCGGTCCCTCGGCACGCCCAGTAGGTTCGTAACTTTTCACGTTAGGAAGTTTAAGCGGTAATTTCGTAACTTCATGAATAAGTCCATTCTTATCTCGATAGAGAGGGATAGGTTCACCCCAATATCTCTGCCGTGCAAAAATAGCATCCCGCATTTTGTATTTCGTGACAATCTTTCCACCAACCTTATTGGTTATTTCCACCATATCAACAAGTGGTCGATCTACTATTGGTAAATTAAATTTAAGAGCAAAAGCGCGATCCCTTTCATCGTGTTGAGGTACGGCCATAATCGCACCAGTTCCATAATCAGCTAGCACATAATCAGAAATCCACACTGGCACTGATTCTCCATTTGCAGGATTAATAGCTGAAATACCCTTCAATTCAACACCAGTCTTCTCTTTCGTATCATCCATACGTTCTTGATTCTCTTTATGTCCTGCATGCTCAATATATTTCCCAATTTCGTCCCAATTTTCAATATTAGACTTCAATTTTTTTACTAACTCATGCTCCGGCGCCAACACTACATAAGTGCATCCAAAAAGTGTATCTGCACGAGTGGTGAATACTTCTAGGCTCCCAAGTTGTAAGCTGTCAGCTGTCAGCTGAAAGCTAATTAAAGAACCCTCACTTTTTCCTATCCAATTCTTTTGTATCTCCTTCAAGTGTGATGACCAACTCAACCCCTCAAGTCCATCGAGTAATCGATCGGCATAAGCCGTAATACGCAAAAACCACTGCTTGATTCGCATTTTCTCAACTGGATAATTACCACGCTCCGAAACAGGCTT
>CAZVEC010000002.1:18439-22436 GCA_964626035.1 uncultured Candidatus Saccharibacteria bacterium
CATTCGCTAATACTGTTCCAAGCTTCTGACACCAATTCACTTCGCTGTGCCCTTCATAAGCCAAACGGTAATTCATCAAGATATCTTGCTTCTCTAATTCAGAATATTTTTTCCAATCTTTAGCAGAAAAAATTTGAACATTATCACTAGTGTGGGCATTTACTTTATTATTACCCTCTTTCTCAAAAATTTTTATCAATTCTGAAATAAACTTAGCCTCCCCGCTTGATTTACTTGCCTCGCTTGATTTACTTGATTTACTGTACCAAGAATTATAGAGTTTCAAAAAGATCCACTGCGTCCATTTATAATATTCCGGATCAGTTGTATTCACCTTTCTTGTCCAATCATAAGAAAGACCAATAATCGATAATTGTTTTTCAAATGTCGCCACATTTCTTCTAACTGCTTCACTAGGATGAACTTTGTGCTCTATGGCGTACTGCTCTGCTGGAAGTCCAAATGCATCATAACCCATCGGATGAAGCACGTTAAAACCCTGCATTCTTTTCATGCGCGCATAAACATCGCTGCCAATATATCCTCGTGGATGACCAACGTGAAGCCCAGCCCCAGATGGATATGGGAACATGTCGAGCACATAAAACGGCTCTTTTTTTGCTTTTTTAGCTTTCTCGGCAGATAGGGTTTGATACACCTTTTTCTTCTCCCACTCCTTTTGCCACTTTAATTCAATTTTATTATGATCATATTCCTTCATTTCAATTTCTTTTTCTCTTGAGTCGCCTTAAAATTAAATTTATTAATAATTTTCTTCCCTGTCTTAGCTTCAATTTGCTTTCTGGCATTTCCGGCTATACTTCCGCCTTCGCGCGCAACTTTTTTGTTTTGTTCGAAATCCTTTGGCTCACGCTTCTGTGAAATTTCAGTGGTTGCGGTTTCCGCAAGCATATTCAAGACTAATTCCAAATTAGTCATATTGTCACGCAAATTTTCTTTCCTAAGACCTTTCAAATTCTTATATTCTTTAGTTGTAAGCCCTGTCCACGCTTCAGTAATTTCATTCGTCAGAATTGCAAATTCGAATCCTTCTTTCACACCGCGATTTTCCCATTCGTCTGTTAACGTTTTTCTAATTTCAATGCTTTTAAGTCGCTGATTTATCCAATCTTTACTGTATCCTTTTTGCAGATAAGTTTTGAGCGCCCGATTAATGGCAAGCTCAGGATCGGCTGTTTCTTCTAACCTTTCATAGCCAACTTTCGCTAGCCAAAGCTTGAACGGCTCAGCATTGGGTGACGGAATAGATTGTATAAGACGAAGCATAGTTTCCGTATCAGCAGAATCAGTCATATAATACTTACCGTCTGCCGCCCGCATTTTCAGTTGTCCGATTTTTTCGGACACCTCACTTCCTTCCTGTTTAAGCCTTGTTTTTAGATCAATCCAATATTTTCTTGGTCTATCGGTCTTAACCAATACTTCAATAACGTCCATAATTGCAAAGTGCCACAGCTCTTTATCGCCGTCCCAATGCCTACGAATTTTCTGTCCTTCGAATAATAAAGCTATTTTGCTAATTTTCCTATCCGACATATTCAAAATATACCAAATTTTAAGCCTTTCATCAATGCGTATTCCAAACAAAACTCCCTCGAAATTCGAGGGAGAAAAAGATTGCATCGGGAGAAGACCAAGTTGCCCTCGTTCCACGAGTCAAACTCGTTCGCGTTCAGATTCCACTCGTCATTCGCGGAATTCCAGTTCGCGTTCACAGCAACGGTACTCTGTAGCGCGCACCATCCGTACCACCACCCCTAAATAAACTCTCGGGGTTGAATATTATTTGGGAGATAAAACTCCTCCAATACGCGCCACGGGCAATATATTTTTTGTTTAAGAATTTAGTTTCACTCTCCTGCAAGACTTGTCCGGCAGAATTCTCGAATACTAAATCTTCCGCACCTCCACATGAAGCCTTGACCGCATGATATTTCAGGAGCGTAGCTTAATTGTATATAATTTTAAAATAAAAAAAAGACCCCTGCGCAATGCAAGGGTCTAAAATTCAAAGGGTCTAAGTTTAAAAAATCAAAAGGTCAAAGTTACAAAGTTCTGCCCCGGGAGAAGACCAAGCCGCCCACGCCCCACAAGTCAAACGCGTACGCGTGCAGACGCCACTCGCCAAACGCGGAAGACCACCACGCATGCACGGCAACGGCACCTCCATTATCTAATCTCACATGCGAAACATTACTGTAACTGTTAGTGAGTAATTTACCCGGCTCAGCATTTGGTTGTTTGGAAATTAAGTAACCCCAAGCCTGAGCAAGCTCCGCTTCCGATAAAAGAACTCCTGCTGTCTGAGCGAGAATTTCACGGTCAGTAGTGCTTTGCGTAGTTTGGTAAATGTAGAGCATGAAGCCCGGCAGATTTTCTAAATTACCCGCATGATTATACAACCAATCATTGTAATTGCTTCCGAGGTAAAAATTAGCAATGCCTTCTTCTTTACTCACACTAAAACATTTTTTAACATCCAGCGATTTGCAGGCCGGAATGAAAACGCTGTCAATCAATCTGATTGTCGCCACAGCTGGCATTTGTGTTTCCACTTTGGCATTTTCTTCGCCAAAGCTTTCTTTCAACACTTTTTTAGCATTGCTCTGATGTGTTATCTTTTCAGACGAAGATGTCCCGCAAGAAACCAGAACTAATCCAAGGATTGCTCCGATTAGGAAATTAACGATTTTTTTCATTTTATTTGGTTTTTAAAGAGTTTTTATTACCTTTTTTTAGCCATTGAAGTGTAACATTATTTATGTATACTTGTCAATATCAAAAATATCCTTATAAATAAGGGTATTTTTGATATATTCTGATTAATTACATTTATTCTATTTATTATCGCTGTTTAGTAAATGGTGGGTATTTTTCTGGATCAAGTGTGCGCTCAAAGCAAGTCCGACCGGCTTCATGATCCCATGATTCATTCGTGCCGCCTCCGGGTCCCGGATACGGATAAGACATTGTCGTATCTCCTCCTATACCTTTTTCATAAGCCGGCATCGGCCTTATTCCACCATCACTATATTCCTGCCAACCTTTTGGTATTGGCAAAGCAAATGTCGCACATAGTTCAAATTTCATTTTATCTTTTTTAACATATTCATAATTCACACCTTTTTCAAACTCAGGGTCTACTGGTAAGGAATATCCAGAAAGCGGATCTTTTAAATCTTTTAAACCATCGGGTAATTTCTCCTTCTGTTGCCAATAATTGATCACTTGCCATTGGATACTTTGCAAATCACCAATTCTTCTTTCATCAAATCTTAACAATCTTTGTTTCATCGGGCTTCCCATTATGACAAAGCTGAAAACAATAGCTAAGATAACCAGAATGCTTGCATCTGTGCCAAAAGCATAGTCAGTAGAAATAGACATAATTTTTTTCTTTTCTTGAAGTTCATATATATAATAGAAACCTATCAACACTGCAACAATAAGGGCAACAACGACTTTCAAAATAAACCTAGTCGTTATTTCTCCAGATATGAAATATCTGACCAATGTAACTAGATCTACCATCACGACAGCAGCAGATAGGAAAAGAATCAAATAAATCATCCACTTGCGGATAATGTGATCAATTTCCCCAAGACCCATTTTGACTTGTTTCTTCCAGAAATAAGAAATCACAAAAAAAATCGGGAAAACAATAATAAGAGTTGCGAGAGCTGTCCTCATTCCTTCATAATCATATGTATTGTATCCGTACTGATACGTGGCATTCAAAACATCCGGAAATTTCTTATTCAATGTTTCGAAAACAAGATTAAGAAATGAAACAACTGAAGCTATGAGAGTGGCAAGAACTCCTAAACAAAGAAAAAAATACTTTGGAGTTAATTTATGTGTAGACATGATTTTTGTATGATGTATTTAGTATATTGTATTTAGTATTTTAAATACTATATACAAAATATTTTATACCATATATACTTATATTATAAGTTAATTATTACACATAATT
>CAZVEC010000002.1:22485-28868 GCA_964626035.1 uncultured Candidatus Saccharibacteria bacterium
AGAACAAAATGAAATTATTAAAATTTTTTGAGGGTGAAACAATTGAAAACAAGCAACCAAAGGGCTATTTAGAGCTCACTCGCAGTGCCATAACGTCAAAATTAAAACAAATATGTAAAAATTCTGATACTACAGAAGAAATCAAGGAAGCAATAATTAAACAACTATTATATCCAAAAGATCCGACCGTAAACCCGACTGTCGACGGCAATAAAGCACGAATTATTCTTGAAATTCCAAATGAAAAAGTCTTAATTGAAGAATTTAAGACTAAGAAAAATCTACTCGAAAAAGAGGCCTTAGCAGCATAAATTAAACCCCGTCGTTCATTAAACGACGGGGTTTTTTAGATAAACTTGTATCCGATTGGCACCTGAAGCGAATCGGGATTTATTCCATCCCATGATATTTTACCATTCACTATCAAGTCAGTGATATATGGCTGGTATTTATGTTCGGCTTCATTTGCTCTTTTACCGAGTGTCTCTGCCGTATCATCAAAAAAAATCTCAATTGGAAGCTTAAAGAAGGTCGGACCTTTATCATATTCAGGGGTCACAAAATGCATTGTGATTTCCGAATTTTTAACCTCCCCTTTTCTATAGGCATCCATCACAGCCTTGTGCACGTGGTGCCCATACATTCCCTTTCCGCCAAATCGCGGCAGCGGTCCCGGATGAATATTGAATGTCTTCCGCGGATCCAGACCTGCCACTAATTTGAGCCAGCCGGATAAAGAAACAAATTCAGCGCCAATTTTATTAAGAATTTCCTGATAAGCATCAGCTGTAAATGGCCCTGGGAAATGAATAAAATTAATTCCGAGCCTGTCGGCTTTTTCTCGCACACCTCCATTTTCATGATTAGAAACGACAGCCGCGATATCGGCATTAAGAATTCCTTCTCTTTGAGCCAAGACTAATTTTTCAAATCCTGACCCTCCTCCGGTTTTTGACCCCGAGGCAAAGATAACAAGTTTTGGTTTTGTGTTTTCCATAATATTTTAATTTAAATCCGAGTGAAGAATAACACATAAAAAATCAAAAAACAATAAAAAAAACGCCCTCAATTGAGAGCGTTAATATTTAGGGAAAGAACAATCGTTTTAGACTCGCGTCGTCATTTCTCATCACTTTTAAGGGTGATAATGATAACTTACTTGGATTGGTCACTTTTAAGGGTGATTTGCCAAATAGCGAGCCAAAGGTTTCTAAACATGTAATGCTTGTGATATTCCAAATCTTGCGATAAGGTCGTCATTTGCACAAAGCTGAAGGTGTTTAATTTTTTCATGATTTTCATCAAGGTTATGTCATCAATTGATTGTATTTTCGATTTTCTTGACACATTGCTGCGTCCTTACGATCATAACAAGATTGAGAAACTGACATAACGGAATCGAACACTTTTGGATCAGCTTTATCGTGTTTCTGGGACTACACAATAAAGAAATTAGACTTTAATGCACAGGAACTTGCGTACCTATGAATTGAAGAATAAACTTGGGAATCAAAAGATTTGCACCTTTTAATCCTACAAAACCTCGGGCTTTACAATGCTTTTAACATCTAGGCCTAAGTTCTCGAGAAACACTGATTCTGGCCGTCTTGCGACTGCTTTTGTCAATATTTCTGCAAAATCTTGATTTCGGCTTCCTTGCGGTCGCATCCATCTAGATTTCATATTTTTTCCATCATTCTTGCGATTGATGAATATATAAAAGAACTGTACCTAGGATATTACTCGAACAAAAAATAATCGTCAACTGTGGATAACTAATACGATATAATTTTTAATTTCTGTCAAAATTCAGTAATAATTCATACTTGAATCAAATAGTTAATCTAACTATCAGATATCTATGGCATCAAAATCAGACCGTCTACAGGCGATCAGCAGATCGTGCCGGGAGGCTCCGACACCTACACCGTCGGCTCCATTTAAAAATTAACAGCTAACAATTTTCAACTCCCAAATACTGGAGTTTGGGAGTTAATAAATTAATAATTTTTAATATCATTCCTTTCTATTTAAGTAGTTCTTCTTTTAGGAATCTTCCCCATTCTGTTAGATCATTTGGGTCCCATGAGTTTAATATTACCGGCACTCTTTTTGGGTGATAACACCAAGCAAAAAATCCAAACCCATATTCGGAAACATATTTTTTTAATTTAGCTGCGTAATCTTCTTTTGTGCCCTTGAAATACCCGTCTATTGTATAACCACATTCGGAAAATATAATTGGATATATTTCTTTTACTTTAATAACAACACTAATATCTTGAGTTTTTTCTAAGGGATAGTAACAAATTCCGTAAACAATATTTTTTGATTTAATCGGATCTATAAATACCCAACTTAAATCAGATGACCAATTTGTTCCATTCACTACGATAATATTCTCTGTATTTTTTCTAACAACATCCACAAATTTTTGCGTGATATTTATCCAATCCTTATTTTCTATATCTATTGGCATACCAAAAACATCAAATATTATATGATTTTCTTTCCCATATAATTTAGATATTTTTTCCAAAACCTCAAATGCAAGTTCCTTCTTTGCATCATATTTCATGTAACCTTCAATTAATTGATTTGGTTCCCTTGTTTCATTTTTAAAAGGATTACCTTGAGCGTGCCAATCCAAACAACAATATAGGTCTAGTTCCTTTGATAATTGCACAATCGGATTTAAAATCTCTTCACAATAATTTTCTACTGATTGCCAATAAGCTGGGCAAATAGGAATTCGAACCGCATTCGTTCCAAGTTTTTTAATTTCTCTAATATCATTCAGAAAATCATGATTTTCTTGGTATTTCAAAATACAAGGAGAATTGATATTAATTCCCTTTAAAATAACTTCCTCTCCTAGTTCATTTACAATTTTATTTCCTTCAGTTTTTAGTTTATGTAACATTTGTCTATTTTTTTTAATAATAAATTAAAAGAATTTTTTATGATTCCTTCTTAAATACTCCATTGTTTCTTTATTAAACTTTTGCGCGAAACTATCAATAGATTTAATCTTACTTTGTTTTCTCTCAACAAATTCCGTTATCCCTATATTCCTTTTTTTCCAGTGATCTCTTTCAGATAGAAAAACAAGAAATATTGGTTCTAATTTTTCAATAATATATACAAATTTTGATTCTTCGTCATTTCTTTTTTCATAACTATCAATGAGTTTCCAAAAGGACCGTAATTTAGGAAACTCTTTTTGTAATTTTAAAAGCGCCTGATGCTCTCTAATTTCTTTATTTTTTTGTCTCTTATTATTATTTTTATACAGAGAAACATCCCCGGCATATACTTCCACCAAATCATGTACAAGGGCATATTTAATAATTTTATTTATATCCAATTTTAATTTATATTCTTCGGCAACCATCCAAGCAAGCATGGCCACTCTATATGAATGTTCCACATCATTATCAGGTTCTTTTCTATTGTGCAGAGAACATACATCTCTATAGACTTTGTTAAACTTCTTTAACAACTTTTGAAACTCAAGTATTTTTTTAAAATGTTTCATGTTCAGAAAATTAAATTTTAAATTCAATAACATCCCCATCCTTTACAACATATTCCTTGCCTTCGAGGCGGACGAGGCCTTTGGCACGGGCGTTGGCGTAACTACCAGCGTCGAGAAGGTCCTTCCAGTTTATGACTTCAGCACGGATGAATTTGTCCTTAAAATCAGTGTGAATCGCCATGCCGGCCACTGGTGCCGTGCTTCCATTTTTAATTGTCCAAGCTCGTGTCTCGTCTTCGCCGGTTGTGAAATAGCTCATAAGGCCGAGGAGTTTATATGCTTCAGAAATCAAATTATTTATCCCACTGTCCTCCACGCCCATTTCTTTTCTAAACATTTCCTTCTCTTCACCTTCAAAATCCTTCAACTCATCTTCAATTTTCGCATCAACAAAAACATATCCAGCTTTTGAATCTGAAATAAATTTCAAAAGTTCCGCAAACTTTTCCGGATTAGACTTATCAAAATTCTCTGCACCCGCACGTCTATTGAGTGCATAGAGAACCGGCTTCAACGTAAGTAAGTTAAGTGATTTTATTTTAAACTTCTCATCATCCGAAAGCTGAACTTGGCTCGCCATCTTCCCTTCTTCCAAAATTTTTTCTATTTTTCTCAAAATTACATCCTCGGCAATCGCATCTTTGTTTCCACTCTTTACATCCCGTTGCACATTTGAAATTCTTTTGGATACTGTTTCCATGTCCGAGAGTACGAGTTCCAAATTTATCACACCAATATCACGCATTGGGTCAACTTCACCATACACATGAGTGATTTCTGTACCACCGCCTTGTATAGGAAATAAACGTACCATTTCTAGTATCGCATCAGTCTCTCGGATATTGGTGAGAAATTTATTGCCCAAGCCCTCCCCTTTGGCGGCTCCAGCTACAAGCCCTGCAATATCTACGAATTCCACAGCCGCTGGAATAGTTTTCTTAGAACTAGAAAATTTAGAAAGTTGCCAGATTCTTTCATCCGGTACAGCAACCACACCCACTGATGGATCAATAGTACAAAAAGGATAATTCTCCGCCGGCACGCACTTTTTTGTAAGTGCGTTAAACAGCGTCGATTTCCCCACGTTTGGCAGACCTACGATTCCAATTGATAGTGACATATATTAATTAATATTTCTTATAAATCTTATCGTGATGATCATAATCTACAAAAATAATTTCCTCTTCATTTATTCTATAGAGCAAAACAAAAGAATCTATATGAACTCGTCTATAGTTTTTTAGAACATTTCGGAGTGGCTTTCCAATAAGCGGATTATTGAATATTTTTAGTATTTGTTTTTCGATTTCCTTAAAAGTAGATTTATCTTTTTTTGATATTTTATGGAGAATGTTTTCAAAATTAAAGGAAAAACTGATCTTAAGTTTTTTATTAAGATCCGTCATTGTATTTTATCTGAGATTTTTTAAAAAACTCTTTAAATCCTTTTTATCTCTAAAAGTTCTTTTTTGTCCACTAGAAATTTGATTCTCAATTTTGGATAATTTAGATAAATACTTCTCATTAACTTCATCCTGGGCAATCTCAAATACAAAATTTTGCAAAACTTTAAAATTACTCTGTAACTGCTCTTGTTTCTCCAAAATTTCCAAATATTTATTTTTAGGTAAAGTGATTGTGTTCATTTTTTTATAGTACCATAAATTGAAGGACACATAAACTTGACAAATAATCCCATATGTTCTAGTATTAATCTCGAAAATCCAAAATAAATTACATTAAAAACTAAATATGACTATTAGAAACATAACAAACATGGAGGAGGAAATTGATATTATTAAAAAAGAATCAGTATCCAAAATCCTCGAAGTTGAAACTACTTTTAAAGAATCATGCTCAAACTTCTTTGAAAATGTACTTTCTATTGCAAATAAGTCAAATCAAGATATTCAAACTGGATATAAAATTAAATTCAATGAAATTGAATTATCTGCTGTTGGACATAATCATTCATATCCCTCATTATTTATCAGTGTTCGAAATAACGGGAAAATTGATTTAAAATTTAGATGTTCAGAGGGGTTTGGAACAAACCGTGAACTTTTATCTTCAGTAGAAAAAATTGTTTTGCATGAAAATTTAATAATTGATTTTTTTAGAACAGGTGATGCATTTAATTGCAGTAAACTGGATCTTACCTATTGAATTCTTCCATTAATATTTAAGCCGTGCTAATTTAAAATTAGTACGGTTTTTAATTTTTAAATTTCTTTATTACTGGCTTATTAGTTGTAAATTCAAAAGGAATTAGTGTACTATCAGAATACCCTGGTGTGTTCTGACTATTCCAATACTTAATGACATGCTTGAAATATAGCAGAAATAAAATTATTTTTAAATAAAAAAAAGGCTCAAACTGAGCCTTTTAATCTTATGAAATTCTTTTTGCAACGTTCAAGAAAATTGAGTGATCATTATCAAACACAGATCTTTTGGCAACTTTTTTATTTGCGGGAATTTTCGCTATGGCGATTATATTATTGCCTTCAATTCCACCATGACTGTCACATAATTTTTTGTAGCCTACTGGTGACTCATGCACAATCTTATGTTCCCAAACATAATTTAATTCAACAACCGATGTAAAATAACTTTTGTCACGATAATGATGAATCATTAAAATGTCACCTTTTTCAATTTTCCTTAAGAAATTAGAAAGTGACGGGTGAATACCACCACCTAAATGAATCATCGCACTTATCATTAGACTGTCTCTTTTCATTACGGCTGTCGCCATTTCTTTTGTTATTTCATTACAAATAATATTGCGATTCTTCTGTGCAAGCTCTTCGATTTCCTTTGGTATCAAGACAGCCGTCATTCC
>CAZVEC010000002.1:28878-31959 GCA_964626035.1 uncultured Candidatus Saccharibacteria bacterium
TTTGCAGATCTTTTTTGCATAAATCAATTATGTTGTTTTCCATAATTCATAATTTTAATGTTCAATTTAGTTCCCTATCAAACTACCATATAGGCATTGACATAGCAAGACTTTCGCGGTAATGTATAGTCGAAATAAACAATGTTGTCTAACAATTTAATACCAAAATTAATATGAAAAAAGAACCTTCTGTATTTCAAATTCATGAAATGGCAAAGAAAATCCTTCCGATTTATGTCAAATTACCTGAAAAGATTACACATCGAGAAGGTCGTGAAGGAGGTTATCTTACGATTAAAAATAGTGAAACTGATGAAATCGAACCTATTTTCAAAATTGGAAATATAAATAATGGAAAACATGCAAAGTACCTCGAGTTCTCCCAGGAAAAAGCAAACAGACTTTTCAATCGAAATCAAGGTGACTATTATGAGACAAACTCATATCAGAGTCGATGCGAAGAAAAGAATCAGTATGGCGGAGCTGTTTTCGTAAAACATTTAAGCAAATATATTCTCTCATTTTCCGGACTTCCTGAAATGGGAGATGAGGCATATATGCTTGCACTTTTGGCAGCAATAAATGATAAACCAAGAACATCTGCGAAAGATATTGATGCTTATGTCTTTGGTCCACGCAGTGTTTCTACAGGTCGCAACCTATCCAAAATATTAATGGGAAAAGTTTTGCGAAGCATTAAAAAATAACACAAAATTTTAAACCCCGGACATTGTCCGGGGTTTGTTATTTTATTTTTAACCTAACTGGTTAGAATAATTCCGTGAATGGCAAAAGAATAAAATCTCCGAACCATGCAAGTACTACTCCAAGAATCTTGAGCATAATCGCCACAATTATTAAAACAATTATAACAATAAAAATTCTGACAATCATTGGCTTGTCTTTCAACCAGTCACTGTTGTTAATATTAAGAATAATTTTATCCGGTTTTGCCGCGATGAATGCGAATAAGGCAATCCAGACAAGAATTGAGCAAACTAACAGAATTGGGTGCATAATCTTCGATTTTTAATGAGCAATTGCTCGGTTTGATTTATTTGGAAATTTATAACTCTCTGGAATCCTATCATAAAAACCTTGACAGGTCAAGTATTTTGCGGTAGGGTTTAGTTGAATTCACAGTTGTCTAACAATTTAATACAAAAAATTATGTTTACGAACATTAATGACGGCTTGCAGGTCTACAAAAATGAGGTGGTGTCATATTTAAGCTTTTTTAATTCATTAAATGGACACATGCCGGGACTAGGAAGTCCTGATTATCTTAAAATGATACAATTGAATAATAACATCAATGATACAGTCAATAAATATAGTTTGACTGCAAATGAAACAAAAGTGATAGATAAAGAATTGGGTATTAATAATTAATTAGTACCATGAAGTTTCACTTCGCTCATAATGCAAAACTAAAAAAACCAGCTTGATAGCTGGTTTTTTCTTTTACTTAATATCCCAAAAGCGGCAGGACGACTTTGAGGAGAAACATGACGAGGGCGAGGAAAATAAAGAATGCGCCGATTAGCTTGGCGAGGACGTCGTCTCTAATGCGGTTGGCAATGACTGAACTGAATATTCCGCCAAAAGCCGCCGCAACACCTATGATCATGCCTGCTCGTAAATCAAGATTTCCATTCTCAAAATAACCTACCACACCTGAAAGAGCCGTCAGAAACATTATAAAAGTGGAAGTGCCGATGGCGGTTTTTACCGGCAATTGAAGTATTGAAAAAAGAACAATGAATATCACGACTCCCCCGCCGGCGCCAAAAATACCGGTTGAGAGTCCAATTAGGACTCCAATTATTATGAGCCAGATCGGCGTCTGAAGATATTCTAGCCAACGATTAGGCAGTGTAAGTACTTTTGGTTTATGATGCAAGACACCTGTCCGCCACATTATCAGTCCAAAAAAAATCATACCGAGAGCAAGAGCGGCAAAGATAATCAGTCGCGAGACACTTACTACATAAATTGAACCTAATTGCGCGCCAAGCAACGAGCCGACCAAAAGCCAGACACCGGATTTAAAATCCACATGTCGATTACGCCAAAACATATACGCAACCGAGGCCGAGGCAATCACGTCCACCAAAAGGCTCGTGCCGAGCACAGCCCGAAGCGGCTGATCAAAAAAAGTAGTAAGCACAGGCACCACCATCATCACGCCGGACGCTCCGGTCATGCCGGTAATAACGCCTGTAAATAAACCAAGAATGATAAGATTAAGAGTCATCGCTTAAGTAAATAAAGTAAATCAAGTAAATAAAGCGAGACAAGTGAATCAAGTTTTTTAAATCACTGCTTGATTTACTTAATTTACTTGCCAGCTTGATTTACTATTGCAGTAAATTTCTAATATCATGCTGATATTTGCGCATCACTTCCATTGATGCCAACATTTCGTCCTTTCCCTCCTTCTTTTTCTGCTCTATTTCAGCAGCAATGCGCTTAAAAAGCTCCGGATCCTTCTCCATCATCGTGGTGATCATTTCGATCTGTTCCGGCGGAACACCCTTTATTTTCATCACTTGTTTTAAGAAAAAAGATTTTATTGACATATTACTAATATATCAGATTTATAATAAAATAAAAAATTTTATTTTATTGACTATAATTAAATTAGATGATATATTAATTAAGGAAAAATTTAATATTTAGTTCATGTCGATAAAAAAAATAATAAATGACGACTCAGCTCCAATGGACCTAGTCGATCTTACCTCAAAAAAAGTCGGATACAGGCTAGTAAAGGGATTTAATATGCTTGATCCGGAAACAGAAACAAAACCTGTTTCTAAAAGAAAAAAAGTAACACTTCATGACGATCCTCTTGATTATTTTAGAGATAATGGAAGTGATGATATTTTTTTAGAATAAACAAAATCCCTCGCAGGCGCGAGGGATTTTATTATTACACAAACTTGATGAACTAGTTAAGTTCTTCTTTAAATTCTTCAACTTCACATTGTCCTTCTCCGCGGCAAATCTTTCCGCAATTCACGCAAGCTTTAAAATCATTATGCTTACCGTCGGTACAATTACATTCCTTAAAAGGAT
>CAZVEC010000003.1:0-20637 GCA_964626035.1 uncultured Candidatus Saccharibacteria bacterium
CTCGGAGTATGGTTTGGATCAGCATAACCCGCAACAATCCTTGCTTCCGTTTTATTCTTACCTTGTTTTCGGGCTTTAAAATACTTAACGACCCTATCGCTAGTGTTTGGTAATTTAATTATTTCTTGTTTATTTTCTTCCATAATAATTTAAAGTTAAATTTTAATCTGTGCGGAAATGCCTAATCTGTTTATCTCTACCATGGCAGACTTGGGTATCCTCCCCCGGGGGTACTGACGATATAGACGATGTTTTCCTAAAAATATAATTAGGTCAAAGATAATAGATGAGCGATCTCCTTGGTTGTAGTCTCTAGATCACCAACAGCTTTGGCCCAATCATAGGTTCGAAACTCGGACTGCCAAGCGAGCTCGCAAAAATCTTAAGCCGCCAGCAATGGCGGCTTTTGATATTCTGTGCGGAAACACTACATCAATATTAATTAAAAAATCACAGACTATAGCCCCCCATCTGCACTAAATATAGTGATACCCACCGTGGGGTAAATAAAAAAAGCCCCATGAAAATTTCACAGGGCTAACTCATTTACTGTCATTAAATAAACGCACAGGCAAGTTTAATTTCCTTTGCTTTCTCTTTACCTCCTGCTTCTGAAATAATTTCCTGAGCCAGCTTTCTCATTTCCACAGAGATTTTATCTTTTAGTTCCTGCGTTATGAACAAGCGTTCATATAATTCAGAAAGGCAAGAAATGTTTCTGCAACTTTTTTCAAATTCGTCCTTGGTAATATAATAACAGGTAAATTCAATATTCTTGGCACACTCCTTCAGATTTTCATTGCGTGACCAATCATAAAGTTTCTGTACATATTCAAGAAGTTGCACTGCATCCTTGTATGACAATTTTTTAATCACACTCTCGTGGTCTGGTTTTATTAGTCGAAGTATGCGGCCAACTTCTTCGTTAATGACGCGGCTTCTTATATCTCGTCCGTGTAGTACGAATAAGTGGCTCTTATAATCAGTATCAGTTCTCACACCGAATAGATTATAAACATCAACAAATGTTTTACAACTGATTACATAACGAACTAAAGAGGTGTAAATTGTAGTCTTGTACAACTTATGCAATTTGTTCTTTTGCTTGCTTGATAAATAAAGGCTATAGGAAACATCGTCCATTAAATCGAAACCGGCATCCATGCGACCCCAATCAGATTTTAAAATTTCATCATGAAGTTTCTTAAAGATTTTACGATTTCCTTTACGGATAATAACAACTATAGCTATCGCTATCAGTGCTAAAGTAATTAGTACGGCGTTCATATTTTTTGATTTTAAAGGTTAAACGTTTAGGTTTTATTTTGTTCAACAGGCTATTAGGGCCTAAACAAATCTGATGAGATATTACCACTAACCCCTTGACAAGTCAAGGATTTTGCTCTAGGATAGGAGATAGAAATTTGATGTCTAACAATTAAAAAACCCATAGAAATGAGAAAAGTAATAGATTCTAAGATGCTCCTACAAAAATTGGGCATTAAACAGATTGCCGATTTACTTGGAAGAAAAATGGAAATTTCATTTTTCCATAAACTCGAAACCAGATGGTATTTCGTAAAGTTATGCTTTTTAATCCAATCATGTTCATTGGATATTGACAGCACGAAATGTGCTACTATTATTTTCCCATGGATCCCAATAACCGATAAGGAATTTGTTCGGTTAATTGTGGGTGCTGGGGGCTACCTTATCCAATACAAGAGTCCTATTACTGGTGACAAATATGTAAATAGAGAAATACAAGAGTTTTTTAAGGAAACACCACAAGCAAATTCTCTTTCAAGAGGTAAGTATAAATTACTCTAAAAAAATACTTATAATTGAGATCTAATACTAAGACAGGAACTCCTCCTGTCTTTTTTATTTCCTCTCTATTATGCTCATTCGAACATCATCCCAGGTTCGGAGTCAGCAAAGAATAGATACCCATTGGGTGTTTTTTTGATATACTCTACATATGTATAAATCACTAAGTGATGACGAACTTAAAAAGCTCGTTGGGTTGCCTTTAAAATATAAAGTAAAGGGGTTTATTTGTATGGGAGCATGGGATGATGAAAAATATTTTGATGCTATTAAATTAATTTTAAATAAAATTGGAATCAAATATGCGTGCAGGAAAATGGATAATTTTTTGTCTCATGTGTTAGAAATATGTATAGACGGTAATACATATTGGTTTGCTGTTCTTTATGGTGGAACCATGCTGTCAGAATATTTGCACTTGGCTTGCTCTTTTGGTTCTGAGAAAAATATAAATATTGGTAGTTGTGGCGGATTATATCCAGAAATGAACTCAACGGATTTAATTATACCTACTTGGAGTTTTGGTAGAGAAAGCTCGGCTTTTATATATGATAAAGAAAATAAGGATTTTAGGTATTATCCTGATGATATGTTATCCAATAAACTTGAATCTAAAATCGATAAAAAATATAAAATATGGAAAGGCCCAATAGTCACATGTCATGCAATGCTAGGAGAAACATTTGAAGATGTTAAATTATGGTCAAAAGAAGGATATTATGGAGTGGAAATGGAAACTTCTACTCTGTTCGCTGTTTCTAAGCATTTTAATGTTCCAAGTACGGCTATTGTGTATGTTGCAGATAATCTTATTAAGGGTCAGATAGTAGGAGACGAAAGCCATGAAAAACAAAAGGGACATAGGGAGGAGGTTAAAGAAGAAATATATAAAGCAGCAATACAAACACTACTTGAATAGAAACATATTCCATTATGCCTATCACTGGGCTACTATTTATTATTTAATATCTCCATTCGAACATCCCGCCAAAGGACGGGCAGGCGTCCCAAGTTCGGAGCGAGCTGTGTTAGGGCTCGCCAGTTCAACAATGAATAAGAATCTTACTTATTCGATCACGTTGTTTGATGATCGTGTGGAGACTGATTTTTGCGGCATAAAAATGCCCATTAATTTATCTTTCTTTTTTATGTATAAAGATTTATTTGAGCAAAACTTTAAGGCATTTATAAAAATGAACGAGTTTTTCTCTAAATAATTATTTTAAAAGGCCTCTAGGGGCCTTTTTTGATTTCCCATCCAAAACACTTCTTCGAAAATTATCCCATGTTCGGAGCAAACATAAGCATAATGTTTATAGGCAGTGTTCTAATTGATATACTGAAACTATGCAAAAAATAGCCACAAAAATATTTATTTATTCATCGATAATCTTTGGAATCATTGGTATATGCGTTGTCTTAACAGCTTCTGGACCCGACACTCCAGATTCAAAAATAAGCCAAACATTCATAAAACTTTTATTTGCGACTGTTTTTGTCATTCTGCCTTCATTTGCATTAAGTATTGCCGGTAAATATTTAAACAGTAAATCTTAATTCTAACCTTAGTTTTTCTATTTTCTATATTTATCTTTTTGTATTCCAGGGTTCCGAACTTGTCCACAAGAGGGAACAAAAGAAAAAGTTTATCAAAACAGTAGGCTTTTTTATTGTTGTTTAGTAGAAGTTTGAATCTGTGGTAAGATATAGTTATGAAAAAATATCGGTATATTTTTATTCTTTTTGTTTTAGGACTATTAATTACTCCATTTTCAATTAATGCAGCAGGGATTTATTCTTTCAATAGTAATTTAAGTATTGGCTCTAGGGGTAGTGGTGTTGTAGCGCTTCAAAATACATTAATTCAAAAAGGATTTTCTCTTGGATTAGTAGATGGAAGTTTTGGACCTAAAACAAAACAAGCCGTTATTTTATTCCAAATAACAAAAGGATTAACTCCCGATGGATATGTTGGTCCAAAGACAAGAAATATTTTAAATAATGATAACCTTTCAATTATCACTGTTGCACCTAATAAGCAAAATAGTGTGAATTTGTTACCAGTGGCGCCAATTATTGTAAATTCTAATTTAACAGCGGATTGTAACCAAAATAAATTTAACGCAGCTTTTGTATTGGTTTCGCCGGATCCAAGTGATCAAAAAACAAATGAATTTTTAACTTTTTTGGAAGATTTAAAAGGGAAATTTGAACAGGCATTTAAAGGTGCAACTTATGATTTGGCAACTATGAACGTTGAAGATATTTTTATTACAAAAACTGGTTCAGAAGATTATATTAATAATCCCAGTCAAATAAATTTACAGAATGTTACAAAAGATTTAATTTCAAAAAATGGGGATAAATATAATTTTGTTTATGTTTTTACAACTTATGATCCGCAAACTAATTCACAGTATTTTGCTCAAGTAAAGAATATTATTAAAAATATTGGATTTAGTACTTTTGATAATTCTAAGTATTATGGAAGCTCCGGAAAACTTCTAGGCGTTTCCCTTAATGGCGATTTTTTATCACGATATAAAAGCATGCTAAATCGGCCCGATATGCTTTCTAGGCAACTACCCACTGATGCCCCTTTTGGAATTAGTGATTTAATTCATGAAACTGGGCACCAATGGTGTTGTCATTTGGGTGATAAATTTTCAGGAAATGGAGATAAATCCAAGATCGAGATAATAGGATTGGATGGCTCGCATTATTATACTGGATTAGAATCACCAGCTAAAACCCGAGATGTTTTGAGTTCTCTTCCTTGGGTGTTAGATGAAAATAGTGGTACTTATTTTTTAGAAAAATTGACAACCATCAATGATTTTGGATTTAGTCATTATCCTATAAGATATCATCCAATAACATTGTATGCCATGGGTTTATTGTCAAAAGATCAGTACTCAAAAGAGTTTAAAATTTTCGATACGGATGAAAAACAAGGTAGCATGAAAGATGCTGATGTAGAAATATATAGCAAAACTAGTGTTAATGATATTATTAAAATTTTTGGTGAACGAACATGTAGTCAGTAATGTAAGGATATAATTTTTATTTCATTAAAACTACGGCAACACAAAGCCCGCCTTCGCTTAAAGTCTCGGCGAGGCAAAGTCGGAGTAGAAATACAAAAAACCACCATTTGGTGGTTTTTTGCTGGATTGCGACTTGTTTTATCGTTTAAGTAACATTTTTGATATAATATTTAGTATGGCAGTAAAAAAGGCACAGAAAAATAAAGGCGCGGTAATTTATCAGGCAAAAAATGGAGCTATAGAGCTTCGAGGTGATTTTACGCGCGAAACTATTTGGGCGACTTTGGATCAAATTGCTGAGGTTTTTGAGCGTGATAAATCAGTTATTTCTCGTCATTTAAGTAATATTTATGAGGATAAAGAGTTAGATGAAAGAGCAACTGTTGCAAAAAATGCAACAGTTCAAATTGAGGGTAATCGTAGGGTTGAACGTGTAATTGAATATTATAATCTTGATGCGATTATTTCTGTTGGTTACCGTGTTAATTCAAAAACTGCTACAGAATTTCGAAAATGGGCGACAAAGACATTACGAAGTTATATTGTTGATGGCTTCGCAATAAATAAGAATCGTATTGCTAAAAATTATGAGCAGTTTTTGAGTGTTGTTGATGATATTAAAAGATTACTACCAGCAGGCTCGTCTGTGAGTCCAAAAGATGCCGTAGAGCTTATTTCACTTTTCGCCGACACATGGCTTTCTCTGGATGCCTATGATAAAGAGCGTTTACCTAAAGGTAAACTGACAAAAAAGAAAGTGATATTGACTGCGAACAAAATATCAGAAGATTTGGCAGAACTTCGAAAAGCTCTTATTGAAAGAGGTGAAGCAACAGACATATTTGGCAGTGAGAGAAGTGCAGGGTCAGTGTCAGGAATTGTTGGCAATGTATTGCAGTCATTTGGAGGTAATGAACTTTATCCGACAGTGGAAGAAAAAGCTGCACACTTGCTCTATTTCATGGTTAAGAATCATCCGTTTACTGATGGTAATAAGCGATCAGGAGCTTTTGCATTTGTCTGGTTACTAAAGCAAGCCAGTATACTTGATATAAATAAATTAACCCCTTCAGCGCTTACAGCAATCACAGTACTAGTAGCAGAAAGTAATCCAAGTCATAAGGATAAGATTGTTAAACTAATTTTGAATTTGATTTCAAAAAAATAATCAATTTCATAAATATTATGGATTTGAAATTTTTGATTTTTCAGCTTATTATGTTATTGTTTATGTGATAATAAGTTCTCAAATTGTTCAATTAAAATCAAAGCCTAAAGTCATTCGACTCGGCTAAAAAGGAGGTATATTATGAGTTTACAATCTAATGTTGAAGATTTACAAAAAGCCGCCCAAGAGGAGGCGAGAAGGGTAATTGAAAAATTGGACCCTGAACACATCACTAGTTTTACGGATTTATTTGCAAAAATTAACGAATGTGTTGATCATGCAAAAAAATCTGAAAAATTAATAAGAGAATGTTCAAACCTGAATTTAGCGTAATTAATGAAAAAACTTCCCGTATAGGGAAGTTTTTTAATTTGAGGCCTACGTCAAGGATTTATGATTTGACTTGAATTTATGATATAATTATAGCATGAAAATCACAATAATTTTATCGATCACTCTTTTTATAATGTTTCCTGTTATTGGATTGGCGCAAACTTCGACTACTCCTACAACCATTAATCCAAATACTATATATTTTTGCGGTGATGGTAAATGCGATACCATCATGGGTGAAACAACCACTAATTGTGAAAAGGATTGTTCACAACCTACAACCATAAGATGGGGTACTTGCGGAGATAATATTTGCCAAACAACAGAAAGTAAAAGTTCTTGTTCAGTTGATTGCGGATATCCATGGGTTTGCGGTGATGGAATTTGTGGCGGTACTGAAACAGATTGGAATTGTCCAAAAGATTGTTCACAACCTACAACTGTGCCGACACCAACAACATCAATTACACCTGCCGTTGTTCAACAAACAACTGCTGCCACTTCACCATACACAAAATGCGGAGTAAATACTTTTGCGGTTTCTAATGAGTGCGGTCTTGGTGTGTACAAAAATGTTTATGTTCAATGTTACGACGGTTACGAAACTAATTTAGGAGCATCAGAGTCTTCATGCAAATCTGCTGATTTATGGAATCAATACGCGAAAGAGGCATGTGCAAATCGCTGTTCAAATGAAAGAATACCCGGCACTGTTTTTACGGGAGGAGAACCAAGTGGTATTTCAACAGAAGTACCAATTACAACAGTAACAACAAGACCAGTAGAAATGGCGAAAGCAACTCCAGTGTGTTATATCGGTGATAATTTAATGCAAAAATATAATCTGCTTATTATTGAGTTGCAAAAATCAGAATCTGATAAAGTTAGAGCGGAAAGAATAACCAAAGAAATAATCGAGTTAAAACAAAAGATTTCAACACAACAGAAAGAATGTGTTAATACTGCTCCACAACAACAAACTTCAAAATCAATACAACCAGCATCAACAGTACCACAATTACTAATAGAGAATAAACCCGTTGCAGTCGCATTAGATCGCTGTAATGAAGTAGCACAGTGGGAAACCAAAATTGCATATTATAAAAAACTTGGTAATTTAGGTGATGACGAATTAAGAAAGAATGGATTTTCGCGAGAAGAAATTGAAAAAATTATACAAGAACTTTTGCTTGGTATTGAAAAAGTAAGAGCACAGTGTACCGGTCAGGAAAAGACACCCGTTATAACGAGAGCTACCGCGATAACAGGATCAGCGTCTATTACGGAAACAGTAAAACCGGTTGTTATTGAATCTGGACAGGAAATTGGTACTTATTATAAATCTCGGCTTGAAAAAGCTGTTTCCACAAAAGGGGAAGAAAAACAAATACAAGAACTTAAGACATTAAGAGACGAAATAGATGGATTTATTTCAAATCTTATTAAAAGTAGAAAAGAGCTGGAAGTAAGCGAGCTTGATAATCTAGTAAAAGAAGTAAACGTAAGCCGGGGAGAAATTAAAGCCGATGATATATCTGTGAAAACTACCGAGAAGAAAATGCTTGTCAATGTTGGAGATAGGCCGGTAAGTATTGAGCCTACAGTAAGTCAAGTGCTTATTCGGGATAAGGGATTGGAAGTGAATACAAATGAAGTTACAATTACAGAAAATGTATTAAGTGTAGGCGGTGTGGATGTGAAAATGTCGGCAAGTGAGGTAGCGGAGAAGCTTGGTCTTACACCGGTTACAATTGAATTAAAAGAAGAAAATTCAAAAGCGGTTTATGATATGAATATTGAAGAACGTAGAAAATTATTTGGGTTTATTCCATTTAACAGAGAAAGGATTATAACTGCGGATGCTGAAAATGGCAATACCTTATCAGAACACTTACCTTGGTATAATTTTATGACGACGAAGTAGCTTGTCGTAGAATTTGTATCAGATTAGAAATTGTGGGATTTTTTTTGGGATAAGTTGACGGTGCGCCTTATTAATTAATTAAGTAAAAATAAATTTATGAATATGCAAATAAGTAAAAATAAAACAGGTTTAACGTTTGGTTTTCTTATAAGTTTTATGCATCTTCTTTGGAGTATTTTGGTTGCTTTAGGGATAGCACAAGCATTATTAAATTTTGTTATTAATCTACATATGCTGAATGCGCCAATAGCAGTGATGCCTTTTAGTATAGTCAAGGCTCTTGGACTCATTATTGTAACTTTTGTCGTTGGTTATATTTTTGGCTGGTTTATGGCTTATTTTTGGAATAAATGTTTCAAATAATGAAAATGATTTTTTTGTCTAAAATGATATCTTGTTTTTGAGTACAAAGAATATAAAATAGAAGAACAAAAAAATTAGACTCGACTTTGATCCCAATCAAAAAAACCATCATATTGATGGTTTTTTTGTATTTAGAGTCAGAGTTGTTTTTTAAAAATATAAATCTGATATAATAAAGACATTATGAAAAAACCATATTTAATAGTATTAGTAGTCATTTTATTAATTTTAATTGGGGTGGTTTATTGGTATTGGCCATCTAAGAATGTTGTTTTGGAGCAGCCGGTCGACAATAGTACGATTGAGGTTGTTGGTGAAACAGCTACTGATGAAGTTGTGCCATCAACTTCTATTAATCCTTTGGATAACAAACCAAATGTTAATCCGGTCGATCAAACAAATCCGTTTACAAATATTAAAACTAATCCTTTCGAATAAATTGCGCCAAGCGTGATTCGAATTAGTAAATTCGTGGCTAGGCCATAAATAAATCATATGAAAAAATATATTTCGATTTTATCAATTTTAGCCTTAGTGATATTTTTTTCGACTATTTTTATTAATAATGCTGCAGCTCAAGATAATAATCCTTCATCAAGTGCGTTATCTAAACTAACTTATCCAATTGCTGAATTGGGTAATTGTAAAGATAAAGCCGATTGTAAAACTTATTGCGATAATCCTGACAATACAACAGCTTGTGTTAATTTCGCCGAGAAGAAAAATCTTTTTTCAAAGGACGAGGTAGCAACAGCTAAGAAATTTATTGCTACTGGATCTAAAGGTCCTGGCGGATGCAGTGGTAAAGAAGAGTGTCAAGCTTATTGTGAAGATACTAATAATATAGATGAATGTGTTTCTTATGCGGAAAGTAGTGGCATTATGTCAGCTAAAGAATTACAAGATGCTAAAAAAGTTCAAGCTGCAATTAAAAAGGGTATAAAATTACCAGCCTGTGGAAATAAAAAAGAATGTGATACTTATTGCGAAGATTCTAGTCACATGGAAGAGTGCATTACTTTTGCTCAAGAAGCTGGTTTGATTAGTGGCAAGGAATTGCAAGATTCTCAGAAAGTTTTAAATGCCGTTAAACAAGGAGTCACACCTCCGCCTTGTGCAGGAAAGGATGCATGCGATATTTATTGTGGTGAAGAAAGTCATGCGGAAGAGTGTATTAATTTTGCTATTGCTGCAGGACTTGTAACTGAAGATGAAGCTAAGATAATTAAAGAGACTGGTGGCAGGGGACCAGGAGGTTGTAAGAATAGGCAGGAGTGTGATTCATATTGCAGTAGCTCTGAAAACCAAGATGCCTGCCGCACTTTTGCGGAAGAGCACGGAATAAATCCTTCGGGCCAAAGAGGTGAAGGTGGGAATGAGGGACAAGGAGGTCCCGAGGGTCAAGGTGGTCCTGGTGGACCTAATCAAGGCCAAGGTTTTAATCCTGGTTCTGGTGTTAATGGTAATGGTCCTGGCGGTGGCCAAGGACAAGGAGGTCCTGGTAATAATGGTGGAGGTGGCGGACAAAGTGGGTGGAGTAACGGTACCGGTAATGGTGGTGGTAATGGTGGTCCCGGTGGACAAGGAGGTCCCGGAGGACCTAATGGACAAGGTGGCCCAGGTGGACAAGGGGGACCGGGAGGACCTAATGGACAAGGTGGCCCAGGTGGTCCTGGTGGGCCAGGTGGTCCTAACCAGGGACAGGGTTTTAATCCAGGTTCCGGTGCGAATGGCAATGGTCCGGGTGGTCCCGGACAAGGTGGCCCAGGCGGACCAGGTGGAATAGGTGGAATAGGTGGTCCATGGGGTGGCCCCGGTGGACAAGGTGCTCCCGGTGGTCCCGGACAAGGAGGCGGACCGGGCGGACAAGGAGGACCTGGTGGCCCTGGAGGAGGTGGTGGTAATGGTGGTGGCGGAGGTGGCGGCCAAGGCCAGGGTGGAGGCGGCGGTGGCCAAGGCGGAGGAGGAAATAGTGGCGGCGGGCCAGGTAGTGCTTGGTTGGGATGGTTCAAGATGTGGTCTCGATAACAATGTCTGATTTTAGATAGAAATATTTTATAAAATTTTTTTCCAAATAGCATATAGAAATGAAAACCACTAGCTTTAGTTAGTGGTTTTCATTAGGTTTAAATTCTGATTACTGCTACACTTGCTCGCATGTATTTAATTAAACAATGCGGTTCAAAGAATCTTCTATTACGTTATTTAATAGCCATGCCATTGATTTGGTTGCCACTAATTTCCTTAATCATATTAGATATTTTTCTTGAGCTTTATCATCGAATTGCTTTTCCGATATACGGAATACCTTATGTAAAACGCTCGCAATATATCCAGATAACGGATCGAGAAAAGCTACCGTATCTTACGTGGTATGAAAAGATCGGATGTGCTTATTGCGGATATGCGAACGGCTGGCTTCATTATGCGTCAACAATTGCAGGGAGAACTGAAAGTTATTTTTGTGCGATAGCTCATTTGGAAACGCGCGGATATATCCCCTCTGAACACGAAAAGTCATTTGTGAAATACGGCGATGAGGCTGCGCTCAAGAAACGCTATTTTATGCATGATCTAAAATATGGTCATGATAAAGAACCTAAGTAGGGCCGCAATTACTCATTGAATGCAGCCGCAATGTCTTGACACATAAACTAATAAAATGATAGTATATTTAACATGGAAGACGGATTCAAATTAAACAAACACCATAGTATGAAAAACCTCTTATAGGAAAGGGGCGATTTATACTTTCCAAACAAATTCTCACAGATTAAAACTCTCTAAGTAAACGCCTCTTTTTCAAAAGGAGGTTTTTTATTACCTTAGAGGGTTTTTTTGTTTTTCTAAATTATTAACAAATTAAAAGCCTAAAGTCATTCGACTCGGCTAAAAAGGAGGTGAATATGAAATTCTTAGGCATTACTTGTTCTTTTGGTGGATCTCTCGGTGGCACGGGAATACACCTGTAAACAATGGGGAGGCGATCGTTCTCCCCATACTATGGTCTCCGTAGCTCAACAGAAGAGCGCTCCTTTGTGAAAGGAGTGGCTGAGGGTGCAAGTCCCTTCGGAGACCCAAGCGGATATGTCGCTTAATATTATGAGTTATAAAAATAAGAAAAATAAAAAGAATATTATTAATCAACTCAAGCGTCGAATTGGGTTGATTAAAATTGTTCTTTTAAAATTAAAAACAAAATTTATAAAAAAGGAGGTCAAAATGCAATTACCACAAACAAGATCAATCATGCAAAGTCTTCGTGAACGAAGCAAAACAATTCGTTCGAATAATCTAAAGATTAACGATTGGGTTGATGAGTATATCAACAAATGTATTCTAAATGGTAAACCGGTTGAGATTCTGACTCAATACTGTTTATCAAAAGATTTAGAAAAAAGGTTTGAAATTCAAGGAAATCAATTCTTACCATTACCAGCCGAGCTGGAAATGTTCAACAAAACTATCCCTTCTGTCCTTAAATTGTTTGCCAGGAGTAATGTTTCAGTTGATTGGTACATAACCTTTAACGATTCATATCTTGATAGAGGACGAGTTTCAGACAGTATTGTTGAAGAGTACAGCAAAATGATTGAAAATTTGGGTGAGGGGCTTAATTCAGTAACATTCTATAATTGGGAGAAAGATATATTAGGAGGTAGACCAGAACCCAATACGGAGGTTCTGGAAAGTTTCTTCAAATATGTCTCTAGGCAGGCGTTTGAACTGGATATGAAAAATCTTCTTGAAAGAGTGAAGCAGTATTCCGATTTTACCAAAACTGAAGAGGAACTTCGACGTGAATTAATGTTTAAAATTGCTTGTGAGGCAGAGGAGGGGAGATTCATATTTTGCCCCGAAGCACCATTCTCCTATGGTGATATACTCATCACACCTCTTGAATCTCCAGAGCGATTAGTGTTCTTTGAAACTCTCGCGCCTGATTTCCAAAAGAGAATTGTACCGATTCTGAAGCTTTATCCGTGGAGAATGGATGCTGATAATTTGAAATATAATTTTAATGGCCAATAGTGATGTATAATTTATAACTTGTGTGTATTATAAAAGCCCTCAATATTTATGAGGGCTTTAATTTTTTACTTGTTGTGTGGTATGAATTACATTCCCTGCACCAGTAATATCTTTTTTCTCTTCGCTTGAAATTTCTTTGTGTATTTTTTCTCGCATTTGCGATAGTCAGCATTGCGCTAATTTTATCTATTTTTTTCTTCATCAAATTGAGCCATTTATTTATTATACAGCAGTTTGGTGGGGTAAGTAAAATAAAAAACCCTGTGATACGATGATCGACAGGGTTTTCTTAATTATTCGGTGCAAAGTTATTGCGCCGAAGTTAATGACTTTGCTGTGTCCTTAGGAGCTACGGGGGCCACAACATATTCGAAATTAAAGCCACATCTTTCGATGTTTCTTCCTGAAATGTTTACTTTCGAGATATGGACTTTGAAAGGCATTTCCTGTGTTTGGAGTTCTTTCATTTTTTTATTTTCACAGATGAACGTGGTTTCAAAAACACCATTACTGTCAGTATCTGCCTGGATGAATTCAAATTTACTTGGCAGCCATTTCGGATGGTCTTTTATTTCAAAACAATAAATAGTTTTTTCTGCTTCGCCATAGCAGAAGCAATCGCCTGTTGGTTTGCTGCCAAAGATGTTCATCATCCCGATGAATATCAGCACTAACATTTTTGTTTTCATATATATTTGGTTTAGTTAATAATTATTGGTTAGCTATTATACGGACCGAAAGATTCAGTCGTTATAGCAACTAACCAATATTCCCAAAAACCAAGCTTTTTCAAGGTCCTTACTTCTTAAAAGTATAGCATAGATATTTAACCTTGTCAAGTAAACGTGGTAATGTGCTCACACATATGGCGGTTTACGTTGACAAGTCAATCATTTATGGTAATCTTGATTGGAAATTTTTAGTTCTTAACAATAAACCCAATTAATATGCAAAAAATACCTAGACGAACTAATCATAGTTTAGAAGAGCTTATTAATCTTTTTAATAATAATAATAGTAATCAATACCCAAGCTCTATGATAATTAATGAAATAGGTATTGTTTGCAAAAATGGTGATGACAAAGATAGAGCTGGTGAGAAACATTTACTGTCCTTATTAAACGACAAAAATGATAATAACCGCGCAATCGCTTTTTGTTATTTAGTATCCATTAATGAAATGGCTGATAGGCACTCGGCTATCATAACTGAATTTAGGTCAAAAAAAGAAAATCAGTCACTTTTGGAATTTATTGATAAACACTTAAATGAAGAACAATAATTTGTTTTTCGAACACAGGCCGTTGGAATAATCCAGCGGTCTTTTTTTTATTTATTTCAATGATCAATGTCCGGTCTCGATCATTTAGCAATACCGCTTGCTTTGAATAAAATTGGCAGGTATAATCACAATAAAGATTATTAATTTAAATATGTTTGAAAGAATATAAAAATATGACAATAGATTTTTTTAGAAGAAATAGTTTAATGATATCGGTAATTTCGTTAATTATTTCATTTGTAGCATTGTTTGTGTTAGTTTATTATAATTTAGCCCAAGGTCCTTTGGTGCTTAAACGCTGCCAAGTTGAACAGGGAACATTATTGACCCCATACACAAAGGCAATACTGGAGGCTCAAAATTGCAAACCTGAAGAAATTGAAGTTATTGTTAGAAGAAGTTCAAACACTGTTTTAGTTTCTCAAACTGCGACTGATGCTGTTGCTCCAACTAAATCAGATGAATATACTCCAGATGAATTTCCTAACACTGTCTTAATTTATGATGCTAATGGCGTATCAACCATAGATAGAAAATTAAAATATTTTGGTTATGACACAGATAAGGGTGGAAATAATAATATAAGCTTGCTTTCGGTTGGAGATAACAGCTCTACTACAGTGTCATTGTTAAGTGATTATTATAAAGGACAGACTGAATTAGCCAAGCAATCGGCGGGATTGGTGATAAATTCATACGCATTTGTATCAACACCGTATACAGAGGGAAATATAGGTGGTGTTCAAAAATTTTCTATTTTTCATACCACACCAGGCCCTAATGGATTACAAACTGAAGAAATAGGATATTTTGACCCGGAGGGAATTTTGCATGTAAAAGATATTTGTCAAATAGGTGGCACTAATTGCGTTTTCAAGAAATAGAATTTAATATTTATGATAATAAAAAAACCGAGCATTTAAACTCGGTTTTTTTTATTTTTTAATAACTTCAATTAGGAACCTTTATTATTGGTGTGATATTTCTAATGCAGGTTCATATCTTTGGCATTCTTCTGCAAGAAGTCTCCTATGACAAAAATCTGCCTTATCTTCGATGCACATTATGGTTAAATCTTCTTTTAAAGCCATCTGTGCAATAAGTTTTATTATAGAATTTTTAGGAGCAGTTCTGATTTCTTCCAAATATCTTTTTTCAAAATCAGCCCAAGCTAGATTCCTTTTATGATAATTTCCGATTAATTTAGGAGATGGGGCGAGTAATCTTAAATGTATTTCATAGGCATTATTTCTAATTCTAAGATCAGGCGTAATTCCATCACTTAGGGTGTGCCTGCTCATTACTGATATTCTTATTCCGTCAGATGCATGTTTCGGACTTAATATACATTTAGTGTGAAGCATTTGATAAATTTTAAAGAATTTATGTTTATTTTCATTAAAACACTATATCAAAACCTTTGACATGTCAATTATTTATGATAGTCTTGGATGGAAAAATAAAGAGTTCTAAACAATTTAAAAAAGTAAAAAATGGAAACTAACATAAAACGGATACTAATCGTGTCTTTTAGTAATAAAACCTCGCAAGTTTTCTTTTGTGCTAAGGACAAAAAAAGAATTGTTTTCTTTACGAGACTACTTATTGGTGAATTGCCAAGCATGACGTCAAAGACAACAACTATTACTGTTTATAGAAACGGAGTTGAAATTGATAGCTGTAAAATTTATCTTAGTGGCGGGCATGTTGAGTCGTTGCAATTTCTTGGATTGGAGAAATTAAGAATAGAGAAAAATGTTCCAAAAAGGGAATGGGCGAATGGACAGCTTTATTCTTTTCATTTCAATGAAGGAGATATTCTTGAATTAGATAAAGAATATCGAGATTTCGAAAAACCGGATGAGTGGCTGGATGAAATATCTGTCAGAAGAAAATATGGTGCTGATTTTGCAACTGTTTTTGGAAAAGAAAAAGATTTCATTGAAAAGATGACCACTTTCTTTAGTTGTTCTTTGGAAGAACTTCAATCCAAAAAAATAATTTTTACTAACAATCCAGTTGATACAGATTTTACAGAGTTTTATTAAGCTTTATATTGGCAGTACAATAAAAACCACGAAATTAAGTAGTGGTTTTTTTATTTATCTTCTAAATTTAGCATTCGGATTCTAGCTGAGTTTAGATCAAATTTATTGAAAGATTATCGTTTATTTGGTAGTATCAAAAAAGCAAAATTGTATTTTAAGACATAAAAGTTTGCAAATTTATGAACAAATATATTCAAAAACCACAATGTATTATCGATCTGCATGGGTATACTGTAAGCGATACAGAGGAAGTTCTTAGTGAATTAATTGCAGAGAATCAATATTCACACGTTCGAATTATTACCGGCAAGGGATTGAATAGCGAAAATGGGCCAGTGCTGGGAGATTTTGTGAAAGCTTATTTAAATCGGCGAAATATACGGTATAATCAGTCAAAGATTCAAGATGGAGGCGAAGGTGCTTTGGAAGTATTTTTATCTTCCAAAAATTAAATTTTTTGGTATATTAGGGGATGAATCCCGTTAGAGATCAAAATGTTATAAATAATGATTTACTCGGGGTTTTAAATTAAGATAATATTACAATTTTAATTAAATATGATACGGAAATCATAGATTTCCTATCTCTAACGGGATGAATAAATTATATATTTATGTCGGTGTTATATTATTAGTTATTGGTGTTTTTTGGTTTTTACCAAATAATAAAGAAAAAAAGGTTGCTGACTTAAATGAAAAACCTGAAGCTAACAAAGAGGAAACAATTATTAATAATTTAGATGATAAATTATGAACGCAACATTGCATACAAACAAAGGAGATATTACCATTTTGCTTAACGAGAAAGATAAGCCCAATACTGCCGCAAATTTTATCAAATTAGCGGGATCTGGATTTTATGACGGAGTGAAATTTCATAGAGTAATAAAAAGTTTTATGATTCAAGGCGGAGATCCTTTGACTAAGGATGATTCAAAGATGGCTATGTGGGGCACGGGCGGTCCGGGTTATTCGTTTGCTGATGAACTTGGTCCAAACAATAAAAACGATATAGGCACTATCGCTATGGCAAATTCCGGTCCAAACACTAATGGAAGCCAATTTTTTATCAATGTTGCCAATAATAATTTTCTAGATGCAAAGCATACTGTTTTTGGCCGCGTGACTAAAGGAATGGATGTGGTGAAAATGATTGAGAACACTCCTACAAATTCACAAGATAGGCCTATTGAAGCTGTAGAAATAAAAAGTATTACATTGGAATAATTAGAAAAATAATACAAATAATAATAACAAAAAACACCGTAAACGGTGTTTTTTGTTAAAGTATTTAATAATACTATTATCTATCGTCTTCTGAACCTGATCCGCTGTTGTCTTCATCCTCACTCTCGTCATTATCATCATTGGAACTATCCTCATCATTGTTGTCTTCATCATCACCATTATCATCCTCAATATCTTCGTCATCGACGTCATCGATCTCATCTTCGTCAGAATCGTCATTTAGGTCATCATCCTGATCACCTACTTCTTCTTCATCACTATCTTCTGTTTCTATTTTAAGAATAGCCCCAACTTCTTCTGCAGAAAGACTTGGGAATTTAGCAATTATTGCAGCTATTATTTCTTCTCGAGTGACAGCAGAACTGGCAAAAGTAGTTTTTTCGTCTCCGATTTCAACCTCAATGATGGTTTTGTCTGAAAGAATTTTGGCTTCCGCTTCATCAAGTCCTGTTGTTGTGTCATCAGATGAGTCGTTATTCTCAGATTCTTCTAGTTTTGTTTTTATCTCAATTTGGCCGTCTTTGACTTCTACTCGTAATCGGCCTTCTTCCGTGCGCACGTCAATCTTAGTTTTGTCGTCGCCTTGATCCTTGATTTCTATCTTTTCCGGTCCACCTTCGAATTTAATTCTAAGCCTATCATCGCTCACCTGCACGCGAGCGTCGGCTGGAAGATTTTCCAGATATCCAGTTAGGTCATCTGCCAATCCCTCCAATAGGGCATTGTCAGTTTCTTCAGCTTCATCAAGATCAGTCAGTAAGTCTAAAGCCGATTCAATGCTGGTGGTAATATTTTCATCTTCTTCATCAGTTAACGATTCTGCTGAATCGTCAGCCTCATCACCTTCTTCTTTTAATTCACGAACTTCTTTAATTCGTTCTTCAGCAAAACGAACTCGGAGTTTATTTTTCTTTTCTTTGCCCGCTAATGAAATACGAACATTTTCAACCGCCTGATCTATGCCAAAAAGCGCGTCTCCAGGTCGAGCGTTATCTGAGACAATGGCAGTGCCGCCAATGCCTACAGCAACTAAAACAGCTATAAATAGTGCTATCATAATGTTATATAATTAATTTAACTAATAATGAGTTAATTATACTATATACTTAAGATATAGCTACATAAAGATATGCACCTTTGTTTGTTATACTTTATTAAAATAAAGGTTTAAATTATAGGATTTTACCATTATAAATATTAATATGATTTATTTTTTAATACATGCAATATAAAAGAATTCAAGTAGCAGCAGATAAAAAGCTTGCTAAAATAGGGCTTAATCTAAAATATAAGATTCAAAATGAAAAGAAAGGGGAGAGTTGGACAAAGAGTGGCCATATTATTAAAATAAATAAAATAGATGCAAAATCACGCTGGATGGCCGTCCAGAGCATTGAGCATATTTTATTGCATGAGATTGGACATATTTTACTTCAAGATTTTGTTACAAAAAAAATGCAAAAAGACAAAAAAGTTTATGATTTGTTTGGTGATTTAAGTAAGGGGTATATACGCAATTTGAAAACAAAGCACCAACATCCTGATTTCATTTCCACTTACGCTCAAGTTCATCCACGTGACAATTTTTGTGAAGCTTTTGCGGTTTATGCAAAATTTGAAGGTAATATTGCTTTGATTAAGGATTTTTTGAAGGAAAGAAAAAAGGGAATAAAGGTTCTAAACCAAATGATTTGGATAAAAAGTTTAATTAAGATGACGTCAAAATAGTAGGTATGGGTATAAATTTATAGAAACATTGTATTTTTGGCTTAGATGTGGTATGATCAACGCATGAAAAAATACGGAACAGAACCGAGACTTGATCAAATACCCCTGTCATTGCCGGAATTTTTAGTCTCATTTAATAAAAATATGCCAAAAGGCTTTATGCTGGCTGATGCAGAACTCATGAAAAAGTTTAAGGAAATGAATCCAAAATTATTTCCGACTGATGAATGGTATCTCGGCATACATAGAAAAAAAGTCATGGACTGGCTTCCTAGGAATAATAGGGTTTCATAATGCTATTTATTCAAATAATAAAAAAGCTTGCGAATTTTCGCAAGCTTTTTTCTGTTAAAAACATTCTTACATTCTGCAGAATGTAAGAATGTAATTTTAAGCTGTTTTCAATTTTTCCTGTCGAGCTTTCCATTTGAGGTGCATATAATTTCCAGCAAGGAGCATGCCTCCCCATAGCGGTTTTCTTTTTGCCAAATCCTCATTTGGGTAAGGGGAGATAATAATTCTTCTTTGCAGCAATTTCTTTTCTTTTATTACCCAGTCTGAGTTATCACTGAAATAACCTTGATCTTGAATTTTTTTAGCAAGTTTCTCATCCGAAATGGTTACTTTTCTTTCCGTAATACAGGTGCCGATTTCCTCGTCAAAACAGATTAAGCCCGGGTAAAGGTGATTAGTATCGCAAATCTCCTTTCCATGTTCGCCAAAGTCTACCTTATGAGAAAATTCTAATTCCGGCATTAGGTCAAGCATAAAGTTTTGAAGTTCGTCCACTTCGTACAGTCCCTTTTTAGGAGCTATATCAAGACTGATCACATGATTAATGCCAGCAATCAATACGGATTCAAAATTTATTTCATTATTAATTATGACATGCCCGGCAATATTGAGACCCTCATTTTTTGAGACGACTATAACATCCTCTCGCTTTTTGAACTTTTCAAGGATTAATTCCAATTTTGTTTTCATTTTCTTTAGTTTTAAAAGTGATACAAATTCGTCTGCATTTAAACATATTTAACTATGTAAAGCAAGAAGTATTAATCGTTATATTTCTGATACAATCATAAGCATGGAAAAGAAAGTCATTATTTTTGACCTTGATGGCGTGCTGTTTGATACTATAGATTTGGCAAGTGCGGACATGCTTAAATTGTATCCGGGTGTAACCCCTGAGGCTATTAAAAGTATGCATAAGAATAATATTCATGATGAAATGAAAAAACCTACATGGATAAAGAAGCAGGAGACAGATGAGGAGCGCGATAAACGCTGGCAAATTTATACTCAAAATAAGGCTAAACAGCCTATGTACAAAGACATGAAAGAGTTTGTACAAAGACTTGCTAAGAAATATATTCTTGTCATCAACACTTCAGCTATGACTGTCAATTGTATGCCGCTACTTCTGCGTGAAAGTATCGCGGTATGTTTTTCTCAAATCGCGACAAAAGAAATGCATACTAGCAAGGCTGAAAAATTTAAAATGATTTCAGAGCAGTTTGGTCAAAATATTGGAAAAATGCTTTTTATCACAGATACTGTAGGCGACTTGCTGGAGGCAGGGGTTGTGAATATCCCCACGATAGCCGTGACATGGGGGATGCATGACAGGGATT
>CAZVEC010000003.1:20647-28489 GCA_964626035.1 uncultured Candidatus Saccharibacteria bacterium
ATTATATTCTTGCCAAATCTACTTTAAAAATTCTTACGGAAACTCCATATAAAAACCTGATCGCTATTGTTGATAGTCCAAAAGAACTGGAAGAATATATTAATGCTTATGAGTTTGCGCTGTAATAAAATAAAATGAAAACCCGCAGAAATTTCTGCGGGTTTTATAATGTTTTTTTAATTATTACAATATATTTTCAAACACTTCTTTAAGGTCTTTATTAATTACCGCAATTTGACTTGGTCGGGTATTTATGAGAATGTATGAGGGAATTTTTCTTTTATATTCACTAATAACAAATATCTATGACAAAAAATCTGACTATGACTGAGAAGCTCAAGAAGCTTTCGCCCAAACTAAGAAGTATGATCCAGACCCAAGAGGAAAGGGATCGTGAACTTAAAAAATTCCTTGAATTTGCGAGTGAAAGGCAGAACAAGGGAGTTATTACTAAATTTTTTGCGCAAACAATGCTTCACTGCAATGCCGGTGCGACCATTGAATCTGCCATCTGGCTCAAAAAGCATTTGGACAATGGCGGCAAACTGGTCGTGACTTTGGCCGGGGCTTTGAGTTCGTTTCAGGTAGGAGTCATGCTGGCTGAATTGATCAGAAAGGGCAAGGTGCATCTGGTTTCTGCCACGGGCGCCAATCATGAAGAATCGTTTTATCGTCACTCGGCACATTCGCATTACGCTTATATTCCTAATTACACCGAACTTACACCAGAACAGGAAATGGAGCTTCGTGATGCAGGACTGCGTAGAATCACCGATACTTTTCTGCCGGAAGACGAAAGTGTGCGGATCATTGAACCACATCTTCATAAAATGTGGCTTGATGCTTGGCCGGGAGGACAAAGTTTTTTTCCTCATGAATACTTTCGCAATTTGTACAGAAACAAATTGATTAAGCCCGATCCTAAGTCGAATCCGATGCATAGCTGGACACTTGCAGCATCTGAAAAAAATATTCCGATTGTGGTTCCGGGTTTTGAAGATTCTACGATGGGTAATATTTTTTCCAGTTACAGCTATGTTGGCAAACATAAGGAGAGAGATTTACTCACAGTGGAAAGCAGTGTTATGAAGACAGGTCCGGAATATATGCATTTGGCATATGATTGGTATATGGATGCTTCAAAAGATGCGCCAATTGCATTTCTCCAGCTTGGTGGGGGAATTGCTGCAGATTTTATTATTTGCGTGGTACCATCGCTCAAGCATGATCTTATGATAAAAAAAGTGCGCGATTGGGCGGGTTTTATTGAAGTTGGTTCATCACCAATGTCATATGGGTCATATTCCGGGGCGGGAGGAAAAGAAAAAATCACTTGGGATAAGCTTTCTACAAAGAGCTATTATAAAATTATCCAAAGCGATGCCACTCTTGTCTTTCCGATTATGGCGGCCGTTTTACTCGGTAAATGAAGTAAAAAACAAAAAAGGCTTGCGAAGTTTCGCAAGCCTTTTTAAATTTTATTTTGGTTATGATATAATGTGATACAATTAACGGGTCGAATTATAAATATTGAAATTTATTTTAATATGCGCTCCTGCGCAAAATCATATGGCAAAAGGAAACAATTCACAAAGGAAGGAAAAAAAGAAACCAAAGAAAAAGAAATAGTTTATACAAAAAAAACGCGCTTTGCAGCGCGTTTTTTCATGTTTTATTTATTGGCTTTTCTTGCTTGCTAGATTAAAGAATAAGGCAAAAAACCAGCCGACTATATATCCACAAATGAATGCACCGACCACTCCCATGAGTCCTGATCCCAAGTTAACCATGGTGACTGTCTTGCTTGCAGAGATAAAATGGTAGTTGAGCATCATGTCTATCAGTGATTGAGCGATACCTAAAGCTACCGCCAGCACCCACATAAGATGCATGAAGCCGAATAAAAGACCTAATCCCAAACCTGTCTGTTTTTTGTTTAAAATCATATTAAAAGGCTTGTTTAAAAGCTGAGTTAGATTAATAATGGTTCAATTGTACCACAAATATTTTCAAGCTATGATATAATGAAAACATGCGCATTGTATTTTTTGAGACAAATAAAGAAGAAGAAAAAATATTGAAAGGATTATTGCCTGAAATTGATGCGGTTTTTTCAAGTGAAAAATTGAGTTTAGATAATGTTTCTTTGGCTAAGGATGCTGAAATTATGTCTGTTTTTATTAATTCTGAGATAAGTAAGGAAATTATTGATCAGCTACCACTATTAAAATTTATTTCCACTCGCTCTACTGGTTTTGACCATATTGATCATATATATGCCGAGAGCAAGAATATTGTCGTCTCTAATGTGCCGGCTTATGGCTCGCGCACCGTGGCCGAGCATACTTTCGCCTTGCTTTTGGAGTTTTCCAGAAAGGCCGGCGAGGCTAACAGACAGATTAAAGCAGAGAATAATTTTGACATTGAAATAATGCAATTTAAGGGATTTGATTTGTTCGGAAAAACAATTGGTGTGATCGGCACTGGTAAAATTGGAAAAAATGTATGTCGTATCGCTAAAGGCTTTGGAATGAAAATTTTAGCAACTGATCTTTATCCTGACTATGTTTTCGCCGAGGAACTTGGCGTTGAATATATTCCTCTAACGGAACTTCTTTCCGCTTCTGATATTGTTACTATTCATACCCCATACAATGAAACTACTTTTCATTTGATAAATAAAGAAAATATAAAGCAATTTAAAAAAGGCGCTTATTTGATTAATACGGCGAGAGGCGAAATAGTTGAAACAGAAGCCCTCGTAAGCGCTCTTAAAGATGGCACTTTAGCCGGCACCGGACTTGATGTACTTGAAGGTGAACGTCAATTAAAATCGGAAAAAAATATTGGAGGCCCAGTGGCAGAGCTTATTCAAATGCCGAATGTGGTCGTCACGCCGCATATCGCTTTTTGTACCACTGAAGCTATTGCTGAAATTTTGAAAGTAACCACTGAGAATATAAAGAGCTTTTCTGCCGGTACACCGCAAAATCTGGTCAAATAATCATTGAAAGTTATATGATAAATGAAAAAGCTGATAATAAAATAGATAACCTACAAATTGATAAAAAAGAAATAATTGTTTTGGCTGAAAATCGTCACGGTTTACATGATGACGTGATTCTAACTTTTCTTGATAAGTATTTGAATTTTTTGGATGGAGTTTTGTTGGAATTGCCGATAGATTTTCAAGATTCTATTAATACTTATGTTAATAGCGGTAAAATAGATGATAAATTGGAGCGTTATTTTAATGGAGCTGAAAGGGAAGGTAAGAACATCAGAGGTTTGCTTAAAATTATTGATAAAGTAAAGAAAGCTAACAAAACATTAGCATGCATTGATTCTTCTAAGGTTCAAACAAGTCAATATTATACTCCATCAAAACATGGTTATTATTTTTTAAAAGGGGAATCTAGGAATGAGGATATGTTTGAAAACATTAATTGGTATCTGAATGAAAAACCAGGAAAGTATTTAATTATTGCCGGAGCCAAACATGTTGAGAAAGGCAAGCATTTTAGAAGCGGAGATGATACATTGGGGGCAAGATTAGAAAATAAATATAGGGGAAGATACGTTGCTATTTTTTTATGAAAATTAGTGCTGAAAAAATTAATATAAGCAAGGAAAGTTTCCATCCCAAAATAGATTTTGAGATTAATCAAAACAGCGATTTTGAGATGGCTTTGGGGTTTTTAAAAAGAAGAAAAGACAGACCTGATTTTTTAAAATGGTTTTTACCTAAAGAATTGCATTATATTTTAAATGAGACATATTCAGAAAAAGAATATTCTGAGATCATAGAGAACTACATTAATAATAAATATAGTGCAGATAAAGAATCTATTGATATAGATTTTAAAAGAGCAAAAGAGGAGTGGCAAAAGATAGAGAATGATTATTTTTCAATAATCGAACAAATCTTTAACGGCTATCAATTTCCAAAAGGGAAATATACCGGGATCGGGACTAATTTTAATATGTTTCCACGGTTTATCCAGAAAAAGATTTTCTTTTTTCCACTTCAACACCGTAGACAAGGCACGGCTCCATACGTGATAGCGCACGAGATGCTTCATTTTATATTTTTTGATTACATTGATAATAAATACAGTATAAAAGAAGGTGATAAAATAAAGGAAGATGATCCGAAATATGTTTGGAAGGTTTCCGAGGCGTTTAATACTGTTATGGAAAGTTGGGAACCGTATAAAAAACTTTTTAAAATTGATGGCCGTCCTTATACTGAAACAAAAGAAATATTCGAAGAAATGAAAAAACAATGGTCTGAAAAACAAGACATTGATTGGTTATTAGATAAATGGTTATAAATAAAACAAAATGCAAAACAAATGGATTAAAAATTTTGAGGAATTAGCGGTGACGCCTGAGAGAAAAAACGCTTTGGAGATCGCCGAGGCTGGGCTTCAGGCTATCAGTACTGCAGATGTTGTGGCGAATTCAGTTAAATTAGAGGAAAATATCTTGATTATGAAAGGGGAAAAATTTGACCTCTCGAAATTCAAAAAAATTAAAGTGATCGGATTCGGTAAAGCATCTTGCGATGCCGCGCAGGCGCTTGAGAAAGTTCTAGGTCCAAAAATTTCTGAGGGGGCGGTGATTGGTCTTGAAGCGAAAACTTGCGACATTATTGAAACATTTGCCGGCACGCACCCTCGGCCATCAATGCAAAATGTTGAGGCGGGCAGTAAAATCCTGCAAATAGCAGAAAATTCCACAGAGGATGATTTAGTGATCGTTTTGGTCTCAGGCGGCGGATCGGCGCTTCTTTGTGTAAATCAGATTGAATGCGAGCAAGGTCAGAAGCTTTATGATAGCTTCTTAAAAACAGGCAAAACTATCAGTGAACTAAATACTGTTCGAAAACATATTTCATCTTTGAAAGGAGGCGGTTTGGCAAAAGTCCTTTATCCAGCGACTGTTGTTAGTTTAATTTTTTCCGATGTGCCCGGGGATAAGTATGAAGATGTAGCTTCAGGGCCTACTTATTTTGATAAAACAACCGTACCTGAAGTGCAGACGATTATAGATGAATATGAATTAGGAGATTTTCAATTAGTAGAGACACCGAAAGAAGATAAATATTTTGAAAAAGTGCATAATGTTATCTTGGTTTCAAACAAAACGGCCATGGATGCGATGGCAGAAAAAGCGAGAGATCTTGATCTTGAGCCAAATATTATTTCCACTGATTTATATGACGATATTGATATCGCATTGGATCGTATTTTAGGAGGTCGGTCCTCTAAGGAACTCGAGGTCCGACCTCAAGTAATTCTCGCTGCTGGAGAACCAAAGCTCGTCGTGACCAAAAAGGGCGGTTCGGGCGGCCGCAATCTTTTTATGGCAATGAAGGCGGTTAAATTGATTGATGATAACTCTGTTTTTATACCACTCGCATCAGATGGGCTAGATAATTGCGATGCCGCCGGCGCTATTGTGGACAAATTTACTCGAGAAAAAATCGAAAAACTGGGCCTAAATTTAGATGAATACATCGCCAATTTCAACGCTTATCCGACATTCCAAAAATCCGGCGACATGATTATGACCGGCGCCACCGGTGCCAATGTCTCGGATTTGTTTATATTGTTGAGGAAGAAAATATGATGGAGTTAAATATTATGTAAATTATGCGTCAATTTCATCATTATTATGGCAATAAAATATATGCTGCTATCCATTCGGATTTTTGGCTGTACGAATTTTCTGTATGGCTGCATACAGTTGCGCGTTCCTTAATAGCAATTTTTATACCAATTCTTTTGCTGCAATTGGGTTATTCAGTGACAGAGGCTTTAATATTTTATGGAATTTATCATTTGATTGATGTGCCACTGAATTTTTTGGCTCGACGATTGGTTGTCGCATGGGGCGCAAGGACGGTTATTATCATAGCGACTCTTGCCATAATCGGTTATTTTTCCGTTTTCTATTTCTTGACTCCCAACGCGTGGACGATTCTTCTGATTCTCGCACTTCTAAATGCGATTTATGATTCATTTTATTGGGTTTCGCATATGTATCTTTTCATTGAATCAAGTGGGCAATCATCGCAGGCTGGCAGGAAAACAGGAATAATGCACAGTGTTCGTGCTTTTGCAGGGATGCTTGGACCGGCTATATAGGCACAATGTTGTTATTGTTTGGAAGTAAAAGTATTTTAATTGTTTCCAGTATATTAATATTTGTACTTTCAATATTACCTCTATTGAAGCTTAAACACATCCGTAACAAACCGTCACTGAAGAAAATTTCGTTTAAAGAATTTTTCGCCGATTTGCGGGAAAGACGGGATTATCTTTCATTGGCGTTGTATTCTATTAACTCATCAATGGAGAGTTTGTTGTGGCCACTTTTTATTTTTTCTTTTTTTGGCACGTTGAATTCTATAGGGGGATTGGCCATAGTCGCTTCCGTCAGCACTATTATTTTTTCTTATTTCACCGGTATTGTTACAAAAGAAAACCAAACAAAACTTGTAACTATTGGAAGTTTTGCAATAGCTATTGTTTGGATTTTTCGATTATTATTTCCAAATCCAGTTATTTATTATGTAAGTGTATTTGTAATGGGATTTTTTGCGATTTTGGTAAGCATTCCTCTAGAGAGCAATATTTTGGAAAGAGCCAGAGTAAAAGATAGTTTGCTTGCCGTAGCTATTCGCAATGCAAGTTCTATGCTACCCCAAATCTTTATATATGCTTTACTGGCTATCATTGTCGGGGTTTTCAAAGTAAGCTTCATGATTGCCATTGCCAGTCTTTTTGCCCTTATATTTATCAATCGCATTTTCTTGTCTCGGATGAAGAAATAATTTAAGAAAAATGAAACAAATAATATTTAAAGGAAGTTATAGAGATATTGGCAGACAGTTGGGTAAGATATACCGAAAAAACGGTAAGTCTTTTGATAATGAAAAAATTGATAAAGATTTGTATAAAAAGCAATTGTTTTATTATAAAAAGTTTTATCCTGAATTATTGGAAGAGTTAAAGGGTATTTCTGAGGGGGGCGGTTATGATTCTGAAAAAGTGATATATTCAAATATCACCGGAGAAATCATTTGGTATAAAAATAGACTTAGAACGAGTTGCACTATCTTTGGAGTAAAAAATAAATTTGGCACTTTTGTGGGGCGTAATTATGATTGGTACCCAAAAACATTTGCTTCAGTGTATAAATACATCAATTCTCAATCCTATAATTACACTGCCATAACAGATAATAATTATTACCCGGGATTTAGAAAAGAAGATCAGTTTTATTACCTTGATGATGCCCTTAACGAAAAAGGATTATATATTGGAATTTCTGCCGCCTTTGGGCCGAATACTCTCTATGGGTTAACATCATCTCATATCAGAAAGTTAATCATCGAAAAATGTAAAACCGTACCCGAGGCTTTATCTATGTTTAAAAAAATTCCTGTTTGCTGTCCAAAGAATTTTTTTATAGCGGATAAGAGCGGGAAAATGGCGGTTGTTGAACATGCGAGCGGGAAAAATTACAAAGTCATTGAGCCAAAAAATGGAGTCTTAATAAAAACTAATTTTTATCTAGATCCTTCCTTAGCTAAAGAAGACCTGCTTTTAACCTCGCGCCCAACCACTAATGCCTTTATTCGTTTTTATGACCTGTTAAGAAACATCAATTTGATCGGGGCAGATAAAATTAAACAGGACAATATAACTAAATTAATCTTAGATAAAACATCATATATTAGGCAAAATTCTCCTTTCAGTAAAACCATTTGGTCATTATCAATGGATATGAAAAAGGGGAAGTATTATCTTTACGCTATAGCTCATAATAAAC
>CAZVEC010000004.1:0-2781 GCA_964626035.1 uncultured Candidatus Saccharibacteria bacterium
ATTCATCCCCGCACTACCTGCGGGATGCATCGTGCGGGGTTTCCTGCGGATTAAAGAAAAAGTCCCCCATTCGGAGGACTTTTTTTAAATAATTTTCAATAATAAAATTTATTGAAAAAACTTTCACGCTCGGGAAGCTTGTAATCGTAAGCGCTTAATTTTTGTAAATTCTCGCTTCCATAAAGGACGTCAAGCAGTTTTTTCAATTCTTCCTCTTTGTATTCATTCGGCAAGTGTTCCTCTTTGAATTTAATCAAATATTTCCTTGTTTGAGAACCTTTCCATCCAGCCATTGGAGGATTCATGTTCCACACAAGACAAAATATCGGATAGAATCTCATTTCACTTTCATGCACATACAAAATAAATTTATTGCGCTGTTTTACCAAATCAAGGATAAGCTCAATTTCGTCTTTTTTGAAAATATTTTTCGTAAAGACATCGACTGTCACTTTTCTGTGTGAGGGCCAATCGGGTGGACAATACATGTTCGGGCGAGGCATCCTTCGAGTTTGCTCTTCCGAGCGCCAGAAATTTTCAGCCAGTTTCTCAATTTTTTTGATATATTCCCGTTCGGAAACTTTTGGATTTGAAACTATTATTTCCATAATTTTCAGTTTTTAAGGTAAGTATTGATTTCAACCAAATACTATCAAAACAAATAATAAATGCAATTGTTGTGACATGTTGCGACCCCGCGGGTCGCAACATAAATTCCCTTATTTTTCCTGTAAATTCTATACAACAACATTCTCACATTCTCAAGAATGTGAGAATGTTATAAAGAAAAAGTCCCCCGTTTGGAGGACTTTTAAATAAAAAAAATCTAATGACTACTAATCGTGTGTTCCAACATCGCAAAACACATATCCTTAACCTCTGTATTAATCGCAATAATATTTTCCAATTTTTCCTGCAAAATCAATAGGGCTGCGGGAGATATGTCTTTGCATTTTAATTCTTCAAGTCCCTTGCTTACAACTATTGCATCAAGAGTTACGATTTTTATGCTGCCAACGATAAATATGGGCGGAACTTCGCATGGCATACAAATATCAACATCAGGATGTCGCTTCATTAATCGATTGCATAATTTGTACTGCTTTTTTGTGTACTTGTGCAATTTCTTAATGTTTGCCAATGTTTGATCGGCAATGTTACTGGTCAACAAAAAGGCGCTATTGATATTCGCCTCTGTTGTAAGTGGCTTATCAAAAACCGATGATGTGTCCCGCATGAAAGCCAAGAGTTCACTATTCGTTTTGGCAAATTGGTCAACACATGATCTTAAATTTGATTCAGTTAGATCAGTCTGAGCTGAAACTTGCGTTGTATGCAAAAATGCAATACACAGCAAAAATAAAGCGATTTTTTTCATTTTTAGCGGTTTTTTTAATTGGTTAAGAACAGTTTGATTTGTTTAAATATTATAACATATATAATACTTTTGTCAATGGGTCGTAGAACCTAGAGAGGGTTCTGTTGAAGTCTGACTTCAACAGCATAAAAAGTAATAAAATCAGGCATTGCAGGAGGTTTCGCCTCGTGCAATTTTTTTTGTCATGATTAGGGTTGGATTTTTACTATATAAATGGTCTGCCAGTAGTGATAACCTTTCTCATGGTGCTTTTTTAGCTTCCCTGTCTTGGTTAAATACTTCATCCACTCTTTATTATTAAGCACCGGCAAAACTTTAAGTGGCACGCGCATTTTTTCCATTACTTCATATTTAATGCCTGCTTCCTTTACATAATTTTTAAATTCTTTTTCGCAAAGGCTTGAATAAGTAGTCATAATTACACCACCCTGATTTAAGTGTTTAGGACCTTCAAAAAGTATCTCGCGAATAAGCGAAAGTCCTTCATATGGATTATTATCCAAACTTTTTGGTCGCGGAATATATGGTGGGTTACAAATCAATAAATCATATTTTTTATTTCTGCTCTCTTTTTTCCAGTCTTTAATCGAAAAGTTAAATTTTTTCTTTATACCGACTATGTTATCTCGAGCGCATAAAAGAGCGTATGGATTAATATCGAATAAATTAACTACTTTTGTGTTTTTATTTTTTAGACTTATGTACTTGCTCAAAAAACCGGAACCGCAGCCTACCTCGGCCGCTTTTATAAAATTATTATTCTTGCTCAAAATTTTCTTGAGTGCCCGCGCAAAAACAAGAGTGTCGATCGAAGGACACCAAACATTTTTATGCCTTTGAGGGAGCCACCATGCGCCCACTCCATCGTACTCCACTGTTCTAGGGTAAGCCTGAAAAAGTTGAAAGACGGTATCGCGTACGGTACTATCTCTAAGTTGACGCACAATTTCCGGCATATCTGTGACAAGTACAGGGCTCTTGAGCCTCGCCACAAATCGCTTCTTGTCCTCCGGTACCGGTTTCTTTCCCGGCCGATCACCCATGATCTGCCTCAACTCAACACCCTCGGCATAAATATCCTGATTTATTAAATTTTTGTCGAATTTAATCAGCATGATTATTTTTTATTTAAAAAGTTTTTAAATAAACTCATAATTCTTCCCTTTTCATCTGAATCTAGATCAGCTAAATTTCTCGAGTACAAATTATGCAAGGATTTTAAAATAATAAGCCCATGATTGGCATGCATGTTTTCAATCAAGTTTTGATCAACCGGTGTCCATGATGCAGTTAGGGCATCATCACCGCTCACTGGCTCAATAGTCTTGGCCAGATTATCATCCAAATGCTTGTAGCCAACAGAACTTTCCATCCACGCATTATCTGTATTTCTAAAATCATCA
>CAZVEC010000004.1:2791-8835 GCA_964626035.1 uncultured Candidatus Saccharibacteria bacterium
TGATAAAGTTCAGTCATATCAGAAAGATCAATTTCTGCCCCAGTCTCCTCGGTCAGCTCGCGTTGCCTAGCCTCCAACGCTGATTCACCCATATCTATCATGCCGCCCGGCGTTGCCTGCAGGAAATTATCCGATCTTTTTATAATTAACATCTCAATTTTTTTAGTTTCAATATTTTTTCTAGTTAAGACGATATCAACGGCAAAATTTGGACCCCACTTACCAAGAAGCCCTCTGCCTTTTAATCCAGTACGTCCGCGTGGATTAAGCGGATGGCCATCTTTATCAAAAAGAATCCGTGGTTCAAAACTTTTTATTTCTTTTGTGACTTTACTGATATCTTCCGGATTCGCCCAGCCTCTAGGATTGATTGTTTGATCATTTTTTAAAACATTTTGATGAACAAAGTACCTAGGTTTGTATTCTGAAAAATCTTCAGACCATTTTATCTTTTCATCCGGCACAAAAAAACGCCTAGGGTATGATTCCGGCTTTGGAAGCCTAAAGACATGGTTTACTTCTCCTAATTTCCTATCTAAACTACTTTCGACCTCCATCATTAATTTCTTCTCTTCTTCAGAAAAAACGGATATTATTTTTTTATTTGGGTCAAACATAATATTATATTACCACAAATTAATAGTTTCTTGACTTTTATTTTACCTTAGTGTAAGATTAACACTATATGAAAAATGTGTCAAAACAAAACAATGAACTATATAAAAATTACAAGCTTTTAAGGGTAGCTGCCGCCACGCCCAAGCTCAAAGTCGGCGATGTTGAATTTAACACTAAACAAATAATTGAAGCTGCAAAAAAAGCTTCAAGTGAGGGTGCTTCGCTAATAGTATTTCCTGAGCTCTCTATTACCGGATATACAGCCGGTGATCTTTTCCAACAAGGAATTCTTTTGGAAAGTGCTTTAAAGGCTGTAAAAGAAATTACCGATGAATCAGAAAAAATTAATTCTACCATTACTGTAGGCTTCCCTTTTTTATTAGAAGGAAAACTTTTTAATATGGCAGCTGTAATATCAAAAGGCAAGCTCTTAGGCCTTGTACCCAAAATACATATTCCTGAATATAAGGAATTTTATGAGAAAAGATGGTTTACATCAGGTCGCGAACTTATATCAAAAGAAATAACTTTATTTAGCAAAACAGTTCCGATCGGCACAGATTTATTATTTAAAGATCCAGTTAATCAAGAATTAATTTTAGGAATTGAAACATGTGAAGATGTCTGGATGCCTATACCGCCCAGCTCATACCAATCTCTAGCCGGAGCAATCATTTTAGCCAATCTCTCTGCTTCAAATGAAATCGTCGGCAAAGCGGACTATCGAAGAGGTCTTGTAAAAATGCAATCCGGCAAAACTGCTTCCGTATATATCTACAGTGCTTGCGGACCTTCCGAATCAACCACGGACTTGGTCTTTTCGGGCCACTCGATCATTGCCGAAAACGGCGTAATTTTAAAGGAAAGCGATAGATTTACTGACGACACAATTACCTATGCTGATGTTGATATTGAGCGCTGTTTAACAGATCGATATAAGACGACAACATTTGCCGATAATGCTCGTGACTTAAACAAGAATTTTCGTTTCATTGCAACCCCACTATCTTTAGGTAATATAAAAACACCTCTTTATAGATTTATTTCTCCGACACCCTTCCTGCCTTACGACCAGAAAGAAAGAAGAAAAAATGTGGAAGAAGTATTCAGTATCCAAGTGGCCGGACTCGCTAAAAGAATCGAGCATTCTGGAATGAATAAAATTGTTTTGGGTCTTTCCGGTGGCCTTGATTCAACGCTGGCTTTTTTAGTTGCATTGCGAGCATTGAAAAAATTAAATATGCCGGTTAAAAATTTGCACGCCATCACCATGCCCGGCTTTGGCACCACTAATACCACTAAATCAAATGCTTATCTTTTGGCAGAAGCTGCCAATGTGTCTCTCGAAGAAATAAATATAAGTAAAGGATCCCTTCAGCAATTTCAAGATATCGGCCATAATCCAGACAAAGAAGATGTGACATACCAAAATGTTCAAGCTCGCTATCGCACTATGATACTTATGAACCGCGCAAATCAAATCGGCGGGATTGTTCTCGGTACCGGAGATCTCTCAGAAATCGCTTTGGGCTGGAACACTTTCACCGGCGATCATATTTCTCACTACAATGTAAATGCAAGCGTTCCTAAAACTCTGGTTAGATATATTGTGGAACATGTAGCTGAAGAAGAAGGCGGTTCATCACTCGGCAATGTTTTGAAGAAAATTATAGATACGCCAATATCACCGGAACTTACCAAGCCAAAAGCCGGGAAAATAAGCCAAAAAACAGAGGAGTTGATCGGGCCTTACGAACTGCATGATTTTTTCCTTTATCATTTCATCCGTTGGACCGCATCGCCTAAAAAAATATATTTTATGGCTCAAAAAGCCTTCGAAAAAAAATATTCCAATGAGATAATTAAGAAATGGATTGGTGTCTTCTTTAGCAGATTCTTTAGAAACCAATGGAAGCGTTCTGTCATGCCGGATGGTCCAAAAGTGGGCTCGGTTTCCCTCTCCCCCCGCGGAGACTGGAGAATGCCATCGGATGCAGAAGCAAGCCTTTGGCTAAATGAAATTAAAAATTTATAACCCCCTGATCGAGGTCCGTCCTCGGCTGATTTCTGGCGGAGGTCGGACCTCGATCATTTTACTAAGTGAATTTCATAATTCACAGTATTAAACTTAAATTATGTCCAAATTTCTAAATCCAACAATTACAGTCGATATCGTTATCTTCACCATCGAGGAAGGTAATCTTAAAATTCTTCTCATTAATAGAGATAATGAGCCATTTAAAGGCGCATGGGCTCTGCCTGGCGGCTTTCTTCACGAAGGCGAAACTTCAAAAAAGGCAGCCCAAAGAATACTAAAAGAAAAAGCCGGGGTTTCAGCAGTTTATATCGAACAATTGTATACCTTCGATAAGCCCTCTCGCGATCCGCGCGGCCCAGTTTTCAGTGTAAGTTATTTTGCTTTAGTTCCACCTGAAGAGATAAAAATTAAAGAAACCGGGACTACTCAGCATCCTAAACTTTATTCAATTGAGGAATTACCGAAGCTTGGTTTTGATCATAATGAAATTATCCAATACGCTATCAAAAGAATTCAAGCTAAATTAGAGTATACAAATGCTGCTTATTCTCTCTTACCAAAATTTTTCACTTTTTCACAGCTACAGAAAACATATGAGGCTATTTTTGATAAGAAATTCGACAAGCGTAATTTCCAAAAGAAATTCCTCCAAATCGGCCTAATCAAGAAAGTTGCTAAAAAAAGCACAGGTGGCAAACAGCGCCCCGCTCAGCTTTATTCATTTGTGTCTACTGATCCAAACGAGCTCAAAAAATTCTTCTAAAATTAGAAGCAAATAAACGCCAATACCAAGCTAATTTTCGCAAATTTAAATTCATTTGAGGCACATTTTTTTGGAAACTACGGAGCGCGACGGCGCGAGTCTTGAGTAAATTTTCTGCAAAAAATTATGCGGGTTCCAAAAAAATTGTGCCAAGAATGAATCTTTTAGCTCATATATAAAGATTATTCTCCTTTATATATTCCTCCACCAATTTCGGCACAAGGTATCTGAAAGGCTTTTTTGATTTGATTAGACTTCTAATTTCAGTCGAGGAATTCGGCATATCACTATTAATAGTGCCGTAAATTTTCACCTTCTTCTTAATTTTATCACTAATTTTCTGATCATCACGGATAAAAACAATAATCTCATAATTATCCGTGATTTTTTTATAGTCTTTCCATTTACCAAGTTCATTTACTACATCTGTTCCAAATATCAATATAAATTTATTATCCGGAAATTTCTTTGATAATTCTGACATAGTATTAACTGTAAATGATGGCTTAGGTAAATAAAATTCAAAATCACTGGCTTTAATTTTAGTTTCGCCACCTACAGCAAGTTTTACCATTTTCAAACGATCATCCTCAGGAGCGAGACCTGATTGTTCCTTGAAAGGATTCTGCGGAGAAACGACAAACCAAAGCTCATCTATCTCCGGATAGCTCTTTATTACGTCTTGCACCACTTTTAAATGGGCATTATGTATCGGGTTAAATGATCCGAAAAATAAAGCGATTGTTTTCATCAACTAGGCTCTAGGCATTAGGCTCTAGGCTCTAGCTAGTTCCCTAGCGGCCTAGCGCCTAGCGCCTATTTATTAAATTCAGATTTTAGGATTCCCATTCTCACCATATCGTGATATTTGCCTTTCCAGAAATATTCCTGCCGCAATAATCCCTCTTGTTTAAAACCAACTTTTTCATAAACATGAAGTCCTTTTTTATTTGATGAATAAGCCATCAGCCAGACTTTATTCAACCTAAGTTTACGGAAGGCAAATTTAATAATGAGAGGTATTGCTTGCTGAGCATACCCAACCCCCCAATATTCTTTTTTTATAATCAACGCCAATCGCCCCAGCTTATTTGCCCAGCTAATTTGATTAATTGAAATCTGACCAATATAATCACCATTTTCATTAAAGACAGAAAAAGCAAAGTTAATTTTGCTTTTAATTAATTCTTTAATGTAATCAAGCTCTTCCTTCTTCGTAAATTTTCGTCCAAAATTCTGAAAATTCTTAATAATCTCCGGATCATTCACCCAGCTCATTACATGATCAATATCTTTGACCGAAAGCGGTTTAATATAAATTTTAGGCTTTGTTTTCATTTTAGTATTTGTTAAATAATTATATCAGTTTTTATAGATTTTTTATATCTACCACTTCCATTAAAATTGATGCTAAAATTCTCCTCGACCCCCGGGGTTGGGGCATCTTTAACCCCGGGGGTCTCCCCGAATTTTACCCTCAATTTGATTGACTTATTGTCATAAATATGGTATGCTTTACTCGAATTTAATTTGACATAATATAGTGTATAGATTACACTATCTATGATCATAATACATTAATAACTTAATAAAAACAACTATGAAAAGAAAGGCATTAATTATTGTAGATGTTCAAAACGACTTCTGCCCCGGAGGAACCTTAGCTGTTCCAAATGGCGATCAGGTGGTCGCACCAATCAATAAAATGATTGAGCATGCTCACAAAAATGGTTGGAAAATTGTCGCATCTCGCGACTGGCATCCTTCCGAAACAAAACATTTTAAAGATTTTGGCGGACTCTGGCCCGTGCATTGTGTAAAGCACACTGACGGTGCAAAATTTCATCCATCACTCAAAATTGTTGGAGAGCCGGAAGTACACTTTGTCTCCAAAGGCATGGACACTAAGGATGATGGCGGATATTCCGCCTTTGATCCAAAGGCTGAAGCGGCATGCGGCCGAGCACTGGAACATGTCCTTGATAAATATAATGTCGAGGAAATTTATGTCTGCGGACTTGCTACCGACTGGTGTGTCAAAGAGACGGCTCTGGATGGAATCAAGGAAGGATTGAAAGTGAATCTTTTACTTGATGCTTGCCGCGCGGTGAATATTGATCCGCATGACGAGGATCGTGCGATTGATGAAATGAAAAATGCCGGAGTCAATGTAATGACTACGGAAAAAGTACTAACCGAAAACTAAAAACTTCAAAATGAAAAAATTCAGCAGTTTTGATCTAAAGAGAATTGATGAAGAAACCATGGAGGGGCCGATCGTTCGATCCCTCATGGAAGACGATTTCTACAAATTCTCCATGGGTGGATTCATTTATGACTATCCCCAGTACCGCGATGCCGAAGTCGAATGGAGGTTTAAAAACCGCACCACAGATGTGCGCCTTGCGGATTATGTAAAAGCGGTAGATTTCTACCAACAGATCGCTTATATCCAGAACAGCAAAGATTTCATCGGACGAAGTGACATTCATTATCTTCGTGGAATGAACGAGTATGATGTAAGAATGTTCAATGAGGATTATTTGGATTTTTTGGGTAAATTTACATTCCCTAAAATTGAATTCAAATATTCCACAGACGGACAATTGGATATCTGCTTTAAGG
>CAZVEC010000004.1:8845-25798 GCA_964626035.1 uncultured Candidatus Saccharibacteria bacterium
AGTGGAAGAAATTCATGCATGCAGAAATTCCCGTGCTTCGGATCGTAAATGGTCTCTTTTACCGAGCTCAACTTAAAAAAATGAGCCGGCTTGAACGAGAAGCTATTTACGCGGAAGGCATTAAGCGGCTGCACGAAAAAATAAAGCTGCTTAAAATGCATCCACAGGTTAAATTCAGTGATTTTGGCAACAGGCGCTCATTTAGCGCTCCATGGCATGAGTTTGTGGTAGCCAGAATAACTGAAGAATTACCCGATCAATTCATGGGTACTTCCAATACCAAACTGGCTATGGAATATAACCAGATGGCGATTGGCACATGTGCTCATGAGCTTTCAATGATTTTTGCCGCGCTGCAATTTGATGGGACCAACGAATCACTTAAAAAATCCTTTGTAACTCTTCATGAAAACTGGTGGGAAAAATACGGCCACGGCCTATCAATTTTCCTGCCGGATACATTCGGCACTAATTATGCGCTTAGCATACTGCCCTACGATATGATCAAGGATTGGAAAGGAAGCAGAATTGATTCAATGGATCCGATTGCTTGCGGAAATCTCTGGATCTTTGAATACCAAAGACGCGGAATTGACCCGAGGCAAAAAATGATCATTCCCTCCGATGGCTTGGATGTGCCATCCATGATTAAGATTACCCAAGAATTTATGAACAGAATAAAGGTATCTCATGGCATCGGCACTAAGCTGACAAACGACCTCGGATTGAAACAGCTTTCCATAGTTGTAAAACCACATTCAGCTAACGGCAAACCCTGTGTAAAGCTAAGCGACAATATCGCCAAGGCTATGGGAGAACCTGAAGCAGTGGAAGCATACAAAAAAGCAGTCGGTTACAATGTGACCGAGAACAAAGCCTGCGAAGTTTAAGCATACAAAAAGCGCTTAACGAAAGCGCCCATGTGAATAAATAAAAGCCCCGTTGAATGACGGGGCTTTTTTCTTAGTTTGACCGAGGTCCGTCCTCGGCGGATTTCGGGCGGAGGTCGGACCTCGGTCATACATTTTCCCTTGCACTATTTATTAGGTATGCTATACTCAGTGTATAAATTACACCATTAATTATATCAGTGTTGATCCGTCGCCAAAAGGCGAAAGATCAGTGCTGATCAGTGATTCAATGAAAAATAATCAAAAAAGAGTATCAATATTCTATCGATCAGATAATACCAAGGTTATTCCATGGGAAAACAAGATCAGGGCATGGATTAAAAGTAAACACCCTGAAATAAGGTTTGATGACAAGAAGCCAAATATAGTCATCACTCTTGGTGGAGACGGTACTATCCTCGAGGCTGCGCGCGTATACAAACACTGCAATCCCCTTTTCATAGGACTCAATTTAGGGCATGTAGGATTCTTGGCCTCCATTAGAACTCCAAAGGAATTTCTAAGCGGACTTGACCTACTCTTTCATAATAAATATCACATAACCAAGCGCATGATGCTTGCGGCAAAAGTAATAAGAAAAGGCAAAACTGTCATGGAAACCACGGCCTTAAACGATATCGTAGCTCAAAATCTTTTAAATGTTTCGGAAATCGAAGTCTGGATAGATAATCATATGGTGCAGGAAATCCGCGGTACGGGCGTCTTGGTGGCTACAGGAAGTGGGTCTACTGCCTACAACCTTTCATTACATGGTCCAATCGTCACTCCCGATATTAAATGTTTTATCATTACCGAGCTGCTCGACCACAACACCCCAACGCCCTCCATGGTAGTTAAGAAAAATAAGACTATTAAAATTAAAATTAAGGATTTTCGCCAGATTGGTTCGCTCACCATGACCAAGACCGGCGAGCCTGTGGACATGCTGCTTGCGACAGATGGAACTGTAAGCGAGCCGCTTTTGCCGGGCGATGAAATAATTATCACCAAAGCTAAAAAAATGATTAAAACTGCCGAGATCGAAGAGGATTATTTCTTCAAAAGCGTCAAAAGCAAATTCTCATTTCATTAAATAATGGCGGGAAAAGGTCGGTCCTCTAGCGGGTTTGAGGTCCGACCTTGAGGAGCCATAATAAAATAAAAAGCGGCCCATTGTTTTTGGACCGCTTTATACAACATACTGAATACTACGGAACTATAAGTTTCTTAAGATATTTTTTCATTGATGATGCTGACCTAGAAGCATCTTCTACTCCATCTCGTCCATTAGATCTAAGCACATCAACTCTTTGTATATCATTCATGTATGGTACCCATTCATGAATAAGTTCCCATGATTCTTGTTTGAATTTTTCAATTTTTAAATCATCCCCATTTTCTAGGATAAAAAGAAATGGTAGTAATTTACTGCCTCCCACCGGTATTGGATGCTCACAGACTATTGTATTAAGGTAAACAAATTTGCCACTACTCATAATTTCCATAGAAGAGTCAAACATAAATATTGATGATAAATTAACAACAATACTTAAGGGTTTTTCTCCTCGTTTTATCCATCGAGAAAGAATCAAAAAATCCCCGCGATAATCAGAATTTGTTCTAATACCGTAAGTACCGGGTGGTACATGTTTTGATAAGAGGGTAAAACTGGCCGGGTATTCAGGATATCTGTTTGTATAAGAATCAAATGCCGAATGATAATCCATCTGATTTAATCCTGAATTAACTAAATTAATTCGAAGATTTTTATTTTCAAATGATAAACTAACAATAATAGAGCATGGTTCTCTGTTTATCATTTGTTCACGAATTTTAGGTATGCGAATCAAAAGTGATTCAGTGCTATCAGGTAAAAAATTAAGTTTTTTTGATTTTGTTACCCGATTATCACCCCTTTCAGTGTCGATCTGAGCTGTTATAGTTCTAGGCTCACCAAATGAATTTTTGGATTTTATACTTATTCTTCTTGTTGCCATTTTATTAATTTTTTAAGGATTATTAGAAATTCGACTAAATCATATAATAATTAATCTTTGTTGTCAATTTTTATAATAATAAAAAAAGGAAGACATTTATGTCTTCCTTTTTGCAAATCAACTGTCGTTTAGTTGAAGAGTTTGCACCCTTCGGTACTGAAAATGTTTTGGAGCTTGTCCATAAGCTCTTTTTCTTCAGAAATTTCCCCCCATCTGGTGTCTGGAAAAATAACTATATATTTTTCAGTCTCCAGTGCAATAAAGGGGTCAGCCTTAAATGATTCCAAAATCTTTTTGGCATTGAGCTCAAGCCCTATTGCCTTTTCATATGCAATAACAATAGGACGCGATTTCGGTATCTGAGCGCAATATTTCAAAGTTTCCTGCAGAGTGTCCGCAATATGCTCGGGATCTGGAAAATTTATTTTCACAGGAGTGTTTCCATCGCCATCGCGCCCAACCGGAAAAAGTTGTTTTAAAAGATTCCTCCTGGAAGTATTCATTAGGAAATCTTCCACCGCTCTTTTAGATTTTTTCTCAGACCTATTTTCCAGTTTATTAATGCCGATGAATCCGGCTATGGATAGTGGAATTCCAAAAACGAATCCCCAATGTAGCATAAACGGAGCAATCACTGAAAAACAAAATGCGAACAGGCAAAGAATATAAGCAAGAATCATGGTTCCAATAATGTCGTGTTTATCTCTTATCTCCCCAATCTCTTCCAATTGCCTTCCGGTTGTTTCTCCTTTGTCATTAATCTTCCTAAACACATAATGATCAAGCTTCCAGAAAAGATTAATAGCAAAATTTTTCTCTAAAATTATTGCCTTGCCGGGAAAAGAAATTTTTGATTCACTTCTTTCCTTTTGGAAAGTTGCGATATTTGACGCGACTCTGGCGTATTCTTCAAAGCCCAATCCGCTGGAAGAAATTTTAATTCCGGAGAAATTACTTATTTCCGGACCGTTTCCGTCAATCACTTTACGTACAGAAATGTCATGGAAGTCTTTTATTGCTTCCAATACGGGATTACTTACTGCATTTTCCATTTTTTTAGGTATTTATTTATTGTTTTTAAAGGATAAATTCACCAACAATTTATCAGACAAAATTAATATTGTCAAGGTAAACGTAAAAAATAATTAAAATCCCCGAAATAATATTTCGGGGATTTGTTTTGCAAAATTCACTTGTCGGATAAAATTACTGAACTGAATTCATGAATTTTTTTCTCAATTCATTTTTGACCTTGCTGCCTATTGGAGCCTCAATATATAAATACATTAATGCTTCAGGTTTGCTGGTTACACTCATCATTCTCTTCAAATATTTTTCTAGCAAGCTGCCTTTATTGATTTGAGAAGAATAATAAGCACCAAGACTATAAGCCCCGGGGTTCTCCGTATTAAGCATAACTGCAAATATTTTATGCTGTATAGTATCCATTTTCGACACAAACTCAGGAGTTGAGTTTTCGGCATTAAAGGCAAAAAATAAAAGTTGCTTTGTCTTCATACGCTTAAGTGTCTTGAACATCAACAACGCTCTATCGCCATACAAATCAATTGTTTTCAGAAGTCTTTTCCTAAGCGGACTCCAATAAGGTATTGAATCATGGAGAGAGCGTATTTCGATCATACGGTTCTGCAAGTCATTGGCACCTCTTATTGATTTTACTTTTTTCTCAAGTCTCGATACCTGTCCCTCCCTCAATTTATGAGCAAGATTACTTCCGCCCAATTCTGTGTCATTCAACAAACCCATATACATTTTGTCTTTTTTTATTGACCGAATTTCTTCTTTCGATTTAGAAGTCAAGCCATACATTTCCGCAATATGCTGAGTATATTTTTTCATGCTCAGTTTCTCGGCAAGTTTTTGGATATCCTCAAGGGATTTTATTTGATTTTTCATTTTTAAGGAATTTTAGTTTCAAATTAAATTCGAATTTATAATAGCACTTTTCAACAATCAGTCAAGGTTTTTTCGCGATATATGCCTCCATATATACTTTTATACTTACTACAATATAATCTGCAACAAATTCTGCGGCCGCAGAATTTGTTGCAATTTTATTAATAATAAATATAATAATACACAAAGGTTTAATTTTATTGAAAATGATAGATAAAAAATAATTAAAACAAAACACTTAACTATGTCTATAATTAGTGAAATATTTGAAGCACTCTGGGATACAACCATCAACTATGGCGGATTGCCTGTTAATTTATTAGGTATCCCAAGATTTGATAAATACAAAAAAAGATCATTTAAGGCAACAGTTAACCGTCTTAATAAGAAAGGGTTAATCCAAAAGAAATCGGAGGGTTGGATATTGTCTAAAGATGGAATGAAATTTGTGGAAGAAAAAAATAAGGATTTAAAAGACTTTTTAATTAAATTTCCAAAAAATTCACCTAAAAACCTAATTGTCATGTTTGATATTCCGGAATCCAGAAAAAAAGAAAGGGAGTGGTTTAGATGGCATTTAAAGCAGGGCCAGTACCTAATGATTCAACAAAGTGTCTGGGTTGGACCCTCGCCCTTGCCTAAAAAATTTATTGAATACTTAAAGGAGATCAAGCTTGAAAATAATATAAAAACTTTTAAGCTTGCCAAGCCATATAATAGTAAAATGGGGAGTTTGAGTAAAAACAATACATAAATGATTATTCTGCTTATAATTATAAAAAAATCATTGCTAATTTATTACCCTATTTAATATTTCACAATAACATTTTAATCTGCAACAAATCCTGCGGCCGCAGGATTTGTTGCAGATTTTTTTATATATAAATATAAAAATAATATAAAAAGATAAAAATTATTACACTGGACTATAATATTTAGAGAACCTTTTTTCATTGACATATACCCCGTGATCCTATATCATCATCCCGAACGTTCTTGTTTAACAAATAAATTCATTAAAAAATGAAAAAAGGGATTACCTACTTTGCTTTATTGTTTTCAATTTCCTCTCTTGTTCCGATAAACCTATCGGCCCAAAGTGATGACCCGATTGAAGCGGAAATATTTAAAAGAAAAAATGGCATTGAAGCGGCAATAATCTACACCGGAAAAGATTCCGCACTTAAAAGCACGCTTTTTCTTTCAGACACAAGATTAAAGGATAAGTTTGTAACTACTGTCTTTCGCATCCAAACAGAAGATAATTTAATTAGCGAAGAGCAATCAGTATCAACAACAGATCAAAAAAGAATCAATGCGAATGCAGTTGAAATTAAATTTCCTAAAAAAATCACAGTATTGTCTATCGACAGCGTGGGAGAACCATTCCACCCCACCTATTTTAGAAAGGGATTAATGACTTCTTTTGTCAGAATAACCGCAAAGTAGAAATAAAGGCTTGATAATTATCAAGCCTTTTATTTTTTATTAAAATATAGTAGTATTTTCTTTATCAGCCAATTGATTGTTTTGAATCTGCATTTTATTAAAGATAAAGGATATAGATATTGGATAAAATATGGGCCCTTAGCTCATCTGGTAGAGCGCCTCTTTTGCAAAGAGGAGGTAAGCGGTTCGAGTCCGCTAGGGTCCACAACTTGTGATTTCTTGCCACTGCATTGTTGGTTTAGCTCGTAAATACAACCCAATTTAGTGGTGTGAAATCCTTTTCCTCTTTCATGGAGTAATCCCTCTGGAAACACAAGCTTTTGGAACCGAGGGCGTAGTTGTGGCGACAAGTCAAACCATTGTTTCCCAAGATTGCTAATAAAATTATTTGCGTATACTAAAACGCCTTCAATATCGAATTGGTCAATCCTTGCCTCACTTAAAGATATTTTTGTAGACATAATTTCATTTTCAACTTCTGCTTTTCTTTCCAAGAATTCCTCTTTAGTATAAGACCCTTCCTCTCTCATTTCAAAAACCTTCTTTCTTTTATTTTCTAAAATCGAAAGTTGTTTTTCGTGTTTTTGTGCCTCAAGATAAGATTGTCGTCCTTTTTCCTGCCACAAATCAAGAATTGACTCCTTAAATATATTTAAGAATTTTTCTTTTGGCGTAATTTCTTCAAGATATTTTATAAAGTCTTTTTCAAGTTCAACCTTAGGTAATGTCTTTTTATACATTGGGCAACTATTGGTAAAGCAATGATAATAAGAATATTTACCACCATTGCCATGTGAAATACTGCCAGTTAATGGGTTACTACAAAAAGCACAAATTACAGTTCTTCTTAGTGGAAATTCAGGATTATGACGGTCTCTTTTTAACATCTTGAATTTACCCGCACGAATTAGTTGGATTTGATACATCTCCTCCTTTGTAATCATTGGTTTATGCAGGCCATTAATATCTTCATTATTGGTCAGAGAATTACAAATGATTCCTGCATAAAATTTTAAGTATTTCCCTAAGATTCTGTCCACAAATCTTAAATCTGTTTTTTGACCCCTTATTTTATCTAAACCTAATTCATTAAGTTTGTTTGCTATATCGGTTTGAGTAAATATTCCTTTAGAAAAATCTTTTAAAACATTCTGTATTAAAGGGAAAATTTGCTCGTCTGGCTTATCTGGCTCTGTTTTCTTTTCGCCATTTTTCTTGTGATTAGCACATATATAACCTATTGGTGGCTTCCATGGATATATGCCTTGCTTGATTCGTGCCAGCATCCCGTTACTACAACGGGTCTTTCTGATGGAATTATCAAACTCAGCAAAACCAGCCAGCATTATTTCAAAAAGCTTTTCGGCTGGTTCGTTGCCAATAGGTTCAGTTACGGAAAAAAGGGTTGTCTTGTATTTTGCTAATGTGGCACGAACCGCAAAATGGTCCTCAACATTTCTGGCAAATCTATCAACCTTCCAAACCACAAAGGCATCTATTTTGTCAGTCCTGCAAAATTCAACAGCCTCAAGAAACACCTTCCTATCAGTTGATTTGGCAGATGCTCCTTCTTCACGGAATACCTTAATTATGGTTATACCTTTTTCGTTACAGAATTTTTTGCAACGCTCAAGCTGGTCATCTAAAGATGTTCCTTTTACTTGCTCATCGCTTGATACTCTTATGTAAATTATTCCTTTCATAAAAACACTAAAGGGACGGTCTGGTTGACCCAACCACTTGCTCCGAAGAGTAGCCTCGTTGGCAGACCGCCCCTTTAGGGCAACGAGGTAAAATAAAACTCCTCGGATAATTATTTGTGATATGGGTCAACATGGGCATTATAGCATTATTTATAATAATAATTAAACTTTAAACCAGCGTGTGTGCGGAGATATTTAACCTTTTTTAACCATCTTTTTCTGGTAAATACATGGTTTTACCATCCTCTATATAAGCAATTTTAACAAAATCAGGGCTATTATCTATTCTATATTTATCGAGCAGAATTTTATCCATGAACATTATAGGAATGTTTTTCGGCCTAATTTTCTCAAGTTCCTTTTCTATATTTTTAATCTTTTGTCTACTGATACTCATAAATTTATCTCATTGTCCTTCTCTCTAAAATTACTTTTTCTACAGTTTCCAGCCTTCCTTCGAGTTCTGAGACCTCTAGTGCCTTAATTAAATGACCCGCTAGATAGCCGATGCAATTAGCCACCCTTAAATCTGCCTTGCCTTGTCTTACTTCGTTTATTGTTGTTGCTAATAGGTTAACTACACTTCTGCTATCACTTATTTCGATTGGAGACAGAGGATTATAGTTTTTTTTGGGACTTTTGCCGCCCTTAATAACCGCTAATTGCTTAGCCCCCTTTGTTTCAGGATTATGAGTAAAGCAGTATCCTTTATCTGTCATAGCGTTTGCTTCACATTTCTCATTATTTTGTTTTATAAATTGGCATTGGCTCATATATCAAGTATTAAAGCAGGCATATACCCTTTAGGGTCGATTAATCCTTGTTTCTTGGCTTCCTCGTAATCTTCTTGAGTAGAAAAAACATATTTGTATTTCGTTGATTTTTCTTGCTCGTCCATTTGAGCGATGTTTTCTTCAATTTTTTTAACTCTATTTTTTGAAAGCATAAGTTTATATTTTATCTCCTATAGCCTTATTTAAATTCTCTTCTATTATAATTCGGGCTTGTGGTAATAATCCTTCGTGAATGTATTTTTTCACTTTTTCCAAGATAAAATCGATTGCCTTATTGAATTCATCACTGTCATTCTTCCAATTTAATTTTTTGTAACCATCTTCGTTCGGGGTTCCATAAATAAACCTCAGGGCATCCATCCCAATTTTGATTTTTAATTGAATATCTATTTTGTCTGATATTTCTATTTCTTGTTCTATTTTTTTCATTCTTGATTTAAACATAAGTTTAACTTGTGGGTATACCCTTAATTTCTCTTACATAATCATACATTTACTATTTAAGCCTTTTAAATAAGCTTTTTCTGGATGTATCTTAATATGTATGTTGTTTACGGTGTGTATCATGGTAATTATCTTCACTAAAATACACTCGAAGATTCATTAAATAAATCCTTATTTTCTGGGGGTTTTTCTTCAGTGTATGTTTGTGTATCATTTTCTTCCTTTTGAGGGAAATAGCCACGATGTATTTTTTCCAGTTGGTCTTTTTTAAATAAATATCGCTCACCTTGGCTATCCCGTGCTAGCTTTTGGACCGCTAAATTAAATTTGGTTATCGCCCTGCCAACTATTGTTGATTTTTGCTTCTGACTGGCATATTGAAACTTATCATCATCGTCGAAGAGTTCCGTATCAATTTGAGAAGCAATTTCTTTTGGCCTAAGAATCAACTCCTGCTTATCTTTCATTAGAGCAATTATCGTTTCTATAACAGCTACTTCAATTTCAGATGTTTGATAACTGGCAAATTCATATCTCGATAAAAACCTCTTTTTACAAACTTCAATTTCCTCTTCTGGAGAAAATATAGCTCCTCGCATAATGGCTTCAATCGGAAGCCAAAGCTCAAGTCGCCGTCCAAATATTTCGTTGCTTCTTTTATATTCTATTTCTTTTAGAAAATATGTTTGACCAACATATTGGAATTGGTTTATAAGCAGAATGTATAAATCGTTTTTAATCTCTTTCCAAATCTCATCCTCTTCGTTTATAGACGGGTAGTTTTTACTGCTCCTGATAAGTGGTATCACTATACACCTATCTCTTAAGTCCTCTGGGAGCTGATTTATTGAAGCAAATCCTTTGGGGCTATACGCCTCGAATTCCTCCAAGCTCCAATTATTTTTATTGGCAACCATCTTTCTGATAGTGCCACTGCCTCGCTTGTATGAATCAGTTAATACGTCAAGGAAATCTTCCATATTATTTCTATACAGGGCATCTGCTTGGTCCATTAGGTATGTGCCTCTTAGGGCATCAACTGTATCTCTTAGGGCTGGGAGACTAGCACGAGCTTTAACAGCATTGAACGCAGTCTGAAGTATAAACTGCAAGCATTGGCTCTTTCCTGAGCCTTTAGGAGCCTTTATGTGGATATATGGGTAAGCACCGAAGGAAGGAAAGAAATAAGTTCCGATAACCCAAGTGGTTAGAATAGAATAATCGGCTTCATGTTCAAGTTCGATATATCTTTTAAGATTGTCCTTTATTTTTTCATAAACTGCTCTTTCACTTATTTTATTTATCGGGTTACTCAATGATTCCAAAAAAGCAGTTAATCTGTCAGCACCCCATTTTTGAGATAATTTCGCTAGAAGCCTTTTCTTTTTATCAATCAAGAATTTCTTCTCATTATATTCAAATTCTGCCTTCTCTGAAATAAAAAGTTGACCATCGGCTTTGATAATAAATAAGTCAGATTCTTTTCCATCTTCAGTTTTTCTTCTAAATCCTAACACCAAGATATTATCCTTTGTGTCTAAAGAGGGGTGAAATGCTTTTTCTTCATTATGGTCTATGATTTTCATTTTAATTTTATTAGTTATTAATATTAAATTGATTGAACGCCTTTGTTTTTAATTTTCTCTCTTTCTGTCTGCCACTTCTCAAAAATAATTTCAGCGAGCATTCGAAAATTGTCTCTGATGTCTTCTGCTTCCTTATCAGCGACAGAACAGTCATTAAGTAATTCTTTTGTGCGTTCAATGCTCAACATTATTGTTAATTCGTAGTTCGGATACGACTCTTAATATCTCTACAGGTGGTCCAAAATGTCTTTGCGTCGACCAGCAAATTTCCATCGAAATAATCGTTTATTGCTTTTTCTAGCTTTTTGCTTCTTTTAAACAGAAAACCAACCCGGGGGTGAAATTTCGGGTCCCTATTAGTTGCCACTATCTCAAGGCCGTTTGTTGATATGGCAGATATAAGACCCAAATCAAATAGCTCTTCATATTGCTCTATTGGTAGATATTCAAAATCATTTTTTATTTTCATATAATTTTTAGTTAAGTTAATAATTTGCTGTGACCTTCTACCCATAGATAGCGAATTTCACGCTGGTTTGAAGAAAATCAAAAAACTCCCTATTTTGTGGGGAGTTTTGAGTAAAAATTTAGTTATACCTTAAAGTGAATTTCGCCACTCATTCTTCGTTGACCTGCGGTGCTTGTTCTTTGAGATATTCTTTCACGCCGAAATCGTCATTATCTTCTTCGGTGGCCACCGTATTCTTGCTATTATCGCTTGGAAACGGAATTAAAGTCATTTTGATTTTATAAGAGTTACCTTGTTTTTCGGACGATGAACGATAAGGATAGAATGGGTCATAGTCAAGCGAGAAGTAGCTTTGCAGTGCTTTTGCCAGAAGCTCTTTTTGTTTCTTGTATTTATCTCTGACTTGAGCGTCTTTTATGGCAAGCTCTCCATTGACTTTAGCCAGCACTTTTAAGAACGTCCATAACTCGCTTGGATTTGGATTCTTACCTCGTCCGACCAATCCCATTTCCTTGAATGTGGCAGTATGTTTGAATTGCTTTACTTGGATATAAACATTCTCATCGTCCACGAATTTAATCGTGATTTCTTCCCATTTTGTGCCTGCTGGGAGCTTATAAGGAAATTTTTGCTCATTTGTTTCTTTCATAGATTGAGCGATGGCTTTTAATCCGTCTCCTAGACCATCAACTTCCAATTTGCCTTTGACAATTTCAATTTTTTGCGTAGGTGGTTCTGGAATTGTTGCGGCAGTTTTACTTTCTGTTTCTTTGTTTGGAAATTTCACTCTTTTTTTATAAACACCCATTAATTTCTCGTAAAATTTCGTGAATTGAATTCTATCTATTAAAACTTCAATTTCATATTCCCAACGGTGGAGACTGTATTTATCGATTATGGTGAAATTCTTAATATAGTCATTGTTCTTTAAATACTCCAAAGCTCTCCAACGGAAATCGCAATATCTGTCTCTTAAGTTTATGCCGTCGCCCGGCATTAATTCTCTAAATCGAACCATAGATGGTAATAAAGGCACAATTACTTTATTAGAAGGAGTCATTTGTAGTTTATTAAATATATCCGCCGATATATCTACAACGGCTAATAAATTCTCGCCAACCAACATTTCTAAGCTCCCAAAATGTTTGATATGAGCATTATTAAGAGCCTCACGAAAGCTTTCAATATCTGTGATTAATAAACCATAATTAAATTCTAATTTGTAATCTGGTTTTTGTTTTATTTCAAAAAGTTTAAAGTCTTTTGCTAGTTTTTCTAAAATTTGCTCGTGTTCTTTTCTTTTAATAAATTTTTCTATTTCTCTTACGTCTAAAAAAACCAACTCACCACTTGGTATTATAGCGAGTGCGTTATCTATTTCATTTAAAATTGTCCAAAATTTAGCCTCTGATGTCATATTAATTGTAATTTTTATTGTTTATTGCTATATTAGCATTATAATTCAATAAGTTAAGGCCTAAACCTTGAGCTTTATTAAGGCATGGTCAAAAGTCGGATAAGGAATAAAAAACCCATCATGTGGTTGCCTTATCCGCCGTATTGGGAAACCAATATGTCTAGCGAAAGCTGGAGACCCGTGATGGGCTTTTTGCTACCAATTACTATTTAACCAATATGAAAATTACTATGAAAAAAATTTTAGCGTTAGGCCTATTTATTACATTATCAATGTTTGTTTTCGCAAACATAACCAATGCTTATGTAAACGTAAAAGGTTATTACAGAAAAGATGGCACTTATGTCAGCCCGCATGTTAGAAGTAACCCAAACGGACTGAAATATGATAACTATAGTTGGACTCAAAGCCAAGGCCTATACAACGAAACCTATGGAACAAGAGGTGCAGAATGGGATACTCCTACATATGTAACAGACCCAGATTACTATACCGGACAACAATTATATCAATCAGGTTCTTCTGGTTATATTGCTACGCCGACACATTCTTCCTCATCGAATAATATCCAAGTAAATACTACTAAAGTTCCTGTGAATGCCACAGCAAGTCAATATGGTGGCTGGTATTGTAACAACGGCTATAAAAAGAACTATTCAACCAGTCAATGTGACAAAGTAATCATTCCACCGAATGCCTCTTTAAATTACTTTGGTGATGACTGGGTCTGTAATAGTGGATACAAAAAGAATTATCAAACAAATAATTGTAACAAGGTAATTATTCCTACTAACGCACAACTCAATTATTTCGGTGATGGTTGGGTTTGCAATAGTGGATATAAGAAAAATTACTCAACGAATCAATGTGACAGAGTTATTATCCCTGAAAATGCTTCACTAAATTATTTTGGAGACGATTGGATTTGTAACAGAGGTTACAAAAAAAATTATAATACTAGCCAGTGTAGTAAAGTGATTATTCCTCAAAATGCAACGTTGGATTATTTTGGTAATGATTTTGTATGTAATAATGGCTACACAAGAAACTATCTTAAAAGCACTTGTGATTTGAGTCGATAATATTATGACCTACAACCGAGGCAGTGCTATAGCTTCAATACTTATAATCATTGGTATCGTTCTTACGATTAGTCTATTTTTTGGTGATAACAATGAAGAATCTAATTTAAAAGGAGATATGTCAGATTCTGGCGGTTCGCCGACCTATCGTTACGAAGAGACACCAGTTTATGAAGATAACCCCTACACAACAAACAATGAAAGCAATGACCAACCAGTAGGTTTTTACGGCACTGATACTATGAATGTTTGCAATCAAAGTTCTGGTAATTGCTATGATTTAGACGTAGATAGCGATGGCGAAAGTATTGAAAGAATTTATTTTCCTAGAGGCGGTTGGGTAGATATAGACAGTTCTGATTGTGAAGATGGGTATTGCTACGCTGAAGATGAGAATGGTAATGAATGGGAATTAGAATATTAATTATTAATAAAAATAAATAAGATTATATGAACTGGATTTTAATAATAATTATAGGAGTTGGCATATATTATTTTTTCAAGTGGCGAGAAGGTAAAAAACCTGAAAATATTATCCGTGCACTTGAAACTGAAGCTTATAAATGGAAGAAGGAGCATGAAACATATTACATTATGAATTATCGCATGCTGAGTGATGAGAATAAAAAAATACTAGCAAATACAAATAAAAGTATATTTGAATTAGATACTTTTGGTCCATTTTGGAAAAGATATATAGAACGATTTGAGTCTTGGTATAACGAACTAACTGAAAAAGACAAGCATGAACCTCAAAAATTAATACAAGATGCTATTGATTTTAAAGATTTCTTTTATTATTTATTTGAAAGCGAATCAACCACAACAGGTCTAATAGTTGGTGGAGAAAGTGATTTATTTGACGAAAGAGAGGAGTGGAATGCCAAAATTCAACAGATTCAAAAAAGATTTGCTTCAAAACTTGATTTAGATTGGGAAAAAATCCAAAAAAAAGATAATAATATTTATAAAAAACTTTCGCCTTTTAAGGATTTTAACGAAGCTTTAGAAGATTTAAGTAATTAAGAAAAATGAAAACTGGCAGGTAAAAAAAGCAGTATCCAAAATCGAATACTGCTTAGGGTTATCTTAATTTCACTTTGTATACTTTCAAGGAAACAAAAATCACTAAAATAAAAACCAGAGGAGTGATTCCTCTGGTTTGTTCTTTTTTTTATTCACTTTATTATTTTGGAACGGAATCAGTTATTAGTTTGGCAATAATACTTATCCACTTATTATCAGGAACCAACTCTTTTTGGATATTAAGCGAAATACCAAATACCTCTAACCAGAACTCATAATTATCATCGTCATATACACGACCTTGAAGCTCTTTTGTTATTAACCAAAGTACACTGATAGCTTCGTCCACCATTGAATCATGTCCTGAAACTCCGGCACAGTTAAGATAAAGCTTTATAGCACCAGGATATTGCTCTAAAGCGTTATTTTCAAATTCTTTGGAGCGTGTTTTCCCAAAAGATAGGGTTTGCATCACTTTTTTAATCGCAAATTGAAAATATTTCGCTTTTTTCTCTTCGGGAATAATTCCTATTTGCTCAGCAATCAACAATCCCGTGTCATGGTCATAATCACAAAGATAAAATCCCGTACATGAAGGTTTTGGGTTGTCGGGTAAATTTTTAAGGGCGTTTTTTAATCGACCTAAAAACCAATTCATCTTGAGATGAACTTTTGATTCAAATGTATTGTCCATATTTTGATTTTTTAACGAACTTTTTTGAGTTCTAGGTTAGTATTGAGATTAAGAATTTTCTAAACAGACATTATCACAAACCCATTGACAAGTCAAGCCTTTTGCGGTAGGATGTGGGTAGGACTTTCTGAACTCAAATATTAAACCATGACCATAAAAAGGTTCTTTAAAAATTTAAAATTATGAAAACAACACTCGTCTTCTTTTTACTGTGCTACCATTTTTTCTTAGATAATCCCGTCCTCTCGCAAAAAAATAATTATGTTCTTAAATCTCAGCGTCCAACTTTCACTGTTATTGTTGATGGCGCTAAGACATTGGAAGAAATGATTAGGGAGGGAGGTTATTCTCAACTGAATAAAGCAATCACAGAAAAGAATTTTCCTATTAGGGAAAAAACTAAACGAACAGTAGTAATTGAACTTTTTTTCTTTAATCGGAAAATCAGCTCAAATGAAGCTATTTCTGAAATGAATAAGGAAGGCTATAGACCAGCAACCCACGATGAATTAATAGCTTTGGGTGCAAAAAGATATGGTCTTAAAGAAAAGTTTCCGATTGTTGCTTTAGGGTCTGTCTGGGCTAATTATCCAGGCCCTCGTAAAGTATGCTTACTTTATTGGAATTCATACTCATTAGAATCTGGGCTTGATCTAGATTGGATTGATAGTGACCTTCACGATGACTTTCGTGTCGCAGCTGTTCATAAATAGTTAAAAAAAGTTATTGAAGCCCTTCAAAAAATGGAGGGCTTTTTTATTTCCCCACCCAAATAGCCATTCGAAACTTTATTTTAAACCTCAGACATTGTCATTGCCTGTTGCCACTCCTGTAATTCCTTGATAAACTGGTTCCAATGAACTCGCACGTAGTCCACAAACGTAAAAAAACGAGCGAGTAGCTCGTTTTTCGTTTGTGGAAGGCGGAGTCATATCGAGCAAGCTTGCGAGATAACGAGCCAGAGTCGTGAAAATTTTTTGTGACGACAAAAAATTATTCCTGACCACATAAATCATAAATACGAAATATACTAATTAAAATTTGAATTTTTAGTTTTCAGGCACAAAAGAAAAATCAGCTCTATAGAGCTGATTTTTTTATTTCTTTTGTCCGATCTTGGTGAGGTAGGCATCAATCTTGTCTCTGCCTATTGCCACGACCTTGCCGTAGATTTTATCAATACTTATGACGCCATTCACATGGCCTTTCAGATTCGAAATCTGATAACGCCTCTTTCCTTTCATTGTCTGAATTGATTTTATCTTGTGCGTAAAAAAAGAATTTACCTTGCAGAAAACAATGTGATTATTTTCCAAAGCGTTCTCATCGGTAATAGGAGCCAAAAGCACAGGCTCGCGGTGCCCAATCACGGGAGCCATCGAATTGCCGCCCTCGCTATGGACGACATGCTCACCAGCACGAAGCCGGTTGATGACATTAAGAATATACTGATTCATTTTCGTTAATTTTTAATGAATATTGATT
>CAZVEC010000004.1:25808-28232 GCA_964626035.1 uncultured Candidatus Saccharibacteria bacterium
ATATACCCATTCGTACGAATGGTTCCATAAAAAATTCAAATTAAAAACACCCTTCTACAAGGCTCGGGGTGTTTTTATTTAGCATTTTGCAGAGTAGAAGTAATCACATGATCCAGAAAATCCTGAAAATTGATGCTAATATCCTCATGCCTTCATATATTTTTTTATTTTAGCAATTTTTTATAAAATATATTTCGTTTTTTAAATTGAGAGTCAAGAAATTCAACTTTTTCATCATGAAAATCAATGATGTGTTTTACTCCTTTGCCGCGGAGTCTACCGATATACTGAATAAGTTTTCCTTCAAATGAAAATGGAAATGCTAGTACGATTGATTCGATACCATATAGATCGAATCCCTCTCCGAGAAGCTGCCCTGTCGCGAGTAATACCTGAAAATTGCCCGCTTTGATTTGAGTAAACTTGAGCTTTCGCGATCTCGCCGAATCATCGCCCGAGATAGTAATTGTTTCGGTTTCACCTCGAAGATATAAATTAAGTATTTCAATATGTTCTTTCCGTTCCGTAAGCACAAGGACTTTTCTTTTATCTTTTACATCTATCAGAATTGCCTTGACCACCAATTCATTACGGGCAGAGTCGAATGAAATGACTTTTGCGAGTGCCTCATAATGATCTGTTTTATATCGGAATGGCAAATTTAATTTTGTCGGATGAATAGTTATATTAAATGTTTTCGTTTCAGATATATCCAATGATTTTATTTCCGCGATAACCGGTCCAATCATGAGTTCGCTAATTTTCTCAGTTCCATGTTTGCGCTCATGGGTTGCCGTAAGCCCAAAACAGCACTTACTTTTTAAGGACCAAATCAGCTCTCTATATGTTTTTGCAGGTATATGGTGACATTCGTCAACAATAATCACTCCGAAAATGTCCCGAATTTCGTTGAGATTTTTATATCTTGCCAAACTTTGTAACGTGGCAACCGTAATCTGTTTGCCAATTTTTTTCTTCGTGGCTGAAATAACACCAATATGAGTTTTTGAAATTCCTAAAAATTGTTCAATTCGCTCAACCCACTGGGAAAGCAATTGATTGCGATGTACAAGGATCATTGTCGGCAACCCAAAATTTGCAATGAATTCTAATGCGACGACTGTTTTCCCGCTCCCTGGAGGAGAGACAATAATGCCATTTGTTTTACCTTTTATGACTTCAATCAATCTTTTTTGTTCAGGTCGAAGCACAATATCACTTTTAAATTTTACAATGGTATGTTTTTTATATTGTTCATTGATTTTATAAGCAATTTTTTTCGTATCAAAATAAGCTGTGAGCTTATCCAGAAAACCACGTGGAAGCGCTATCTCGTCTTCGAAGTCTTGTATCAAGTTGAAGTACTTTTCAGTGCCATATACCGACTTGCCAAGCCGTTTTTTTACCGCATACTCTTTGTTGAAAAGATTTAGTTCTTCTTTTATAAAAGCAGTAATACTTGCTGAAAGATCCTGTTTTTTGATTCGTATCGCTCCGTCAAAAGTGATGTCCATACTGGAACTGTGCGAAGATATGGATACTGTCTGCATGTCATTGTGTCCAAACAAATCATTATATGTCTGGTCTAATTCTTCTGTGCTGTGCTTATGTATCGTTTTTAAAAATTCCCATTGATTAGCATGTGGAATAAAAGTTTCAGGGTCACAGAATATAGAAGCGTTATACTGAACTCGTTCGCCTTGCAATGGTAATCCGATCAAATTGCCAAATCCGTCATTTGTAATCATATCTTGATTCGGAAACAGCCGATCAAAACTTATCTCTTTGGCGAATTCGGAATAGTTGAAAGTTTTTCGTACAAGTTCCAAAAGAATGGCTCGCGATTTCCAACAAGGATATTTTTCTTCAAAAAAAATCCATACATGAGCACCATTTCCCGATCGAGAAATTTCGGTGTAAGCTTTTAAGCTCGCGTTCGCGCAAATGCTTGCAAATTTTTTACTGTCTGCTTCCCAATTTACTTCATCAAAATCAGCCGCAATAAAATAGGATGTATTGTCAGAAAGTATGGGATATATTCCGATAGTTTCTTTTCCAAGCAGATGATTAAGTAATACCTCATCCGTAAGTGGTAAAAGTTTTTTATTTTCAAAATCTTTCATCTTTCCACCCCTAGCTCTGTGTGTATTGAATTCATTCCAATCAAAAGAATATGCAGGCGACCATCCACTTTTATCACCTTTTTCCCATCGGCGAGGATATGTATCCGCACGACCCTTAAAAAGGGTGCGGAAAATATCGAGTTTTTCTTGATTTGTCATACCTGTTATTTTTTTCTGTATCTCGTAGTCCGTCCTTGTCCTATACGCTCAACTTTCTTTAAACGCATTAGTGTATCGAGCGCCTGAGAGACTGTCGCGCGGACAACTTTTGTTTTCCTGGATATTTCTCCAGGAGTAACCT
>CAZVEC010000004.1:28242-28485 GCA_964626035.1 uncultured Candidatus Saccharibacteria bacterium
ACCGTCTCAAGATATTTCCACACGATAAGCTGCTTTGGTGAAAGCAGTTTCTCTATATTTTCCCTAGATAGCAATTCAACAGCTTGCTTCGCTTGAGCAAGCATAATACCCAGAAAGAACTCAAGCCATGGAATGATATTTGGATCTTCTGTTTTTAAAGTCTTCTGACTCTTGCGCAAACTAAGATAATATTCCGATTTATTGTCTTCAATTAATTTTTCATGCGAAACATACGGCATATAT
>CAZVEC010000005.1:0-3880 GCA_964626035.1 uncultured Candidatus Saccharibacteria bacterium
GATTGGATTTTCTTTCCCTCTAATCTCTTTTCTTTGCTTGATTTGGTTGGTTTTGTGGCTTTCCTTTCTTTCTCCGGGGTTAAGGCTTCTCCGACTAATTTCTTGATTCTCTCGATTGCACGCTCTTTGTTTTGCAATTGCGAACGTTCTTCTTGAGCTTCCAGAATTATGTCGCCCTCATTAGTTAGGCGATTCTTTAGATATATTTTGATCAATTCTTTTTCCTCCGGATTAAATATTTTTGAATTTTCAACATTCCAACGCAGTTTGGCTTTGGTTGAAACTTTATTTACATTTTGTCCACCCGCCCCACCGGAACGCACAAAGTCAATAACAAGCTCGTTTTCTAATGATTGTAATTTATTCGGAAGAGTATTATTTATTTGTGGAATAAAATTTTCCATAATAGATATTATAGATTATTTATGGCTCAGATCATAGTTTGAGCAATTAAAAATAAAAAAATCCAAACCTCGTAGGGTTTGGCTTTTGGCCTAGTTTTTTATTTAACATGGCCTACCTTGATTTCTATGCTATGCCATATTAAGCTTTTTGTCAATCTACGCCTCTGAAAAACTTGACAAAATGTAAATAATTATGCTATTATTTAAGCAATAAAATAAAGGTAAATTAAAGGTTAACGAACGTCCTTAAAAATCAGTAAAAACCAAAACGTTCTTTTAAAAAAAAGTCCTTATAGAATAGCGAAAGCGAAGGTAGTAAGGCGTTAAAGTTATGGCAACAAAGCCAACATCTTTGGACCAATTTGGTTCGTTTATTACCAGTTTGTTAACGCTTCTCATGGCGCTCATAACCGGTAAAAGTAAAAAAATTGCCGAAATTGATGGCGATAAAGTTCAGGAATTGATTGATCGCGAAGACAAGCAGTCAATCATTAATGAACTTATTAAATTTATCAATAACGGCTGGAAGATGACCTATTTAATCGCAGCGCGTGTGCTTGATTTGGATGCTCCCGCGAAAATGCCATTTAGCGGTGCAACCCTGAAAGAGCGCAGTGGCATGAGCGGAAGAATCGTTCTTGATTTGCAAAAAATCAAAGTGATTCACAAACTCCAAGAAGGTGAAAGTTATATTACCGGCTATGAATTTAAAAAGCGCTTGATTGACGACAAAGAAACTTTGTTTAACTCAAATCTTATTGATTCTTTAGTTGCCGGTCAAGACGAACCCGACATGAAAGCATTTCTCGACCAACATAGAGGCAAAGTCCTGGTTGATTTTGGAGATACTTTTTCCGACTCGCATGGCCGCTTGTATGTCCGTTGTGCGATCGTGGACGATGAGCGTTGGGTGTCGGACTGCCACTGGCTTGACTATGACTTCCATGGGCACTCCTTGGCTCTGGTCTCCGCAAATAACACTAAGTAACTTGTTCACTTTTAAACTTTGGTTTTTAAACACTTGGACACTTTCCAAAATTTTTTGGGAAGTGTCTTTTTTTTGTTATACTAAATATGTGATTGTCGAAAAGTCTGCGGGTACGCCTTCGGACAGCATCACAAGTTTTCATATATCGAGAGTTTGTACGGCTACGGCTTTACAGAGAGTGAATATAAAAACTTTCAAAAAGAAATTATTTGGTGCGCGGCGCTCTGGGATTATGATCCCGCATAAAATTCAGCCAGGAGATGATTTCTTGGGCAGTGGTCTAGATGGCACCGCACACATATTTTCCGACTCGAATGGCAACTTGTATGTCCGTTATGCGATCGTGAACGATGAGCGTTGGGTGTCGAACTACAACTGGCTTGACAATGACTTCAATGGGCACAACTTGGCTCTGGTCTCCGAAAATCATTTCTTTCTTCCGCCAATTATTCAGCGGAAGTTTTCTTTATAACCTGATTTTTCCACCCGCCGAGCATCTTGCCGATCTCTTCAAGTTTTAATCCGATTTCCTCATAGTGCTTGTTTGAGATCAGCTTTGCTTGCCATGCAGTTTGGATGAGGAATTTAATAATGTCTAAGGTGAGAATGCATTTTGAGATATATTCTATTTTTCTGTCTTTCGAGCTAAAATAAGCTTGATATGATAATTCCAAAAGGTCTAAAAATTTATTCTCAATCCGCGAGCCTATGGTATAACGGCCTGTTTTAGGAATATGGATAACAATAGCAAGCCAAATCAAATATCCCTCTTTGATTCGCTCCAGGATCGAAGCGTTACGAGAGAGAGAGAGAGAGAGCAGGGCTCGGGTTTTTCATAATTACGATAATATCATATCCATAGAAAATCTTTTAGTCTCATGGCAGGAATTTTTGAGAAATAAAGGGAAACGTAAAGATGTGGCAGAATTCCAGCTTCATTTTGCGGACAATATATTTTCCTTGCACCACGATCTTAAAAATAAAACATACAAGCATGGTGGTTATACCGCTTTCAAACTAAATGATCCCAAGCCAAGAGATATCCATAAGGCCAGTGTTCGAGATAGACTGCTTCACCATGCCATTTATCGCATTTTATACCCATATTTCGATAAAAAATTTATTCATGATTCATACTCATGCCGAATAAATAAAGGCACGCACAAGGCTATAAACCGATTCCGCGATTTTATTCGCAAGGTTTCCAAAAACAACACCAAACAGTGCTGGATATTAAAATGCGATATCAAGAAGTTTTTTGCCTCAATTGATCACGATATTTTAAAGCAGATTCTTGCCAAGCTTATTCAGGATCAAGATATTTTATGGTTATTGGATAAAATAATCAGTAGTTTTCACACTAAAGACCAACTGGACAAAGGGTTACCCTTGGGCAATTTGACCAGCCAGCTCTTAGTTAATGTTTATATGAACGAATTTGACCAATTTGTGAAGCATAAGCTTAAAACTAAATATTACATTAGGTATGCCGACGATTTTGTTGTTCTTTCAGAAGACAAAGAATATTTAAAAAATATTCTGGAACAAATGCGTGAATTTTTGGAAATCAAATTAAAATTAAAATTGCATCCTGGCAAGGTTTTTATTAAGACAATTTATTCTAGTGTTGATTTTCTCGGCTGGGTGCATTTTTCACGGCATAGGGTTTTAAGAACAACAACCAAGAGGAGAATGTTTAAAAATATACGAGAAAATCCAAAAGAAGAAACTATTGCTTCTTATTTGGGATTATTAAAACATGGTAATTCCTTTAAACTTCAGGAAAAAATAAAGAATATTTTAATCCTATAATTTACTTGTATCCAATCAAATATTTTCGTGAATTTTGGTCGAGATCTAGGAAGTCGTCGGTAGACTCTTTTAGTTTGGCGGAAGCACTGCGGCCGAAGGTGGCCACCTCAACTTGAGTACCGTTGTTTTGAAGGTATTTAACCAGTGGGATGAAATCGCCATCGCCGGAGATAATCACTACAACATCAAGCTTTGGAGACATCATGATGGCATCAACCGCAAGTCCGACATCCCAGTCGGCCTTTTTAGCCCCGCCCCAGAAGATTTGCAAGTCTTTTGTCTTAGTTTCAATACCAAGCTTCCCAAGCGCTTCGAAGAAAGCTTTTTCATCTTGGTTTTCAGTTGTAATAACGTAGGCAACTGCGCGAATAAGCTTCCTGCCGGCTACAACTTCTTTAAGTACTGTTCCGAAATTAACTCTTCTTTTATATAAATTTTTTGCGCTATGATAAAGGTTTTGTGTATCAATGAAAACCCCTACTCTTTGTTCTTTGTGTTTGATTATTGACATAAATAGTATTTTAGTAAATTAGTAATTAGTATTTTAGACTAATGCATTTTTGTATTGGTCTAATATACTATCTACTAACATACTAATTACTTCTTTACTTTGTCTTCCACTACTGCTTTGGCTGCTTGAGCGGAGGCAATTTCTGCTTCTTTTTTCTTTTGTTCT
>CAZVEC010000005.1:3890-4373 GCA_964626035.1 uncultured Candidatus Saccharibacteria bacterium
TTCTCAAATTTTAAACATTCAAAAACAAACAAATATTTCTAATGATTGTAATAAGTATAACAAAAAAACTCGAGCAAGCCGAGTTTTTTTGATCTAGTCTAACTTTAGCTTTTTCATTAAGGCGTTGTATCGTGTTTTGTTGGTTTTTTCTAGATATTTTAGATGTTTGCGTCTTTCTGAAACCATTTTGATCAAACCGCGTCTGGAATGGAAATCTTTCTTGTTTTTCTTCAAATGTTTGGCTAAATCATCAATTCTTTCACTGATAATAGCCGCCTGAACCTCAGCCGAGCCAGTATCTTTGTCGTGAACTTGATGTTTCTTAATTAATACCTGTTTTTTCTTGGTTGTTAACATACTAGGCATATTAGCACAAATTGCTATTTTTTGCAAGAGGTATGCTATAATTATTGTGCGACACTATATTATTGTATGGCGACAAAAATAGACCAATTGAAAAGGCAGTTTTTGTAACATTTGGAA
>CAZVEC010000005.1:4383-23047 GCA_964626035.1 uncultured Candidatus Saccharibacteria bacterium
CATAAATAGGCTTTTTTTGCAACAAAAAACCCCTATGCATTTGCATAAGGGCTTTAGGATTTAATTGAAATTATTTTTTGGAAATTTTAATGAAATCCGCCTTTTTCAAGGTTTTCAAATCATTGGGATCAACTTTGATCTCACTATTTCCCATTTTAATCACAATTTTTTTATTAAGATTAACCAAGGCGACATTCGCAGCTTGAAGTTTTTTCCAGATAAGTTCGAGAACTTTTTCCGGATAGGCTTCCAGGACAGCATCAGCCATCTTTTCAGAAAGAGCCAGGATTTTATCCTTCGGAGATACGCTTTTTTGCGCTTTCTCTTTCAGAATTACCTTTTTAGGGATAACTTTATTCATGACTTTTTTGGCTTTGCTTTTGCCTTTACCGCGTTTTTTCTTTTTTGGAAAGTAAATAATGGTTACGGTTTTTTTACCAGAGGTGTATTGGACCCTATCACCATATCTTTGCTCAAATAATTCATAAGCTTTTTGAGCAGTTTCTACTTCTTCAAAACCGAAACAATGGCTGCCTTTTTTGTTGAGATATTGCTGGTGGGAGTAGTTGAGGCCGTATTTTTGGAGAAGCTCTCTGTTTGCTTCTCTTATTTTTTGGAGCCACTCAGCTACTTCAGCTTTATCGTTGGACAAAGGTTCAACGGTTAATTTGAATGAATTTTTTGAACTAGCATGCCCATTGGCGTTGGGAGCTGGTTCTGTTTTTGCCATAGTTTTTTCGAAAACAGCGGCATCATTAGGAAAGACTGAAAGTAAAATAAAACTTTTGGTTTTTTCGTTCAGTTCTCCAATAGCGTATCCTTTTTGTTGCAGCAATTTTGCCGCCTTATTACGCCTTTTTTTTGTTTTAAAGTTCAGAAAAACTTTTTTTGGATTACGTTGGAAATTTTCAAAAGTGAAAGTTTTGGTCAAGATAGAGCAATGCTTTTTCACCAAAAAATTCGAAATCGTTCTGATAATTTCCCTCATTTTCTCGTATTCTTTTTTCTGAGCATCGCTTGTGAGTAATAAAACAATTCCTTTACCTTTCAAGATTACATGAAAATGGTTTTCGGATGAGCGTAATGCTTCGGCCACTTTGGCGGCTTGTTCAACTGATGGGAATTCAGCACGGCTTGCGCCAATTCCTTCGTTTACTTGGAATAAGTGATTATAGCCAATTATCATATTTCCACTTGCTTTTGCAAGGTTTAGATCGGAAGTAATGATTTTATTAGCCTCATCAACTAAGTGATTTTTTTCATCTTTTGTATCATTTGTCTCATTAATATTGGGGCAAAGAATACAAATGAAGTTTCCATTTTCAACGTTGGAATAAATTCCGGCATTTGTTAATAATTCATCGGCTTTTTTGGCGTCTTCATTTGATTGAAGCTGCAAGATAACATGCATTTCATTCAATATTTGCTTGAATTCACAAGCAACATGCTTGATATCATATCGCTGCAGATTCGTTTTAATTTTTGAAGCAAATGCTTCGAATACTTCAGGCACATTTGTGCATGAATTTCCTTGTGTTTCACTCATAAACTGGGTTATTAGTACATGTTAGTAAAATTGTTAAACAACTTTTATCATGCATACATTACCATTGTCCTTTTCATTAGTCAAGAGATGCGTAAGTATCTGTTTACACCTATAAAAGACGAACAAATAAAAGCTTTTGGGTCCGGGTGTCCGGATCCCAAATGGGAGCCGGACACCCAAAGCTTTTATTTGAGTGCCTTTTATAAAAAGGGCGTAAATAGATACATGTGGGAATAAAAATAATTGTGCGACATTGGTGTATAATATAAAAATGAGTGATTTAGAAAAATTAAAAAGGGAGTTTTTAGAATATATTGAAATAGAAAAAGGCCGGAGTTTGAAAACTGTGGAAAATTATGATAGGTACTTGAGCCGTTTTTTTGATTTTTCCAAGATAAAAGATGCGAGTGAAATAACAGACAGTTCTGTGCGCGAATTCCGGTTGTGGCTGAACAGGCAGTCAACAGGCAACAATAGGGCTACCGGAAAAACATTGTCTAAAAAAACACAGAATTATTATTTGATCGCCCTGAGAGTATTTTTAAAATTTCTGGCCAAAAGAGATGTAAAGGTGATTTCCGCCGATAGAATTGAACTCGCAAAAGTGCAGGAACGATCTCTTGATTTAATAACAAGTACAGAACTTTCCCGTTTACTGAATGCACCGAAAGATACTGATCTAAAATCACTGCGGGATAAAGCAATTCTTGAATTGCTTTTTTCTACCGGCCTACGCGTATCTGAATTATGCTCGCTTACAAGCGATATTGATTTAAGCGTTGATGAATTCTCTATCCGCGGCAAGGGTGGAAAGATGCGGGTGGTTTTTATTTCCGAGGATGCAAAAAATGCATTGCGAGCGTATCTTGCAAAGCGCCGTGACATGTCGGAAGCGTTGTTTGTGCAAGTCGGCCACGAGCTTTCAAAAAAAGGAAAAGAGAATAAAGAAAATAGTGGAGCAAATTTAGACATAAAGGCTTTGACAAGAAGATCAATAGAAAGGATTGTGAAACATTACGCGATGATTGCCGGAATTTCCAAAAAAGTGACACCACACGTAGTGCGGCATTGTTTTGCAACCGATCTTCTTTCAAATGGAGCAGATATTCGCTCTGTTCAGATTATGCTCGGCCACTCCAGTATTTCTACTACGCAAATATATACGCATGTCACAGACAAACATTTAAAAGAGGTGCATAAAAAATATCATTCTAAATAAGTATAAGTATAAGTATATCGATTACGATATAATGACGTTGCTCAGACACCATGTGAGTGATTACACTCCCATGTGCTCCTCGCTAGTCATTATAAGTATATGCAAGTTAGGAAAAAGAAAAAACCCTTCCGACTTTCGGAAGGGTTTTGTAAAATGACAATGGTTTTTTAAACCTGTGCAGTCATTTCTTCAAGCAGCACAACTCCGGTCGCAACTGAAATAGAAGCAATGCTTCCAGTCCAGTTTTGGATGAGGGTAGTGGTTTTTTGGTCCGCTTTTTTGAACGAATCATATCCCACAATACATCCTACTTCCGGTTTTGCATCAACATTGTTGAGAATGATGCTTGTGAACGGTACAACGGCAATCCTTAACTTATTGGTTACAATCACCACATGGCCTGTCGCGGGCAGCATGTCCACAATAATGGCTTTTTTATCAGTAAGGTTTAATTTGCTGATAAATGATACCAATTCGTTTGCAGAAATGTATTCAGTGATGAAAGGAAGTGATTTTAATTCGCTTCCATGAATAAGGTTGCTTTCAATCAATTTTGACAATTGCTTGCCGAAAGTTGGAAAGAAAACACTGCCATCTGTTATGTAAGCGAATTCCACTTTCGTGGTCATACAAACATAGCATGTACCTTCTTCATTCACGAACACCCCGATTTCATAGGTGGTTCCAATTTTGCTTTTCTTGTTCCAGCATGCCAGGTTAATGGTATTGGTTGGAAACGAAGTTGTGATTCTGTTATCTTCAGAATCGAAATTGAGAGTAGTGGTGTACTCCCTTCCGGTTGTTGTGGATTTCCCGCTGCCAATCGGTGCCAGGGGCACAAGCTCACCTTCGGTTTCGGTGAATGCGCAGATTTTTTGGTTTTCTTTTTGCTGCACAGTTACTGAAAGAGTGTTTTCTTCATCTTTCAAGTTGTGGATTCTCCCGAACCCTTTGCTGTTCAGCTCAACTTTTTTGTTGTTGAATTTAACCATCACTGTCGTGTTGGTCGGAATTGAAGCCATAATTTCTCCACAGAGAAGATAAGCTCCCATTGTCATTAAAGTTTTTTTCATTAATTTTTTGTTTTTTGCCCTTTTTTGTTTTTTGGGGCGGGGTTGAACAATAACTGTTTATTTTTCCGTTTCAGCCAGCGGACAGCGCTTTTCAGTAAAATTTACGCCTCAGACTCTCGAGATTTTATCTGAATTGTTCGTTTTGCGATCAGCAGATTGAATTAGAGGTCTCGCCTCAAAAATTTAATTCAATCTGCTAATCACAAAATAATAAAAATAAAAATAATGTTTTTTGGAAAGAACAATAGACAAGGGTAAAAGATATCAAGTATTCGCGATTTCGTCAACATCAAAAACTAATTGAACGACACTTGTTTAGTGTTTGTCAATTATGAACTTCTCCCCCTTTATAAGGGGGAGATTGAGGGGGTGAGAAGCGAATACTTGGAGCTTCGCAAGGCCGGAGCGCGACGGCGCGAGGCAGGCCCGAAAGATTTTTCAGCAGAAAAATACTTTTGGGTCCAGGGTGAGGTGATGTTTGTCATGCTATAATACATAAATAATGTTATGAAAATAATCTCTTGGAACACTAATGGCCTCCGAGCCACATATAAAGGCGGGTATCTGAATGATGTACTTAAAGAAAAGCCTGATATTTTATGCATGCAGGAAACTAAAGCTGATCCAGAACAATTAGCGGAGGAAGTACGCAATTTAAAGGGTTATTTTTCATATTTTTCTTCTTCAAAAGTTAAAAAAGGATATAGTGGTGTGGCTACTTATACTAAAATAAAACCTGAAAAAGTGGAATACGGTATGGGTATCAAAAAATTTGATGATGAGGGGCGGATTTTGGTCACTTATTTTGGAAGTCAGGCTTCAGAGGTCAGTCCTCTAGCGGGTCCGAGGTCTGACCTCTCAGTATCCCGAAGCCCGACTTCCTTCGTTCTTGTTAATGTTTATTTTCCACAGGGCGGTCGCGAGGGAAGGTTAGAATACAAAATGGAATTTTATGATGCATTTTTGAAATTTATTGATAAATTAAAAAAATCTGGCAAGAATGTTGTGTTCTGTGGCGATGTGAATACTGCCCATCATGAGATTGACCTAGCTCGTCCAAAAGAAAATGAAATGAATACTGGTTTTTTGCCAGTCGAGCGCGCTTGGATTAATGAAGTTGTGAGGCATGGCTATGTGGATGTGTATCGTCATTTTTATCCCAACAAGAAAGACATTTATACATATTGGGACATGAAAACTCGCGCACGCGATCGGCTGGCGGATTGATTATTTTTTTGTAAGCTCTGATTTTATTTCAAAGATTAAAGATATAAGAATACTTAGCGATATATATGGTTCTGATCACTGCCCTATTTTATTAGATTTGAAATAAATTTCTTGACATATAAATTTAAATCTGATACCTTTTGTACTTGGTATTTGTACTTTAAAACTTTAAACCCCAAAAACTATGAAAGAAACAGGAAGTAAATTAGTTCGCTCTGTAAATCATGACGATAATTTAGGAATTAAAATCAGTCGTTCCATGAATCTTCCAATTAAATATGGAAAGACAAATGAATTGATTAATAAAATCAGCGCAGATGCGGACATTAAACATGTGCTGAAAATCCAAACTGCTGAAAAAGCAAAAGAAAAGATTCCAGATAATGTTCGTTATCATGTGGCAGAGATTGTAAAAACTCCACTTGAAAGTGAGCTGGAAAGTTTCAAAGCCCGGCTTAAACAAAAAGGTTTATATTTGGCGAGCTTGGGAAGGCTTGCTTTTTTTGACCCCTCATTGTTCCACAAAATTTGGAATTTTAACAAAGGATGTGAAGTAGGCACTCTTGGTTACAGGCATTATTTGGGTGGAAGGTCACAGGGATCACTTGATACACCTTACCCAGTGCTTAAAGTTAGTTTAAGTGGAAAAAAAGAAATTTATCTGCAAAATTTTATGCCATTTGCAAAGGGATTGGTTCAAATTTTGCTTACAGAAAATGAAGATCTGCCGATTTTAATTCCTGTCGGTAAAAAGACTGAAGACCATCATTTTGCTTCTAAAAATGAAGTTTTGAAAAACCAGAAAAAGCACGAAAATCTTGAACGAATTAAAAAGGGATTAGTTCTTGATGGAATTGATAAAACTCGGGAATATAATTCCTGAAAAAAATTAAAAAATCCTCTCCGATTCGGAGAGGATTTTTTTTGCCCCAATGTTAATTCCGGGAATTGACATTGGGTAGCGATTTTACTTTTTCTTCAATCAACTTCAAGAGTTTCTCCGCTTTCAAACCAAAGTTAGATTTTTTGCTTGTCAGTTTTTCAAATATCGGCAGATAGACATCTATGGTTTCCTTTAAAATTTTTTCAGTTTTTTCAACCGTGCTTGTTTTAAGTGAACGCAGGTTATGCAGACGATCAACCATTTTCAGAAGCAGAGCTTTTGGATTTTTTACTAATTGCTTGATGTAAAAATCTGCTGTGGCTGCTTTATTGGTGAATCGCTTGCCATCTACTGACGGTTTAGTCAGAAGTATCACCAATTCAGCAACTTCAGGATTGAAGGTTTTTCCTAAACGGAATTTTGCCGTGCGGATAAATTCGTCATAATCTTTGATTACATTTCCCAAGATTGGAGTATCTTCACCGACATCATGCAGAAGCATGGCTATGAGCGAATTTTTGTCGAACCATTTCAGTTCATCAAGCATGATTAAAGCTGTGGCTCGAGGATGTTCAAAGTATCTTTCGCCACTATCACGGTTCGCTGTGCGATGAGCTTCTTTGGCCATGTCGTAAGCGAACATGATCTCATCAATTTCTGCCTGGTCTTTTGTAAATTTGCGGAGGCGAGCGACAAATGTCTCCCTGTTCTCCAATTGTTTTGTGTTTTTCATAAGATTTGTTTTAGAGATTTTTACCCTCACATCAAGGATTTTGATGTGAGGGTACATTCTTTTAGTAATTGAAAGCGCGATTTTGATTCAACTGTCTTTCCATGTCCATGTTAAGATTATACACTTCCATTACTTTTTGCATGCTTTTTCCATTGTATTCACTTTCGACTTCATGCACGTCTTTCCCTTTTTCTACATAAACAGGATAATCATCATAGTCAAACGTGTCGCATACGACAATTAGATGAGTTGCTTTTTTTTCAAGTCCTCTTAGGAACCATCTTCTGATATCTTCTTTTGTTGTCATGTTATTTTGTTTTTAAAGATTAAACTTACTTTCACCAATAGTATATTCCCGTATTTTAAAAATGTAATAGATTTTTTACTATTTTTTGTATGTCCATTAAAATTCTCTTTACAAATAGATATTATTTGCTATTATTGTAAGTACAAAAGTGTAAATAAGATTTTACAAATGATATATGAAAATGAATTAAAAAAGCTTGGTTTAACAGGAGATCAAGCAAAAATATACGAAACCTTGCTTAAATCTCCAGCTATGCCTGCGCGCTTGATTGCAAAGAATGCCAGAGTGGGTCGAGAGCTTGCCTATGTTGTGCTTGGCCAGCTTTCGAGCATCGGACTTGCCGAGAAGATTGAAAGCGGTGGCAGGATCGCGCTCTTTCGAGCTCTGCATCCGCGTGAAATTAAAAAATTAGTTTCTCAGAGAGAAAAAGATGCAAATCAGGCAAAAGAAACCTATGAAAATATTTTCCAATCCATGACAAGTGATTTTAATACTGCTCATCACCGCCCAAACGTGAGATTTTATGAAGGTGTTGAAGGATTAAAGGAAACATATAAGGAAATATTAGATGAGGCAAAAGAAGTTTTTGTTCTTAGATCCCTGCATGATCATCAAGATAAAGAAGTGGCTGAATTGGTTGCCGGTCAAATAAAAAAACAGGCCGAAGCAGGAATTAATTCATATGTTCTATCTCCCGCTTTGCCTCATATGCAAAAAGCTGCTTACATGATGAATTTGGAGCGTAAAATTACTCGCAAAATTCTGCCCAAAGAAAAATTTACTTTGCCTGCCCAAGTAATTATTTTTGGCAATAAAGTCAGCATCACCTCATTCCAAAAAGAAATGATCACGACCATCGTCGAAAATTCCGCCATCGCCCAAACTTTCCGTGTCATTTTCAATAACCTCTGGGATTCAGTCGCATAATTTTATATTCCAACATTCTATAGAATGTTGGAATGAAATCAAATGATAGTTTTTTTTGTGTCTATTTTGTAAAAATATTTCTCAAATTTGGCGCGCAGTTTTTCGGCACGCTTTTTATTGCGGGAAATTTTCATTTTGTTTCGGCCACGCTCTTTCACTATTCTTCTAAGTTCAGCAAGATTATTTTCATCTATTGTTTTATTGGCTTTGTAAAACTGATCAATTTTTTCAGCCACTTTTTCATCCAGCCAAACCTCAATGATTAGATCGTCGAAGATATTTAGATAATAATTTTCTTTTGGAAATTGATTTTCAGATAGCATGTGGTACTGGCTCATTTTACCGTCAAATTCTCTGGCAGTTTGCTTGTCGAGTGGATCATTATGGTCGGTAATAAGAAAAATCTGTCGCGGGATATTTTTGATTTCATCAAAAAGCAATCTTTCGCTATCTTTGCGCGCGAGGAAAAACCATTCATGCGGATTGTAAAGAATAAGCGGCACTTTTGAATTTGTCGCATGGGCAAGCAGGGCGAAAGCATGGCCCCAGAAAATATCGGTTGATTCGGCGCTCTTGAAATTATAGACAATTTTGTCTCCTTCTTCGAGATTAAGAAAGCCGTCGTCAGAAATCACTTCTCTGGCGTAAATTCGCTTGGCGGAATTAAAAATTTCCGCCATTTTGACCACCCAAACGTGGCTCAAGGAAATAAGCTTGCCATGAATCGCTACAATTTCTTCCACCTTCATTTTGCGCAAGGCAGAGTAAAGGGCTTGTTTCGTTGTTTTTGGCCTGTCTTTTTTTATTTTTGCCAAGATATCGCCGGCTGTCATCGAGCCGCCCTGCAAAAGCATGATTACCCGCTCTTCAATTGTTTTTGGGCTTAATAAATTCATACTTCAATTCTAGCATAAGTCAGTCAAAAAGTAAATTATTATTTTACTTTTCCACTAAAAAAGCCATATTTTTAGACATTGTATAAAATATATTGTATAGTATTGATGTAAATAAAAATGTTCATTAACAATTTAAAACCCAAAATTATGAAAACATTACATGGTCATTTTTGCCATTACTATGGAAATCTTGGTTTTATTGGAAAGATATCTGCTCTTCTTGATAAAAAAATAAGTAAAACAAGAAGGGCTGTTTCATTCGGTGTACTCTATCACACTGTGGTAGCCATGCCGACTTCAATAGAATTTGTGAATATGCATAAACATATTCCATGCATTTCTAAACTTTCAAATGGTGAACAAAGCCACATTTTGGTGATAGAGGACAAAATACAGGCGATTAAAGATTATTTTTTCAAATCTAAATCACGCGAGAAGTATGAAGATCTTTTAGAAAAGGATAACGATAATGGAATTGAAAAAATGTCAGATGAAATTACAGATCTATGGTATGACTTTCAAAATAAATATAATGAATTGAAAAAATTTATATCAGTCTATGATTGAAATAAATTCCTTTCATTATTCAGATCGCAAATTATTTTGTGATCTGACAGTGAAAAAATGTTTCTTAACAATTAAAAAAGTCCTTCAAGTAAAGTAGAAGGCATTAAAAATATGAGTACGATATTGGTTGTAATTTTCATGCTACTTGTTCTTAGTGTTGGAATACTTCGAGTAGTTCAGGCGCGAATGTTCCTTAAAATGTTCAAGGAAATGGAAGAAAAAAAGAAAAAACAAGAAATGATACAGGAATCTGAAAAACAATCTAAAAATCAAAATTAAAAAAACTATGAAAAATCTGACAAAAATTATTTTGGTTTCTTTTACTGCAATCACCCTTACCTCTTGTTTCAGAGAAAGAACTGATCTTTATTTTGGAGAACAAGGTTTATCTTGTAAAATAAAGAACCCTTCTTTTTTTCTTATGTTTGGTGGTAATTATTGTGATAAAGATATTGAATTATCTAATCATGGTAAAAAACAATACCACGCAATAATTGAGCGTTATTATCTGAATCAGGAATGGTGGAATCCGGAATTAACGGACAGCTCGAAGTATGAGGAATTAGTTATCAATCCGAAAGATGTTTTTTGTTTTAAAAACAGCAATGTTGTAGAATTATGGAAGGACACCGATGCTTGTGGCCACCGGATTCCATTTTCACAAATGGAACGAGTAGGATGTTTCGATAAAGATGGTAATTTTACAAAATCAGATTACTTGCAATATTACTAAGAATTTGCGACAACAAATCAAAAGCCGTCCTTCGATTTAACTCGGGACGGCTTTTTTTATTTTGCACGGGATCAATTATTTCTGAGCCGTCCAAGTGAGAGTAGGGTTTTAGGTCTTTTGGATTCTTAAGCGGTCATAAACATTTCTGACTTATTTATATTTTAGCAAAATCTCCTTTAATTTAGGTAAATCATTTTGAATGATGTCCCAGACGGTTTTATAATCAACATCAAAATAATGGTGAATAATCTTATCTCTTAAACCGCCTACATCACGCCATGGGACTATCTCTGTTTCTTTTTTAAATTTATCTGACAAATTTTTTGCAGCTTCGCCGATGATTTCAAGAGAACGTTCAACAGCCTTGGCTGTTTTAAGATCATCAATAAAAGATTCAAAAGAAACATTGTTTAAAAATTTTTCAATGTTTTCTATTTCATCCAAAATATGAAAAATGTATGTTTTATCTTTGTCCATAAAAAACCTTAAGATCTTTTAACATATATGGCTTCATATATTTACTGGCGCCATTTTCTGTTACCACATCAACCCTTGTTTTAAGAATATCTTTTAAATCATTTTCAAGACCAATTAGTTTCAAAAGAGAGAATGGTCGGTGGTAATCGATCATAATGTCAATATCGCTTTCAGCTCCGGCTTCACCGCGGGCAAAAGACCCGAAAACACCGGCATATTTTAAGCTGTATTTATCAAGTATCGGCTTGGTTTTTGATTTTAATTCTTCAAGGGTCATAGCAACATAATAACACAAAATCACAGCGAGCATCAATCATTTTATTTCACCCCATATTTTTGGCGGATAGTTCTTTGTCCAATCTTTTGGCTCTTTATGCGCGGAAATAATTACGGACTGCAAATTTAAATTGTTCTACAAACATTCTTTTAAGCGGATCAATATTATGTGATTCATAAAATATGAGAATTGCTTTTTTATACTCACTTTCCTTCACGTTTCTATATGAAAGCGGACAATAATTATGTGCAATGAGTAAGGCATTAGCCAGCAAGCGCGCTGTTCTTTTATTCCCATCTTCAAACGGCTGAATGTAAGAAATGAGCGCCAAAGTTAAAAAAGATTTCACCGTCGGATGTTTTGCCGCATTTATGAGCGTTATCATTTCCTGAATCGCTTCTTTTATCTGATATTCATTATCAAGCGGTTTATAATTTGTACCTGTTATGCCTACCGATGATTTTCTGATATTGAAGTGAATACCCAAATCGCCAACGGTCAATTTATGCAGTTCTTCCAATTTTTTTAATGATATTTTTTTAAAGTAGGAAGCATTTTTATTGATAAAATCCAGGGCTTTCTTATGATTAAGAATCATTATCGCTTCTTCCCTTTTATGTCCTTCTGCTTCAACTTTATTTTTAATTAAATCTTCAGTATCCAGCAAGCTATAAGTGTTTCCTTCTATTTGCGAGGATTTCCATGAAAGTTCTATGGTAAATCTTTCTATCTCTAATTTCTTAATTGTCGCAGAAATCTTTTTTATATTTGCTCTAAATTCATTATTGAGAGCATCAATTTTTCCCAAATCTTCTCTTGTTAAAACTTTGTCCAATTTTTTAAAAATATCGAACTCAAAAGATTCTGAGGCAAGACTTCTTTCTTCCTGCGGTATTTTAAAATAATCGTCAATATCGACATATTTATGCAATGGATGTTTTTGTACTTCTTTATATTTTGTGGAACGTCCTCCGCCAATTTTATTTAAAAAATTATTTTGAAGCAGTACATTTAAATCACGTACGACAGAAAAACGGCTGGTTTCAAATCCAACTTTTTTTAAAAATAGAAGAATATCTGACACACTAACCTCTATTTCTCGTGATACAAAATCCAATATTTTCTTTTGTCTCTCGGTTAATTTAATCATTTGTTGCATACATCTTACCATAGTGCAACAAATAGTGCAACAAATAGAAAAGTAAAGTTGTTAAATTTTACTAGAGATTAATTGTTCTTGAGTCCGTCCAAGTGAGAGTACGGCTTAAGGTCTTTTTGGATTCTTAGATTACCATAGACATCGCGGACTTCGTACAAAATATTTAAATTATTTTCTTTTGCATATTCTAATTCTGTTCTGCAGCCACGAGCTGCTTCCCAACCGTTTTTCATGACCATATTTTTAAGAAGGCCTGAGGCTATTAGTGGCTTAAAGAAGATCTCGAATTTTTCTTTTGGATCGTAGACGATTTCGTCTTTCGTTTCAAGATTCATATCTAGATATGGGATCTGACTCCAAACTTTGTGCTTTTCCGAAACTTTGCGAATGAAGCCCGCGCCTTTTTCCAAGTTTTCTCGCGGATGGTCTGTGCCGGTGAATACTGGAAAAGACGCAAAAGTGTCCAATCCATATTCCTCTATTTCCCAAAGGGCAACATCGAGAAGTTCTCCGTAATTTTTAACACTCTCAAGCTGCAAGTTTCTATCTTTACTAATTGTTCCTTCCAGTTTTCGGAGCTTTCGCGAAAGCTTGGCATGTTTTTTCTGCAGCTCATACAGATCATTCAGTCTGCCCTCCACATCTATTGTGCCGGCCATGCCCCCGAAATTCGCTAAAGCATATTCCGTGTCATAAAGCTCCCGCCTTGCTTTCACTAGCGCCAGGCCGCGCTCAATAGACCGCTTTTTCTCAAGCAGTGTATCTTTTTCTATTTACGCGCTAATATCTTTGTTGAATATCATATTTTAATTATCGCACAATATTTTAAAAATAGAAAAATATTTTTGATTTTCTTTATTTCACCCCGTATTTTTGGCGGATTACCCAAACAATTCTGAATGACTGCCGATATTAGCAACCACCAAAATTAATACATCGTCTTTTATTTTATAAATTAAGAGTAGATTTCCTCGAACATGACATTCACGATACCCGTCGTACTCTCCCCTTAATGCATGATCATTATATTCAGCCCCAAGTTTAATTCCCGAAGCAAGCATAGTGACAACCGTCTCAACCTCGGATCTTTTTACTTTACCGGATCGAATAATCTTTTGCATCGATTTTTCGAATTTTTTTGTATAAAAACGTCTATACATAAATTATTTTCTGGCCATAATGGCGTCAAACATTTCTTTCGTTGAGGTGTACCCCTTGCTATGTTTGAGTGCATATGCAACCTCTCGGTCCATTTGTTTTCTAATTGCTCTTGTTTTTGGAGTACTTGGAACAAAAGGCAGACAATTATCTGTCACGACTTGATTTAAAAACATTTTTAGACCGGCAGACATATCAATACCCATATTTTTAAAAGTCTTCTGCGCTCTATCTTTAGTCTTCTGATCTATTCTAATTTGTATTGTTGTATTCATATTTTTATTTTATCATCTGTAATGACAATGTCAATACAATACTTTACCCCGTATTTTTGATAGATAAATCTTTATCCAATCTTTTCGCTTCTGCCCAGGCAAGTTCGTAAATTTTCTTCATCGCGTCGGCAATCTCGGCTGATTCAATAATGATTCCCAGTTTCTCTCTCCATGAAGCAATCATGACTTTGTTGTCGTAGATGTTTATTTCAGGTGAAAAGTAATATTTATCTGGCGGGACGAGCGCCGTTTCTCTCATTTCTTCTACATCTTCTGCTTTTCTTTCTGCTCCAATGTCTGTGCCGGGGACTATTGCACGGATCGCAATTCCCTTTTTTGTTCTACGTTTGTAATATTCCGGGAAATAGTTTGGAAGTGCATTGTGCATGTCGTCCACTGTCGCGTACGCTCGAATTGACTCATGAGATGTGAGTGTATCTTCATAAACCTTTTGCATCCCCTCTTTACCTTCATAAAAAAGTATCTTTGGTCGGCCGCCAATATTATGCATTGATTTTAGCTCCGGAATAACTTTACGTGCCTCGTTTAGATACACTTGATCACTCTCTATCTTTTTTGTAAGCAATTGCTCGATTTGGTCAGGAGATTCAGCCATATATTCTTGTTTTGGTTCTTTACCGGAAACTTTTACCAACCCCTTTAGTTCAAGAGAAGCTAAAACGTGATATCCGGTCGGTCGGTTTATTCCAGCCTTACGAGAAATCTGTGTAACGGTTCCCTTTCCCAATTCAAGCAAGGCTAAATAGACCAAGACTTCTTTTTCACTGAAACCTATATATTCTAATGCTTTTTTAAGATTTAAATTTTCATTATCCATAAAACCATTATATTCTAAGCACAAAAAGTTGTCAATGACTGCGAACAAAACTATCAATATATGTTTTTAACCATATTAAATAAGCTAATAAATAAATTAATTTGATCATATAGATTGACAGATAGTAATCAATATGTTATACTCTTTTGGATAATGATATTGTTATTTAATATAAAAATATAACCTATGAAAAATCTTAATGAAATACCAGTAATGTTTTTTGATAAATTTCCTTCCGATTTCTCTAATGAGGTAAATGGTTGGAATTTTACTACTGAGGAGTTAAGTAGTAATTTTGGAAAAGTATTAACTTTAGACATTGATTTTGGAACTAAATGCAGCTTAAATTGCGGCCACTGTTTCAGAAAAAATAACAAAGTTGATATTGCCGGAGAAAGAAAAATGAATTATGACGATATTGTTAATACTATCAAACAAGCTATAAAACTTGGTTTACGCTCTGTAAAATTTTTAGGAAAAGGAGAACCGTTTGAGAATCCGAGATTCATTGAATTTTTGCGTTTTTTAAAGTCAGTTGATGTTATTCCGGTAATTTTTACCAAAGGACATGTTATTGGCGATGATAATTTGGCTAGAAAATACAATAGCCAGTATGGTATCAATAATGGCATTGAATTGATTGAAGAATTAATTAAATTAAACGCGAGTGTTCTTTTGGGTTTTAATTCATTTAACCCTATTATTCAGGATAAGATGGTTGGTAATGTCGGAGGTTACACTGAAAAAAGAAATCTAGCTTTAATTAGATTAATCGAAGCTGGGTTCACAAAAAAGAATCCTACTCACCTTGCTGTGATTAATACCCCTATTAATCATGGAAACTGTGATGAAGCATTTCAAATTTATAAATGGGCAAGAGAGCGAGGTATTTATCCGGTTACAGCTCCTTCAATGATTAGTGGTCGGGCAACAAACAAATGGGAAACTGATACTCCCAACAGAGAAAAAATGGTGGATTTATACACTAAAATATATAAATTCAATCTTGAAAGAGGAATTCAGACCATTGAACAAATCAAAGAAGAAGGGATTTCTTCTTATGCCGGATCTCATCCTTGCAATCAGATAGCTTGTGGTATGTATGTGACATTAAGCGGGCAAGTACTACGATGTCCGGGAGACGATGTTACGGTTTTCGGAAATGTTTTCGAAAAATCTCTTGAAGAAATCTGGGTTAATTCAGAAAATTTCAAAAGAGCCGGAACATTTAATTGTGGCTGTCCTCCAAAGATCGGAAAATCAATTCCATCAGGATTTTTCAAGGAAGTAATGAATAGAGTAATAAGTGAATACAAGCAATAATTCAAAAGCCGACACAAAGTATGTGTCGGCTTTTTTGTATCATTTATATTACATTAATCAAGTTTTTTATAGAGAAGTTTGAAGATGGTTTTTTGGAATTCAGCCAAGGACTTGTTTTCGATAATGAAGCTAGTTTCACTGTTTAGATCAATGAATGCCACTTTGTCTCCATAAATGAGTTCAATAATATTTTGCTCGAATTGATCACATTCTGGTGGAATGAATTTAATGAATCGTTCTAGTCGAGAGCGTTTCTGTGATCCGGATGCGGGATTGCTTATGACTAAGCGCTCCAATTTTTTTGCGTCCCGCCTTTCTCTGTAATCTTTAGGCAAGTAACTGTTTACTTTTTTGAGGTCTTTTTCCGAAGTGTATCGGTAAAAGGTTTCTCCTCTTTTTGTGTTGTTTACAACGTCATTAAAAACATAAGCAATACCTTTTCGGCCCTCCATATACTTTATTTCGGGTTGTGGAATCTTTTTGGAATACAAGTCCTCGATCTCTGGCAAAAGAGATTCAAATTTTGAGCTAATGTCTTTAAGTATGTTTATTATAACTTCGGGTTTTTCGGCTGAATAAAGCTTCTGTTTTCCTTTTGGACTCATCGTGATGACACCTTTTTCCTTGAGAGGGTCCAAGGTTCTATAAACGATCGGTCGGTGAATACCAAGGCTTCGGCTTATTTGTGAGACGGAAGAAGGCCCCCTTTTTAGAAGAAAAATATATATTTCTATTTCTGTTTTATTGAATCCTATATTTTTTAATATTTTTTCTAATTTATCCATATATGTAACAAAATTAGGACAACATTATTATATTACTATATGTAATAAAATAGGGCAAATATTAAAATACATAAAATTAATGTTACATATTTGAACTTGTTTTATTACAAATTGTTTTATTTGGTTTATTATCAAAATGGATTTCTTGTTCATTAACAATTAATAACAAAAAAATGGAAAAATCACAGATAACAAAAGGTATGCTTCTTCGTTTTGTTGGTACGAGTGGACCGGAGCCATGGGGTGATGATTGGGATACACTGGGAGTTGTAACTAGAGTCACAAAAAGATTTATTATACTAAAAACATTTGATGACAATAAAAGCTACAATATTCTTTTTGATGATCCTGAGTGGTTCAGTGGTCTATCCTTTCCAGATAAGAAGCTTTTATCAGAATGGAAAGAATATTTTGAAAGATCGTTCAGATCCTCAATAAGGGAACAAAATGAATTTCCAAAAAAGATTGAAAAGGACATCTCAGAAAATAATAAACTACTTAAACTCTTCAAACCATGAAAGTTCTAGAAAAAGGCAAACCTTGGTCTAAACAGTATAAATGTACTGGAAAGGGAAACAATAGAGTTGGCTGTGGCGCCAAACTCGAAGTTTATCAAGAGGATCTGTATGAGACTCGTCATGAGGGCTATGATGGCTCAACAGATTATTATACGACCTTCTGTTGTTCGGAGTGCGGAGCTGAGACGGATATAGAGCTTCCAAGTGGAGCTGAAGAGCTTGGCAGTAGACCAAGCGAAGGGGAAAGAAAATCACGCTTTGTAGGTTATCAACGCAGACCCGAATAATCAAAACTGCTCTGTTTTCACGGAGCAGTTTTTTCTAATTATTTGACCTTATATTTGCTTCTTATTTTCCCCAATTCCTTCTCTTCCTCCTCCCCCTTTTTTTCTTTTCCTGCCTCACCGAGTTTTTTTAATTCCTTGTCGGAGAGTTTGGCGAGTTCTTTAACCCTCTTGTTTAAATATTCTTCAGTGTTGATGTCCGGATTTTCTAGTGCCTCCTCAAGAAGAGCATGTAATGTCCACCCTAGGCGTGGGCCGGCCTTCTCCCCTGTTACCTCCATAATTTTATTGCCGTCAATTTTTAACATTCCGACAGAAACAGGCGCGCGCATGGCCTCTTCGATCATTGATTCAAACTTGCGCAATCTATAGGGCTCTTCTTTCGGCCGGCCCATGCCGATTCGGTCACACATTCGCACGTTCATAAGATCCCAAACTAGATCCGGTCCAACATTAGCCACAAGTCTGCGTACCGCTGACAAAGTAATCTGATCCGGATCGGAAAAGAACATGTGGTAACGGACAAGTTTAGTGACAGTATCAATGTCCTTTTTGGAAAATTTCAGTCTAGCCATAATATCCTTTACCATTCTGGCTCCTACAACTTCATGTCCGTAAAAAGTATAAGCTTTCCGCTTAGTGATCGGATCACTAAGTAAACTTAGTGATCCGATCACTAAGTCGCGTCTGGTGGGAGGTTTTCCAATATCGTGAAACAAGGCCGAAAGTCTCACGTGAAACGGCCATTTCTTGTCGGCAGCATGCTGGAGTGAGCGCAATAGATGCTCCCAAACATCATAAACATGTTCTCCTTTTTGATCACAGCCAATTCCCTCTTCAAGTTCAGGAATAATATTTTTCAGTAATCCAAGCTTTTGCATCATTACAATTCCTATCATTGGACTTTCAGAGTTAATTATTTTTACAAATTCATCCCTGATTCTCTCTCCGGAGATTTCTTTTATTAGCCTTGCATTTTTGAGAATTGCCTCGGATGTTTCTTGTGAAACAGTAAAATTAAGCTGTGTTGAGAAACGTATCGCGCGCAAAAGTCTCAAAGCGTCTTCCTTGAATCTCTCATCTGGATTTCCTACTGTCCTTAATATTTTGTCCTTTATATCTTGTTGTCCGTTATAAAGGTCAATTAAATGCCAGCCCGAATCAATGTCTTTTAGACTTGAGGCGGGTCCTTTTCGACCAATTGCCATTGCATTAACTGTAAAATCGCGTCTTTTCAGATCATCTTCAAGTTTATTGCTAAAAATAACTTCGTCAGGATGTCTGTGATCACTGTATTTTGCCTCCAGTCTATATGGTGTGACTTCGACTATATCATTCTGGTTAGCTGATTCCCCTGCTGGGATTTCACGTGTAAATACAGCAACTGTACCAAAGTTGTTTTCATAAACTGTTTTAGAAAACAATTTAATAATCTCCTCCGGCTTGGCGTTTGTGGTAA
>CAZVEC010000006.1:0-22189 GCA_964626035.1 uncultured Candidatus Saccharibacteria bacterium
CTATCCGTTGAACGACGGGATCAAAAACATACCTATACTAGCAAAAAATTCCCATTATGGGAATTTTTATATATTTGTTTGATATTCGTGTTGATTTGTTTCTAAAATTTAAAACCCGAAATAATCCATCACTTTATGAGATAAGGGTTCTTTTACCTCCACTTCTTCTACGTGATCGTTTAAAATATTGCGCACAATATCTTCATCTAAATCATCAATGGGCAAGATAAGTTCCGGAGAAAGAAAATTACTGCACTGCACATAAACTCTTTTTTTGTTCTTGTGTGCATCTACCCAAAAACTTGTAAGATCGCGATAGCGATATCGAGTGTCTTTTATTTTTATTCCGTGTTCATCTATTAAATAATCAACTAATTCCGGCTTACGAAAGTTAAAAATTATCAAAAGAAAAGCACCTATAATTATAAAAATAGCGAAAAGAAAATTTTTAAAAATAATTGAAGCTATACTGCCACAGATGGCGATGATTACGATAGCCCAAAGCCAATCAGCTGTCTTTTCTTTAAAATCATAAGCTGGTGCTTGCCACTTTAAAATATTTTTTTCTTCTGTTTGTTCTTCATTCATGATTTAAATAATACCACGGTTGTTATTTTTCAGATATAATCCAGCCAAAGTTAGGAAGGTGACCAAAATGACAGGGCCATAAATTATCCCCCAAAGGCCAAATAGAGATAGTCCGCCTAAGACCGACAAAATAACTAAAAATGAATGTGTTTTTATTTTGTTACCTATGAATATTGGTCGCAGGATATTATCAACTCCTGAAACTAATACAATATTGTAAACGAGGAATACTATAATAATGCCGATATTTCCGCCAGTAAGCCACATCCAGATAGCCGCGGGGATAAATATCAGGAATGGCCCCAAGACAGGAATTAATGCGAGGAATGCCATGATGGTGCCCCAAAGTACGGGTGAGCCAAGTCCAAAGATAAAGAAGCCTAAGCCCCCCAAGAAGCCCTGAGCTGCCGCAGAAACTAGGTTGCCATAAAAGATAGCTCGGCTAACCTCTTTAAGTTTTGAAAAAATGATAATTTCATCATTTTCATCAAGTGGACTTATTTTAATCAAGGCCTTTTTCAATTTGTCTCCATCGCGCAATCCATAGAATATTGATAGCGCCATGATGAATATTCCAAGTAAAAATTTAGGAATATTTGAAATTATGGAATTAAGCCCTTCGTACAAAAAAATACTGATTTTTTTTACAATGTCTGCGGCTCCGTTTTTGAGTAAACTATTAAAATCAATATTAAATTTACTTGATAATGTGTCAGTCCAATTCGCTAAAAAATTCTTTCCCTCAATTATTGTTTGCCAATTGTTTTCCCATTCGGATCCTCCGATTTTGTTTGCAATATTAAAAGCTTCCTTTGTCAGGCCAGTAATCAAGATAATTATAGGTATAATAATGATAAGCAGAACAAGAATTGTGGTAATAGACGCAGATCCGTTTTCACTTTTTAATTTAAGTGATATTTTTTTATAAAGCGGATAAAAAATTGCCGAAAAAATTACACCAAGCAGAATTGGCGTGAAAATAGGAGAAATTAGAATAATTGCTAAAATTAAGAAAATTACAAAAATTATATTAAGAAAAATTTGTTGGTGTTTTAGCATGATTGATCTTATTAATTTTCACTTACTTTTCTCCGATCATGACCCAATATGGCAAAAAATTTCTCGGTTCCACATACCAACGCACATTTTTTTTGCCACAGACTCTTTTTAAATAAGGGAGCATTAGCAGATAATGCTGGTAAAGAAGAATTGAGCCGTTTGGTCGGAGAGCTTTATAACTATCTCTTATTACTTCCTCCCTAATATCTGGCTTAAAAAAAGTAAATGGTATTCCAGAGATGACCATATCGATCTCGCCCAGAGTTTCAAGTTCTTTTGAAATTTTGGCCACATCGGTAGACAGTATATGAAGTCTGTCATCATTGATTTTTTTAAGTTCATTTACGAAATCAAGATTAAGTTCAACTGCGAATAATTTGCCGTCTTTTGGAAGTTTTTTTAGTATCTCTTTTGTAACTGCTCCGTCTCCGGCTCCATATTCTACGACTATCTTATAATGAGGCTTTACTTCGCTGGCGAATTTTTTTGCGGCAAAAGGAGTAGAAGGGAAAATAGCTGCCACCTTATGATCTTTTGATAATGTTTTAATAAAATTAATTAATGTCATGTTTTTAAGTTTATCATATTATAAAGAATTTATTAAGAGTTATTATTTTCATCTATTATTCCATCATGGGTGTGGCCATGGTGTATTTTTATATAATAGACATAAAAAAGAATTGAGGCAGCGATAAACCAAATACTTGACCATATAATTAAAGCAAGGGGTTCTCTGTCAATTATAGCTCTCACAGCGTAGACTGATATGATCACATATGGGAGTTCAGTTAAAAAAGTCGCGGCAAAGTATTTTATGAAATTATATTTAGCAATACCTAATACATATCCCGGTATTTCTGATGGCAAGACAAATCGGCTCATGATAATGAGTCCGAAACCAGAATTTGTTTCAAAAAGTAATTTTCGGTAATAATCGATTTTTTTTGGATCAATAATTTTGGAGACAATTGGGTAGCCGGCATAACGGCCAACTAGATATGAAAAAATGCTTCCTAAAAGCCAGCCTGCCAAAAGCAGTATTGATGTATAAAAATTTCCCCAAACAGCAGCCGCTATAGGTACCAGCCAAATACTAGAAAAAGACATTAACATTACAGACATTACCGATAAAAGTAAAAATACAAATATGCTTAAAATTGGATAAATATCTATATAAGTTTTAAAAAATGAAACTAGATCAAAAAAACTGTTTCGTAGTATTGCTGAACCCCAGAAAATTAGTGCAATAAAAAATACACTGACTAAAATTATAAGTAATTTTTTATTTATAAATTTAAGCATAATTGTTTATGGGATTCACCCCGGCAGGAAGAGGTCGAAAATTCGGGAAGACCCTCGGGGTTGGGGCATCTTAACCCCGGGGGTCAAGGAGAATTTTCATCCTCGAGGAATCATGATTTATTATTTGTATTTATTTTTTTCCAAAAAACGCTGAAGAATAATTGCAGCCGCAGAAGAATCATTATGTATTATTTTCTTTTTTGTTTTCCTTTCGTAATTTTTCAGTTGTTCGTATTTTGAAAGAGGTTTTCCTGCTTCTATGGAACTCCATATTTCCGGAATATAATAAATCGGCAAATTTGTTTTTTGTTCAAGTATTTTTTTAAATTTAGCAATTTTTTCTTGAATAGGATTTGGTTGACCTCCTTGTGCCAAAGATTCTCCGAGCACAATACCGCTCACTTTTTCTGTATCACATATTTCTTTTATTGATTTAATCAAGTTTTGATTATTTTGAAAAATTTCCCTGGGAAAAGCTATTTTTCCCCCCTCATCGGATAAAGCAATTCCAATATTTTTTTCTCCATAATCAATTCCTATAAATTTTGACATATTTGTATTATATCCTTATCTTTATCTAATATCCATAAGATATGGATAAATATGAATTATTCTGCTAATATTCGTTTTGTGAATATATAATTAGTTTGCTTTAATTAAGTTATCTTTTTGTGGTATACTGGTTAAGTGACTGAGCGATATAAAAGAAAACCAAATACCAATTGTTTTGTTTGCAAAAAAGCAATTTATAGAAGACCTAGTGAAATAGAAAAAAATGAAGGGCGAGTTTATTGTAGTGTGAATTGTTACGGTATTGCCTGCAGAAAGGAAAAACCGTGCATAGTTTGCAAAAAACTGATTTTGGCAGGTTTAAATAAAAAAACTTGCGGTAGAAGTTGCGCAAATATACAAAGAGCGGGTATTAAATACAAAATTGGCAGCCCGCGAGATAAAGTAAAATCTCAACAAGCTTTAAAACTTAGATTACTGAAAGCAAGAGGAACAAAGTGTGAAAGATGTAACTATGTTAAGTATGAGATATTGCAAATTCATCATAAAGATAGAAACAGAAACCATAATGATTTATCAAATCTTGAACTAATCTGCCCCAATTGTCATTATGAAGAACATTTTCTTGAAAATAGTTGGCTAAAGAATAAAAGTGTTTAATTTTATAAATTTTTTCTGGATAGTGCGGAGGAGTGCGTGAGTGGTTTAAACGAGCGGTCCTGAAAACCGCCAGGGGTTAATACCCCTCGTGAGTTCGAATCTCACCTCCTCCGCATTATCCAGAAACATATAATATCTTTTGCTTCAAAAATTATGATCTCAATAGATGACTTTCAAAAAATTGAATTAAGAGTAGGTAAAATTTTAACTGTCGAAAAAGTTCCCGAGACAGACAAGCTTTTACGTTTGACTGTAGATTTTGGATTAAAACCTTCTTTGTTAAAAGAAGGTTCGTCTGAACTTGAGATCAAAGAGGAAGTGCGCGAAGTAAGACAGATTGTTTCCGGTATTGCCGGTTATTTTCCCATCATTGAAGATCTTGTGGGGAAGAAATGCATGTTTGTCACAAATCTTGAACCACGAATGATAAAGGGTCTTCAAAGTAATGGTATGATTTTGGCTCTTTCCACTGAAGATGGCAAATTTTCTTTACTTGAGCCAAAGTCGGAAATACCGGAAGGCACGAAAGCGCGTTAATAAGCGAGATAAGTAAATCAAGCGAGGCAAGCAAGTTAAGCTATTTGAATTTTAAAGCTTTATTTACTTGATTTACTTTATTTACTTGATTTACTTTAAAAATGCTTGATCCCATAAATTTAATCCAAACCCTTGGCCTTGTCGGAGTATTTTCTTTTGTTTTTGCCGAGTCCGGACTTTTTTTTGGCTTTTTTCTGCCCGGCGATTCTCTTCTTTTTTCTGCCGGCTTGCTTTCATCAATAGGCTATTTGCCTTTTTGGCCACTCTTGGCCGGATCCATAATCTGTGCCATCTTAGGCGACAGTGTGGGTTATTTGTTCGGCAAAAAAGTCGGCTACCGGATTTTTTTCAAGGAAAAATCTTTTTTCTTCAATAAGAAGTATATAGATAAAACTAAAGCTTTTTATGAAAAGCATGGCAAGAAAACAATAATTCTTGCCCGTTTTGTGCCAATTGTTAGGACATTTGCGCCGATTTTGGCTGGTGTTGGTCAAATGGAATATAAGACATTTATTCGGTATAATGTAATTGGCGGTTTTCTTTGGCCTATTTTGATGATTGTAGGCGGATATTTTTTAGGTAGCCTCATTCCAAATGTTGATCAATATTTACTGCCCATAATTATTGCCATTATAGTTATCTCTTTTCTTCCGATCTTGAAACAAGTTATATTTAAAAAATAAATTTTATAATTTTTTGCTGATCAAATTTAAAATTCGGGAAAACCCCCGGGGTTAAAGATGCCCCAACCCCGGGGGTTGAGGAGAATTTGAAATTTGATCAGCAATATATCAACCAAGAGATCATTATGTCTCTATTCAAAAAAAAATCATACGGGCTAGATATTCGAGATCAATCGATCAAATGTTTTGAATTGGTGAAAGACGGCCGTATTTTTAAAATTGGAAAATTTAGGAATTATACTTTACCTGATGGTGTTATTAGAGATGGTGAGATAATTGATAATTTAAAATTGAGAGATATTTTATCAGGAATAAGGAAAGTTTTTAATTTTACTGAGGCTTATATTTCTTTTCCTAAGGAAAAAATTTATGACGTGGTTAGGGCGGCTAAAATAATACCGCTTGGATTTGAAAATTCCGATCAGTCTGCCGCTAGGTCATTAGTTTCAAGGGAAGGAAAAAGTACTTACATGCTTGTTGATTTAGGAAAACATAAAACTATTATTTCTGTTATTTATGGCGGAGAAGTCTGCTATTCAAAAAATATAGATATGGGAAGTTATATTTTGGAAGAAATGATAGAGCATGGATGGAGTGCAAATTTATTTTTTGATCTCATAAACAAGCATTATATTTCATGGCACATCGAAGAACCAGAATTGATCAGATCAAAATCAGGGTTGATCAGTGATCCCAAAAGACAAATCCAAAAAATAATCCTTTATGGCGATAGTCCATTTTTATTGCATGCCGCCGAACATTTAACTATGAGCATGCGCGTGAAGGTTGAGCTTGGAAATGTTTGGACAAATATTATAAAATCTTTTGATGAATATTTGCCCGAGATGGTTTTTGAGGAGTCACTTGGTTATGCCACTGCGGTTGGCCTGACCTTGAAGAATTTTGAAAAAATAATTAAATAACCCAGCGAGTGCTGGGTTATTTAATTATAGGTTTGATTAAATTTTCCTTTTTGGTGCTCCCGGTAGGAATCGAACCTACAATTACTCCTTAGAAGGGAGCCGTTATATCCATTTAACTACGGGAGCTTTTACTTGGGTGTCGGATACTCAAGTTTTTCTGGTGCGCGATGCAGGGCTCGAACCTGCGGCCTTCCCGGTGTAAACGGGTTGCTCGTACCAACTGAGCTAATCGCGCGATGTTTTTATTTATACACCTTTTGGCGTATAAATTCAAGACGTATATAATAACCCACTAGACAAAGGGTTACCCTTTGTCTAGAATAAGTATATGCAAAGGAAAATAAAATTTGTTCCAGGTGAGATTTATCATATTTATACGCGCGGGGTTGAAAAAAGAAGAGTTTTTTTAAATGATCATGATTATTTCAGATCTATGTTACTTATGTATTTGGCAAATAGTAAAGATAATTTTCAACTTTCATCTTGGATAAGGCAAAAATATGGCAAAAAGGGTAAACCAAAAATAAGTGACTTGTATGAACTTTTTAATTCCCCTCGACGAGATACATTAGTTTCTATAGGTACTTATTGTCATATGCCTAATCATATACACATAGTACTCAAAGAAAAAGAAGAAGGTGGTATTACTAAATTTATGTCAAAGTATCTGACATCTCTTTCAATGTATTTTAATGTAAAAAATAAAAGGAGTGGCTCTCTTTTTACACACCCATTCCGAGCAAAGCATGTGGATAATGATCGTTATTTAAAATATTTATTTGCATATATTCCACTAAACCCAGTTAAACTAATTGAACCTAATTGGAAAAAGGAGGAAATTAATCATTTAGAAAAAACAAAAATATATTTAGAAAATTATAAATATTCCAGCTACCCAGATCATTTAGGAAAAGATCGTTTAGAAAAAAATATCTTAGATTTGGGTAATTTCCCAAATTATTTTCATGATAAAAATTTTAATTATTTTATTAAGGAATGGCTAAAATTAAAGGATTTTAAGGATAAATTTTAAAATGGACAAAGGGTAACCCTTTGTCCCATAAAATGGATAAACAAAATTTGAAAGAAATAGAAATTATATATGAAGACAAAGATGTTTTAGTGCTAAACAAACCATCTGGCCTTTTAGTGCATTCGGATGGGCACTCGAAAGATAGGACGCTTCTTGATTGGCTGCATGAAAATTATCCGGAAATTAAAGGAGTGGGGGAGCCGCAAAAATTATCAAACGGAGAAATTATTGATCGGCCCGGGATTGTGCACCGGCTGGATAGAGATACTTCCGGCGTGATTGTGGTGGCCAAGAATCAAAAAACTTTTGAATTTTTAAAAGATCAGTTTAAAAATAGGGAAATAAATAAAATATATTACGCGCTTGTTCATGGTGATGTAAAAGATGATAAGGGGAGAATTGAAGCGTCGATTGCCCGGAGTAAAAGTGATTTCAGAAAATGGTCGGCACAGCGTGGTAAGCGCGGCAAAGAGCGCGAAGCAATCACTGAGTACAAAGTGCTGAAAAGATATTCAGTAGTTAATGAAGAGTCAAAATCGTCGGGAAGAGGTCGGTCCTCTAGCGGGTCCGAGGTCCGACCTCAAGGAGACGATTTTGATCCTAAGAAAATTTTTACCTTACTTGAAGTGCATCCAAAGACAGGTCGCACCCACCAGATTCGCGTGCATATGAAATACATTAATCACCCAGTCGTTTGTGATAAACTTTATGCACCAAAACTTCCTTGTCCCATTATGGGAATCGATCGACTCGGCCTTCATTCTTCCTCAATAGAATTTTCCTTGCCTAACGGCAAGGTTATCAAGGCCGAAGCGCCACTGCCTGAAGAATTTCAGCAGCTATTGACAGAATAGAGTATTTATGATATCTTTTTCATGAACCTTAAAACCTGTTATTTATGAAAAAAATATTAGTAGTAGCTGTAGCCAAAATACCACTGCCTTGCTCCAGAGAGAGTGTTGTAGAAAAATTCCACGAGGCAATGATAATTAATCCAGTTGCATCCTGTATGGATACTACTGAATATATTGGTCTCAATCATTATATTCGTTTTATCAAAGAGAACAAAGATGTTGTAGTTTTTCAAATCGAATCCGAAGTGGATCCAGATAAAATTGGATTGGAACTCACCGGAAAATTTATGGACGGGGGAGTGTCACTTTCAACGACCGTTTCTGGGCATACTTCAAATTTATATATTGGAGCCAGTGTTCTTAAAGAAGTGGTTGAATTTCTTGCAGAAAAGGGAAAAAATATTCCAATGAGCGAAGGTATTATTTTACAATAAACCCTTTGACTACACACATAAAAAGGGCGCAAAATTGCGCCTTTTTTCTATAGATATGGTGTACCCTTTTTTTTGTTGACAAAATAGTAGGATTATGTTATGCTTTTCATGAACTTTTAAACTAAAAAAACTCTTTAAAAACTTTATAATTATGAAAAAAGATATGATTATTGTTATTGGAAAGCCTAATAATAAAGACAATAATTTAAATGATTGCCATGGAATTATTATTGACCCCAAAAAAATACTTATGGAAGGTGAAGGGATATGCATAGATTTGCATAATAGATTTTTTCTTCAACATAAAGAGATTAAAGTTTATAAACTCAATGTTGATGAACTTTTCTCTTCACAAAGTATGACCGGTTTATTGATGGTTGCTTTTAATAATGGAGGTACAATGAAGAGTGGAAACAAAGATAATGAATATAAATCAATAATTGCACGTTTTAATTTTGAAGCAAATTATTATGATGATTTTTTAATATTTGCTCAAAATATTGAGAATGACATTGATGAATATTTATTTAAACCCTTTGACAATTCAATATTCAGAATTAAAAAATAGCAAAAAAATTTGGGCTACACATACCAAAAAAGACGTCGAATGACGTCTTTTTTTAAATGCTTGACAAATAATATTAAATCTGTTATTCTGTTGCAGATTATATAAGTTCATTAATTTCTAAAACTATGGTTGAACCAGAAAATAAAGAAATTATTCTTAACGCAGAAGATAAAAAAGCACTTGATTATGCTGAAGCATATATGAAACTAATGGAATTATCAAATAAAATAAAAACTAATCCAAGTTTCAAAAAAGAGGAGTTTGACGAGCAGTATTTTCCGCTTATGGAAATTGTCATGCCGGAAATTAAAACCGCTTCAAAAGAAGCCAGAGAGCAATCACGCGATGCTTTCTATGATGCCTCAAAAAATAAATAACAGTGCAAACAAAAAAAGAGCCCTTAGATAATTCTCAGGGCTTTTTATTTTATATTTGCCAAAAATTAAATATTGTTGTAGTATATTTCACGGATATATATCAATACTTTTAAAAATAAAAATATGAATTTAACTTCAATTATAGAACATGCTTCACCGAAAGAGCGGTATCAAGCAGATGCTTGCATTATCTGGTGCCTCGATAACAGATTTCATGGATTACTTAATAAGTTCATAAAATTAAGAGGGTATAAAAACTGCGACCTTGTTAATGTGACAGGGGGCGCAAAGGATTTGGTTGGAAACGAAAAAAGGCGCAAAAATTATTTGTTCAGTCAAATAGAGCGCTCAATTAGTTTTCATGGCACCAAAAAAGTGATTCTGATGATTCACTCTGACTGTGCTGCTTATGAGCAAGAAATTAAGAAGACGAGTACAGAGAAACTATTTCTCATATCTGAGATCGTCAGAGCAAAAGAGAGGGTACTGGGTTTTCTTAATATGAACAAGCATTCATTTAACGGACATCTTGTTGAAGTTGAGATTCTTATTGCTGACTTTTCCGGATTGTATCAGGTTACTTCAGACTAAGTTTAAATAACTACAAAAAGCTCGAATGATTTCGGGCTTTTTTTTGTTTACCTTAAAGCGACAATTGACGGAATATCATAAATATTGTACTATCAGCAAGATTTAATAAACCAGTTATTTAAAAATTTGTAGCACATGGAAAACAAAATCAAATCTATCAAGGATATTGATCTTGATAAAATGAAGCAGGAAACAGGTATTTCAGAGGCGGAAATTAAAAAAGCCTTTGAAGGTTTTGTACCACCTCGTAAGGAGAGAAAAATTTTTTCTATTCCTATTACCTCTAAACCAAAAGAAAGTTTGGAGGAAAAAACAAAGCGACTTAAGGCTGAATATGATGAGCGGGTAAAAGAAGAAAAGGAAAGAGAAGCAGAACAAGCCCAAGAGATTAAAAATGCACTTAATGGATTGGAATCTGCCGAGGAAGCTTTTAATTACATTGAAAATGAAAGCCTCTCGCATGGAGAAAAAGTTTTATTTTATGATAAGTTATTTATGCTTATCAGAAATGAAGCTGGGAATTCAACTGATCATCATGACATGCCTGAACTTCTAAAGTATTGCCCATCAGGATCACCAGAGGAAAAAATTGTTCGTGAAAAATTTTCATTGGCTTTCGATGAATATATTCAAAAAGAAACAGACATTGATTCATTGCTTTCTGAATGTGACGAACTGAGTGATGACATAAGTGATAGCAACCTAAAAAATCTGCTACTCAGAGCAATTGATCTTTGTGTAGATGATGATGATTGCGACAAGGTTGGTGAACACATCAATTCCGGAAGCCATGAAGATGAATTACTTTCTCAAAAAAGAGATAGGCTTGAAACAGAAGAAATCAGCAAGACTGATGATTTGGAAGAGCTCAAGGAAATCTATGAGAGAGAAGAAACAAGCTCGGAAAATGAAAAGATAGCTATTGAAAAAATGGTTGGAATCTGCGATGACTTCGATGAATTGAATGAAGATTTGGTTGAGTTCTTCAGCAGTGGCACTTATGGGCATCAATTAACCATTAAGAAGATGGCCAAATTAGCTGCAACTCTTGAGGAGATTAATCAAGCGATTGAGCATTGCTCCGATCATACGGAAGAATATTATTTCGGGATGCAAAGGTGGAATGAAATCTTCCAGAAAGAGCTTTTTGATGCAGACTTAGATCGACTTGAAGAGATGTTTGAAATAATTTCTTTAGATTCGGTTGAGTACGAAAAAGTTATGGAAAAGAAAGCTGAATTTCTAGATGACATTGATGACTTGGAAAGTTTCTTGAATGATGACTGCAGTGAAGGCAGCTTGGCTTATGAAAAGACAGATGCAAAAATCAGAGTTTATTGGCAAGAAAAAATCAATGAAGCTAAATGTTTTGATGATCTTGCAGAGGAGCTTGATAATCTTCCTGAACGGTTTGCTGATTTGCATCAGGATGGCCTGATGAAACTGCAAGGTTTGGCAAGTTCTGAAGAAGAAGATGAAAGTGTGACGGATAAAGCTGATTCAATCAGTTATGTTGATTATTTATTATCAAAAAAATTGGCTGTGCAAGATGTTCCAAATGAAAATGTAAAAGTTTCAGAACCTCTGCCATTCATTGCGCCAGAACCAGATCCTGTTGATGCTCAACAAATTGAGAAGGAAAAAGAAGTTGCTGAGCATATGGAAAAATGCGCCAGAGCTAGGTTTGTGCTTGATCAATCGACAAAGATTGAAGAAGTGAAATCTGCTTATGATGATTGTCCCGAAGGCAGTGAAGAGCAAATACTTGCGCTTGATAAGATAGGCGAGTTTGTAGATAAGGCACTTTTGAAAAACATATCTTTATATGAGATCAAAAGGCTGCATAAACTAACCTTGCCTGATACAAGCGCCAGATTTAAGCTAACAAAGGCAGCTGCGGAGTTTTTTCTAAAGAAAAAATTCTTTGACTGGTTTAAATGATTAAAACCCCCTATTTGCAATTGCAAATAGGGGGTTTATTAATATATATTTGTATTAAACAAAGCACTTGACAGCTTGTCAACCATTTGCTAGTATCAGGCCGAAGATTTTTTTTATAAACATTAATAAAGCTCGTTAAAAACCATAAATAAATAAAAAGTGTTACGGAAAACTACTACAAAGTTACCTGCGGCCACGCAAGCCAAGAAACAGAATTGCCGATAATTCATTAATTGTTAAACTTAATATAAGAAAAAAATGATACTCTTTCTTATTTGTGCTGCATTCGGTACTTTTTTTCTGCTACTTTCATTTTTTGCAGGAGGACATGCCGATATGGAACATGACTTCAGTCATGACGTAGGTCATGATGCTGGACATGACAGCGGTCACGAAAGTGACAATGCCGAAATAAAAATATTTTCATTTCGGTCGCTTACTGTATTCCTCGCCTGTTTCGGAGCAATTGGGGCAGTTTGTCTCAAGTTTGATGTTTCGATGACATTCTCGATTATTTGGGGCATTGTTGCAGGTATAGTTATGGCGTTTTTTGTTGCATGGCTGATGAGTAAGATTTCCAGCCAGCAGATAAGTTCAACCGTGTCGCATAATGATATGGTTGGCCAAACTGCTACGGTAACGATCAAAATTCCAAAAGGTGGTATCGGAGAAGTCTCGTTAGTATTAAAGGGACAGATACAATTTACCACTGCAAAATGTGTTGATCCTGAAGTTGAGATAAATAACAACTCGACAGTTGTTGTAAAATCATACGATGGAGGAATTTTATCTGTTGCAAAAGCGTAACAATTCAAAAATTCAGTATTAATCTTTACTAAACTCAAAAAAAATGACAGGTTTATTTTATCTTATCGGAGCGATTGTAGTTATTGCAATCGTCATAATGTCTGTTTTGAAATTCGTTGCTACGAATTACATTAAGGTTGCACCTAATGAAGCAAAAGTATTCTATGGGCGCAAATACATAAATGAAAAAGGTGAGAAAATCGGATTCAAAGTTGTTACAGGCGGAGCCCGGTTTAAAATACCGATCATAGAAAGTGTCGGAAGTTTATCGTTAAATGTCTTTACACTAGCATTAAATATCAAAAAGGCACCAAATATAAATGGTGTGCCTGTAAATTTAAAAGGAGTGGCGAATGTAAAAATTTCGTCAAAAGAAGGTAGATTAATGCTTGCTTGTGAAAGATTCTTGCATAAACCACAGGAAGAAATTGAATCTACTGCTTATCAGAATTTAGAAGGACACCTTCGAGGAATTGCTGGTAGAATGACAATTGAGCAATTGATTGGTGACAAAACAATGCTTAATCAAGCTGCATTAGATGAGGCCTCACAGGAGTTGAATAAACTCGGGTTTGATATTGAAACAGTCGTTATTCAGGAAGTTTCAGATGATAGTGAATACATTGATCAACTTGGTAAGAAGAAAACAGCTGAGGTAAAGCGTGATGCCGAAATAGGTAAAGCTGAGGCGGAACGAGAGACGACAATCAAAACCTCGACAGCCAAACGGGAAGGAATTGAAAAAGAAAATGAAAACAATGTTGCGATTGCAGATTCCAAAAAGAAATTAGATATTCAACAAGCTAATTTTACTGCTGAAGTTTCAAAACAACAAGCTATTTCTGCACAGGCCGGACCCCTTTCAACTGCGGAAGCCATGAAAGCTGTGGTTACTGCTGAGCAGGAAACTGCCAAAACTAAGGTTGAAAAGCAAACTGAAGTTGCGGTAGCAGAGGCTAAGCGAAAGGAACAACAACTTATAGCTGAAGTAATTAAACCAGCTGAAGCTGCTAAAATCGCTGCAGAGCTTGTTGCAAATCAAAACAAGCAGGTGAAAATTACCGAGGCAGATGGCGAACAGCAACAAATCCAAAAGTTAGCTGAAGCTGCAAAGCAAAAAGCAAAACTTGAAGGTGAGGGGCAGGGAGCTGCTGATCAGGCCAGAATGGAAGGCGAAGCTGCCGGTATCAAAGCCAAAAAACTTGCGGAAGCCGAGGGTGACAAAGCCATTGGTCTTGCTCAAGCCGCGGTCATTGAAGCCAAATTGCTTGCTGAGGCCAAGGGTATTGAGAAGAAGGCCGAAGCTTACGCTAAACTTGATGAATCAGGAAGATTACTGCAAATCCTTGAAGCTCTGCAAACTTTGGTGCCTGCTACAGTGAAGGAATTTGCCGGAGTAATGGAAGCTGCTGCGAAACCGCTCGGCAATGTGGATAATATCTCCATTGTTGATTTCGGTTCTGGCAATGCTACTGGTAAATTTGGCGGAACAGTACCCGGAATGATTGCTGAATTGTTTGCGAAAGCCAATGTCTCAGGTTTCGACTTGAGTGGGCTTGCAAAGAAGCTCGGTATTGACCCATCAAAATTTTTGGGCAAAGCCGGTTTAGGTGATACACCTACAGCGTAAAAAATAACACTTTTTTAAAACAAAAAAGCCTCTCGAATGAGAGGCCTTTTTCTTTTCACCGGGAGGAGGTCGAAAATTCTCTTCGACCCCCGGGGTCAAGATGCTCCGACCCCGGGGGTCCTCCCGAATTTTCGACCTCGAGGAGGTGAATTCGATATTAGAGAGAATTTTGGTGTAGGGGTTTACTTTTTGATATAAATGTTGTAATATAAAAACGAACAAAACATAGACCTTTAAAAATTTATTGTTATGAAAAAAATCCTAATCTTCCTCCTTGTTCTCATAGGGGGAATAAGGATGGCATTTTCACAAAATGAAGAAGAGTTTAATCCACTTGTTTTCGACAGCGCAAACAGTGATGGATCATTTGAGTACGATGTTATTGAAGTAACCACGGAAGTATTTGAAACCGCAACCATGTTTGGTCCGGACACAAATATCATTGTTTTGGACGAGACAGCTGACACTTTGCCGAATGCAGATTCGATTATTTTCAAGCATCTTTTTCCATTAACACCAATCGTAGCGGAGACGCCTCAAATTGAAGAAATCATGGATACTCCCAGAATTGATTCCTTGCCGGAATTTGATTCTGAAGAACCGGAGATGATTCAGAGAGATGAATTCCTTTCTTTTTTCGCCAAGCTGACTCCGATGACCGAAGATTTATCTTATCGACTAGAAGAAAGACGGATTGAAACTTCTTATTTCTGGGTGTTGCGTGATGCTCGCTCATATGATGGCTTCAGTAAGATTTGGCGCTACCGGAATTATTTTGAAGAAGCTGCTCTTAAGAACGGAATACCGCTCGACCTTTTTATGGGATTGCATTTGGTGGAAAGCTATGGCGACACGGCCGCTTTAAGCGGATCTGGAGCGCGAGGTGTCTCGCAATTCATGCCGGCTACAGCCAAGCAATATGGACTCAAAATTGTCCGCAACAAAAAAGGAAGAATAGTTCGCGATGATCGGTTGGACCCCGGAAAATCAATTGCCGCATCAGGCAGATATCTTGGAGACATTCTTCATTCATTCAAGCACCCGGATTTCATGATCGCAGGGTATCATATGGGTGAGGGCAATCTCGGGGGTACAAGTAAAAGGCGAGGTATTATTTCACTTGCAGTTTGGGCTTACAAAGACAGCGCGGTTTTTAGTAATTCGCGCGGTTCTTCAGCTCTGAAAGCCGAAGAACTTGGGCTCAATTGGTCTAAAATTTATTTTGGCGCGAGGCCATATTGCAAGACGACTGAGCTTTACCGTAAATTGCGCGACTTGGGCGATTTTTCCCAAACTTACCTTTATTCGGTTAAAGCTGGAAGCAATCTGCTCAAAATGTCTAAAGAAGAATATGAAAATGTCTTTCAAAGATTTCGGAACAAGGCAAATCCAAACCAAAAAGCTCCGTATCGCTACATGGCTTGGTATCATCCAGACAGCGCGCTTTATATGGCTTACGAAGATATTGAGAAGGCAATTGAGAGAAAGGAATTAATTCACTTTAATTCTTTGAAAAACTCGAGCGTCAAATACAAGATCTTTGTTTATAAAGAGAAAGAGTCGGAGAAGCAGAATTTTCTTTGCTATGGTACGAAAGAAATATTTGGAGCGATCGAAGTCATCTCGTATTTATATGAGAAGAACAACAAGGCTTATTATGATCCACTCAAAATTTTTTCCTTAGTCCAGCCAGTTTCTCTTGGGGATTGGGATCTCGCGAAAGAAATCCCGGTCATGTCTTATGGTAGAGCTTTCGTACTCGGATCTCCATCGGGAGAGATTGCCAAGGAGCGCTTGAATTTTGTGTTAAGGCGGCTCGGGGATATCGGCTACTTGAGTTACACTCCGAGCAAGGGAATGTATTTGGTGGTCATTCCGCCCAATGCTGAAATAAAAAATTTGTACATTAATCTGTACGAAGAATTGCAAAATCGCTGAACAAAAATGTTCAGCGATTTTTTTTATGAAAGCTCCCTCCCCTTTATAAGGGGAGGGATTCAGGGTGGGGTCCTCGACAGGAAGAGGTCGGTCCTCAAGCCTGGTCCGAGGTTCGACCTCAAGGAGACGAGTCCTTGTATAATAAATCATGTTATGTTAGATTATTCTCTGTTATGGCAGACAAAAAAGAAGTCAAAAAAGAGGTTAAATTAAACCCAATCAATAAAGAAGAAAGAGCTAAACTTGATTTTAAATCGGGCGATACTGTTCGCGTTACCTCAAGAATAATCGAAAAAGATGGCAAAATCCGCCTTCAAGCTTTTGAGGGCTTAGTGCTTTCCAGAAAACACGGACAAAAAACAAACAATGCCATGTTTACAGTGCGCAAGACCGCTTCAGGTGTGGGTGTGGAAAGAATTTTCCCGCTCTTTTCCCCAATGGTAGATAAAATAGAAGTGATTAAACGTGCTAATACTCGAAGAGCAAAACTTTACTATATTCGCGACAAGGCTGCTAAAGAAATAAGAAGAAAAATGAGAAGTGTAATGGTTCAAGATGAAGAGAAGGAAGTGACACCAATCATGGCAGAACCAGCAGAAGTAAAAGAATAAAAAAACTACGGAATAAAATCCGTAGTTTTTTTAAATTAACACTAAAACCTTATCTAATTTAGATAGCATGTTTCCGCGATCGCGGAAACATGCTATCATACGAAATATGGGTTACTATTTGGAAGAAACAACCTTAACCGATCATTTAATTGCTCATATCTTTTCGGCTTGCTCGATGAGGGTGTATCGCAAAATATTATGGGAGAGAGTCCAAGCACGGAGGAATATAAATAAAAGCTCATTTGATCAACGCCTTTATCATCTTAAGAAGAATGGTCTGATTAATTGCTCAGATGACAATATTTGTCTTTCAAAAAAAGGCATCTCTTACTATAATAAAAAAAATTCATTCCGTAAAATAACTAAACGGCCAGGAAGTGAAACAGAAATAATGGTTATCTTTGATATCCCTGAAAAGAAAAAAGCAATACGAGATTGGTTCAGAGATCAGTTAAAAGACTGGAATTTTAAAATGATACAAAAAAGCGTCTGGAAGGGAAAAGGTCCGTTGCCTAAAGAATTAGACGAAAGACTAGTTATGCTTGGTATCAAGAAAAATGTTCAAGTTTTTAAAATTAGAAAAATACAGTAATTTAATAACATATAGCATGTTTCCGCGATCGCGGAAACATGCTATATGTTATTCATTTTGTTTGTTGCTGGAAATTGTTCAAAAAATGTATTATAATCCAAAAGTTGTTTGTTTTAATGGAAAAAATAAGATTAAAAAAAGTCCTACAGATTGAAAAACAGAAAAAATTATTCTTTATAATAACCTGCGCAGGTGGCGAAACTGGTAGACGCACTACCTTGAGGTGGTAGCGGGAGCAATCCTTTGGGAGTTCAAATCTCCCCCTGCGCACAACAAAGGGACTTAAATTAAATTTATTAGATAATAAAAATAAAAATATGCCTAAAAGTAAAATAATAAAAAGAATAATTTTAATAGTAGTTTTTTTATTACTAGCACTTTATCATTTCAGCAATCAGCCAAAAACAGAAGCTCCAACAATAGACGAGCAATTTCCTGTTGCAAGTCAGTAATATTAAAATTTATGAAATAAAATGGGTGAGAAGCGAATATTTGGAGTTTTATAAAAGGAGAATTGGTCAGGAATAATTTTTGTTCCGTCGAACAAAAATTTTCATGACCCCTCCTCACTAGTCTCACTTCGCTCGACATGGATCCGGCTTTCAATTCTCCACGCAAAGCGAGCAGGCGCTTTGCTTCAGGCACCATCGCTTCGCTTATTTGGGTGCCCGAGGAGAATTGAACTCCCGTGACCGCTTCCACAGAGCGGCGTTCTACCATTGAACTACGGGCACCATAGGACTTAAAATACCAAATATTTAAATAAAACACCAGTTGTGGAGTGGAGTCAGACCCCACTACCGCATTGACTATTAGAGTTGTATATAATAGTATGGCTTTGAAATTAATTAATAATCAATAATTAAAATTTGTTCCTATGAAAGAAATAAAACAAAATCCAAACATGTTAATGAAAAAGCATCATACTCCGACTGTCGCCCAAAAGCTCAAAGGAGCCAAGACTAAGCACGGCTGGGATATAGAAAAATCCATCCAGTCTGGAATGGACAATCCTGATTCTAATATCGGTGTCTATGCTGGAGATCCGGAATCATATTCACTTTTATCTGATCTGTTTGATCCAGTCATTAAGGAATATCATAAGTATGAAATGGGCGGGCATAAGAGTGATTTTTCGCTTCATGATTTGCCAATAGAAAATCTTGATCCGGAAGGGAAGTATGTAGTTTCCACTCGCATTCGAGTTGGCAGGAATTTCGCTAAATACGCCTTTCCTTCCGCCATCAGCATTTCCGACAGGGAGAAATTGGAGAGTGAAATTGTAGAGGTATTAAAAACATTACCTGAATATTTAAGCGGTGAATATTATTCACTCGATGGTATGAATGATGAGACAAGGCAGAAATTGGTAGCGGATCATTTTCTATTCAAACAAGGCGACCGTTTTTTGGAGAGTGCCGGTGTGAATCGAGATTGGCCCAAGAGTCGCGGGATTTTCTTTTCAAACGATAAAAAATTTCTCGTTTGGATTTCTGAAGAAGATAGCATGAGGATTATAAGTATGCAGCCGGGCGCGGATGTTGCTGAAGTCTTCAGCAGACTTTCCGGAGCTCTGGATCACATCAATCAGAAGATTACTTTTGCATATGACGATGTGCGCGGTTATCATACGACATGCCCGACAAATCTCGGCACAGCAATGCGCGCTTCCGTGCATATCAAGATTCCAAAATTATCTGCACGTCCTGATTTTGATGAAATTTGCAAAGACCTCGGTCTTTCGATTCGCGGAGTCCATGGCGAGCATTCTGAATCAGCTGATGAGATCTATGATATTTCCAACAAAGAACGTTTAGGTGTTACTGAGAGGGAAATTTATGAACGACTTTATAATGGAGTAAAAAAGCTCATAGAGATAGAATCATCTTTTTAAAATTAAAAACTTCCCGCCTGAAGCGGGGAGTTTTTTAGTTATCCATCGGCCGCGCGTCAATGGTACGCATGCCCCAAGGGTGATTCTGTTGAATCACATGATTTCGCTAAATCACTTGACAGGAAAAATGGGTGGGTGTATGATGTACACGAAGTTAAGTGTATGAAATACACTAAATACGGAATAAACTCGCTAAAACTTGGTTTAACTCCGTAAATCCTTGTCAATTTAATACTTAAAAACATATCCTATGAAAAATACATTCAAAATTACAGGTGGGACTGTTCCAGGAACCGACCACACTATGCCAGGCGAACCTAGTTGGAAAAACAACCAAGATGCCTTCCATTTGGAACAAAATGATCTCATGACCTTAGGGCTCATTGCAGACGGCTGTTCTAATGGCGAACATTCGGAAGTTGGATCCAAAATAGCGATTCGATTGCTTGGCCAGTCGATTTCACGACTATTACCGCGTTATCTGGAGAGACTTAATGAACAAAAAGGAGACATTGAATATGATTTCTTTGAAAGAGTCCGCGAAGATTTACTTGCAAATATTAGAGTGCTGGCGAATCAAATGGGGGAAAGTTTGTCGAAAATAATCAGCGAATATTTTCTCTTTACAATCGTTGGCGCTTTAATCACTAAAGAACAGACATATTTCTTTTCTCTAGGAGATGGTTATATTGTGAAAAATGGCGAAGTCGAAAGACTGGGACCATTTCCAAACAACATGCCTCCTTATCTTTCGTATTCTTTTTTTGATAACACATCTATTCAATTCAAAGTAAGGTTTATTGAGACTGAAAAGATTGAAAGCATACTGCTTGCCTCTGATGGGGCAGAGTATCTGATTAAATCTGAAGGCTTAAAAAACCCCAACGGCATGTGGACTATCAAGCCACTATCTGATTTTTGGACTGATGATGTTTTCATTAAAAAAAATGATGCGATTCGCGGGCGCTTGGCTCTTTATAACAAAGAGCATCCTTCTTTGGATTCCAATGGCGTTCCGTGGATAAAAAGGGGTCCGTTAAAAGACGATACAACAATTATCGTCATCAGAAAAATAAAATGCTAACAATCTAAAACTTCTTCACTATGAAAATTACAGTAAAAAATCAAACGATTGAAACCGGGAAATTGGTTTTGATCGGCAGTGGGGGAGAAGCAGATATTTATCGCCTCGATCCCTCGACTGCACTCGGGACTTCCAGCCACGCTTTAGCTTTGAAAATTTTCAAAGATCGGAATCATCCGGATTACACCGGTAACCCGAGCACTCAAATGGGCGCAGAATTTCGACTCAAAGAACATCAGCAAAAATTACCGGCCTTTCCGAGAAATTTGCCGGCAAATGTGGTTACCCCGGAGGCGCTTGCCTATGATTGCAAAGGAATTATTCGCGGTTATCTTATGAGTTTAGTTTCAAGTCCTAAAACACTTTGGAGCTATTCGCAACCCGGAGCATACATACGCGGAAAAGACGAAGTAAAAATATCCGCGGTGTTCTCTGAAATGCATAAGGTTACCGAAGAGATCCACAAAAGACAAGTTGTGATAGGAGATTTCAATGATCTCAATGTTCTTATAGATGGATTGTTTAAGGTTTGGTTTATTGATGCAGACAGCTACCAGTTCGGCAAATTTTATTCAAAAACTTTTGATGAAAGATTTGTTGATCCGAAACTATGTATCATTGCCACACCTAAAACTCATCCGGATATATGCGCGGACGGCAAAAGCCATATTCTTATGGCCAAGCCTTACTCGACTTTGTCGGATTGGTATTCCTTTGCCATTCATTTCATGCAGACACTTCTTTCAGTTGGTCCGTATGGTGGAGTTTATAGCCCTCAAAATAAGAAGGCAATAGTTCCGCCCCAGCTTCGTCCAATGCATCGGATTTCTTTGTTTAAGCCCGAAGTAATTTATCCCAAAAAAGCTCGACCGCTTGAGTATTTGCCGGATGATTTGACGCAGTATTTTTATGAAGTTTTTGTTAAAGATCTACGCGGAATATTTCCCGTACATTTAATTCAAAATCTTCGTTTTACTGCCTGCAGCTCATGCGGCACAGTGCATGCTAAAGCAGTTTGTCCGGGATGCCAGAAACATTCCGCTCAACCTGTCACGGCAATTGTGCACGGTAAGCTAAATGCCACACGATTATTTAAGACAAATGGTCTGGTTGTGACGGCATGTTTTACATCCGGAAAACTTTATTTTATTTATCATGACGGCAGTAGTTATCGCATGGAAGATAAAAGAGAAATTCTGGCTGCTGCTTATGACAATCGTCATGAATTTAAAATCGGAGATAAAACTTTGGCTTACAAGAATGGCAGCGTGCTTACTGTAGTTCGCGGTTATGGAAATTCAAAAATTTATCCGGTAGATGATACTCATCAAGGCAATACATTTTCCCTTTCCGGTGAAAAACCGGTTTGGGTATCAGAGGGGAGTATTAATACCGAGGAAACGATTGTCGGAGAAAGAATTGAAAAGAAGATTGCCGATGTTATTTCCGGAAACACAGCTATTTGGACGGGAGAGAGTTATGGCTTTGGCAGATATCGTGCAGGTGAATTAATGAGACATTTTATTTTTTCCTTAAAAAATTATCATTCGAATTATTTAATTGGATCCTATAC
>CAZVEC010000006.1:22199-22896 GCA_964626035.1 uncultured Candidatus Saccharibacteria bacterium
AGCCCAAAAATTCTCTAACTGGGTAGGGCAAACTTTTTTCCTTAAAAAATAAAGGCCTCTATGATTCCATTTGCATACCTGCCTGGTCCGGTAACTTAATTGATTCAATGGCCTATCTTTCAGAGTCGCACATTTGGTACTTCTTGCTTTTGCAGGATGGATCAAAACGAATCGTATTAGTTTATTGCCTAGATCGAGATGGAAAAATAATCGGTGAGGCAAAAGGCGATTATGATGACGGATCATGGCTTGGAGGAATTCATGGCAAGCTGGCAGCAGGAAATTTTCTGCTTTCTCCATCAGATGACGGCATAGTAAGAATTGATGTCGGAGGAGGCTTAATTAATGTGACCAAGAGGTTTGCAGATACCGATCAAATAGTAGACCGGCACAGCAAGCTTTTACCTGGCAACAATGGACTTCATGTTATTTCCGAGCAGGATATTTGGAAGATTTCAATTTCTTAAGAATTATGAATTACAAAACTCTTACTCGACTCAAATTTTTTGGAACCCGCATAATTTTCTGCTGAAAATTTGCTCAAGACTCGCGCCAGTCGCGCTCCGTAGTTTCCAAAAAAATTGAGATCTCGACGAGTTTCGTAATTCACAGTAGTAACTTACAATCAAATCAACCAACAACAAACAAAACACAAACACTTAAAATAGTGTACTTAAAAATAGTGTTAATCACTTAA
>CAZVEC010000007.1:0-2770 GCA_964626035.1 uncultured Candidatus Saccharibacteria bacterium
AGGCATTCGCAAATTTAGTCCTTCATCCATAACTTTTGATACAGCTCCAAAATTAATCGAGGCCGGCGCAAACAGGCTAGTCGCCGGATCTGTAATTTTCAACGCATATGATCCAGCCGAGGCAATACAAGAATTAAAAGATCTATAAAAATTATCAATTTTATATATACCACTTTCATACTACGTAGTATGGAAGTGGGCAAAAATATGGCAAAATTTCGTGCTGAAAAAATATCATATGAAAAACAAGACCAACTAATGAAGGATTTTTGTGAGATTCTTTCCAAACTAAAGACAGCTGAGGGTGTCCAAGATTTTTTAAAAGATCTATTAAATAGGCAAGAGAGACTGATGCTAATTAGAAGGCTGTTAATTGCAGAGATGCTTGAGGACGATATGTCATATCAGGAAATTATTAATAAAATGAAATGTGGAACAACAACAATTGCTCGAGTGGCGCGCTGGCTTAACTTTGGACGTCAGGGATATAAAAATGCTATTTCATTGAAGAAAAAGAAGTAATCCATCACTCTCATACTTCGACGTATGGGAGTGAAAAAATAGTGTTTTTTTTAATTTTGAATATGATATAATTTTTATATGTTAACAAATGAGAAAATTAAAGAGCTGGAATTGACTGCAAATAAAATCAGGCAGACAATTATTGAGATGCTTATTCCGGCAGGGGCGGGGCACACGGCCGGGCCTCTCGGTATGGCCGATATTTTTACGGCGCTTTATTTTCATATTCTTAAACATGATCCGAAAAATCCGAGTTGGGCAGAGCGCGATAGGTTAATACTTTCCAATGGACATATTTGTCCAGTGCGTTATGCAGCGATGTATCATGCCGGCTATGATATTACAGAGGAAGAATTAAAAACTTTCAGAAAAATTGGTTCGCGACTAGAAGGTCATCCAAATGTTTTACGAATACCTGCACTTGAAACGTCCTCAGGACCACTTGGAGAGGGTTTGTCTGAGGCATGCGGTTTTGCATTAGCCGCTAAATTAGATAAGAAAGATAAAGATTATCATATATGGTGTCTGACATCCGACGGCGAGCATGAAGAGGGTATGACATGGGAAGCCGTAATGCTCGCGGCCAAATATAAACTTGATAATCTGACTGTTATCATCGACCGAAATTATATTCAAATTGATGGGGATACTGAGACCATTATGCCCCTTGATTCACTAGTGGATAAATATAAATCATTTAACTGGAATGTATTGGAATCAGACGGTCACGATTTTAATGAGATCATTTCGCGAATGGAGGAAGCTAAGGCTGCAAAAGGTCGGCCGACTGTCATCGTCGCTCGCACCACACCCGGCAAAGGAGTAAGTTTTATGGAAAATGACTACCGCTGGCATGGAGTTCCACCTGGCTCGGGCCCAGAAGACAAAGTAGTTCGCTCAAAACAGGCTGAAGAGGCCTTGAGGGAGCTTAGACTTTCAGAAAAACAGATCTAATTTTATTGATTATATTATGAAGAATATTTCTAAATTTTTAACATTTATTATTGTATTCAATAATTTGTTTTTCTTTGGCTTAAAAGCTTCAGCTGAATCAGTTGATTATTGCGCTGGGCTTGAATTTACTGGTGATTTAAAAATTGGTATTACCGGCCAAGAGGTAAAATGTCTACAGATAATTTTAAATAATGACCCAATAACAACGATTACAAAAACCGGTGTGGGTTCTCCCGGACAAGAAACTGATATGTTTGGTAAATTAACACAAAATGCCGTGAGTCGTTTTCAAGAAAAGTACTCCAGTGAGATTTTAAAACCAGGTGGACTAAAAAAGGGTAATGGATATGTTGGAAAACTTACAAAAATAAAGCTGAATAAACTGTTAACTGAGCTTTTAGGAAATAAAAAATTAAAAACAACACAAACACTTAGTGGCAAGGCTTCGTATTATGCAAATTCATTGCAAAGTAATAAGACGGCTTCCGGTGAACGATATGATGGTCAGAAATATACCGCTGCTCATAAAACACTACCATTTGGAACCAAGGTTAGAGTTGTTAACACAAAGAATAATCGCTCAGTAGTCGTGAAAATCAACGATCGCGGCCCATTTGTTAAGAATCGCTTAATTGATCTTTCAAGAATTGCTGCCAAAGATATTGGCTTACTATCTGCTGGAGTAGTTAACGCCAAGGTTTATGTGTTAAAATAAGTAGCAATTAAATCACAAAAATTATGAATTACAAATTAGTAAAAAATTATTTAGATGATAAGACAATTAAATGGAGCCCAATGAGAGAGGGTGCGGGTTTAGGTATGGCTGAACTTGGGGAAGAAAAAAAGGATATGGTTTTACTTGGAGCTGATACTATTGAATCGTGTCGAGCGCACTATTTCGCAAAAAAATTTCCAGAGCGCACAATTGAATGCGGTGTGGCAGAACAAAATTTAATCGGTGTTTCGGCAGGCCTAGCTTACAACGGCAAGGTGCCGTATGCGGTTACCTATTCACCATTTTTAATTGGAAGACCATGGGAGCCTATTAGGACTACAATTGCATACCCGAATAATCACGTTGTCTTTGTGGCAAGCCATGCCGGCATTGCAACAGGCTCCGACGGTCCAACTCATCAAATGACTGAGGATATCGCATTAACGCGTTGCTTGCCTAATTTTACTGTAATATGCCCATGCGACCACGAACAAGCGTTAAAAGCTGTCAAAGCTGCCTACGATCTAAAAGGTCATGTATATGTAAGGTGTGCTAGGGAAGCCACTCCAGTTTTTACAA
>CAZVEC010000007.1:2780-9430 GCA_964626035.1 uncultured Candidatus Saccharibacteria bacterium
GGTTTACTGGCTTCTTCAGATTGCCGAGGAACTTTCCGCCAAAGGCGGATCCGCCTCTGGCGGAAAAGATTCAATAGAAATTGAAGTAATAAATCTTCATACCATTAAGCCGATTGATGAAAAAACAATCGTAAAATCTGCAAAAAAAACCGGTAAAGTTTTTACCGTTGAAGATCATAATATTATAGGAGGAATGGGCAGTGCTGTTGCTGAGCTTCTCGGCGAAAACCACCCTGTTCCAATAAAAATTTATGGTGTAATGGATCAGTTTACTGAATCCGGCTCAGTCAAAGATTTATGGGAAAAATATAAATTAGATAAGGATGGAATTAAAAAGACAATAATTAAATTCCTATCAAAATAAAAATAGGTCTAATTTTTTTCACTATCTAACTCATCTAGCCTCTTGCTTAATTGCTCGAATTCTCTCTGTAATTCATTTAATGATTCTTCAAGCGCCTTTGGGTCACCACCCATTTTTTTATATTGTTCAATATCTTTTGAGAGTTGTTTTGTTACCAAATGAAAAGCTTGAATCTGATCAAGAATTTGATTCTCTAATGAGGTAACATTTGATTTCTTCCTTTCCATATTCATATTAAATAAGAAATTAAATTTTTAATTTGTATTAAGTTTATTTATTTTACTTTCTTTAAAGATTTTTTCTGCCATTTCCTCGTATTTATTTTTTAAGACAATAAGTTCTCTTTTCTTAGTGTCTAATTCTGCAATAATTTTTTGTCTTTCTTCTGGTGAAATATTCACATATTTCGAAGTATACTCATTAACCTTCCGTTGTTTATCTTCTTTTGACAAATCAGCTTGAGATTCTACCTCGTCAATAGTCAGAATAATTTTTTCTTTATTATCTTCTTCATTGATTTTACCCGTGTGATAATAATATCGATCCTTTTCTTCCTCAATTTCATTTATTTCTTTTAGTAGAATATTTATTTTATCCTCCAAATTTTTGGCACCCCCAATATGCATAGATTCAGCATCAATTTGTAAATTCTTTTCCTTTATTTTATTCCAAATTTCATCGCCTAGATTTTTCATAACATTAAATTAATTTTTACGATATTGATTTAATTGTGAATCAGCTTGTCTTATTTTATTATAAATTTCGCCTACTTCGGCCGTTTTCTTCTGGATTTCTCTTTCTATTCTAATTAAATCTTCATCCTCAGGATAGTCAGGGTAACCAGCCAAATTCTTAATTTCAGCATATTTTAAAGTAAGTTCAGCAAGTACGGTTTCTTTCACTCTTCTTTTTAAATTTAACTTGTCGAGCTCACCTGATAGAGTACTTAATTTTTGATCTATGGATTTCATTAAACCAGATAGATCCTCCTTCGATCTAATTTGCTTAATTTCGGGCATAAAAGGATTATCGGCACCAATTAATAGACCCGGTTTCTTAATATTTTCCTCAAGGCTAAGCTTTTCCTTGGTATCTTTCCTAAACCATTCTTGCTCTGGTTTAGAATTTTTTTTATCATCCCAAAGCCATTTTATTTTTTCAGACATAATATTTTCTTAGGGATCTGGCCCCTAAATGTTAAATAAGTTGAGGTTTGTAATTTTCTGGAGCATTTTTTAGATATTCCTCAAGTTTTTCTCTGGAAAGAAGGCCTTTTTGCGCTCCAACATATTGTACCACGTTCATGGAATTTATCGGGCCCCATGAAAGCGCTTCCGGAATTGTTTTTCCAAGAGCAAGGGCGATCGTAAATGTGGATGAAAAAGCATCACCCGCACCAGTACGATCGATTGGGGGAGCAATATCTGGGTACATGGTTATAAACCATGTTTCGTTTCCATCAAATGAGTATGCTCCATTTGGACCGTCTGAAATCACAACAATTCTTGGACCTAGTTCGCGCATTTTTTGCAGTAAAATTTTAATTTCATGCTCTTCTATATCTAATATTCTCTGTGCCTCTTCTTTATTGCAGAAAAATAAGTCGGAACGTGCATATACGTCTTTAAGTTTTTCATACCCCATTTTCATCTGAAATGTACCCGGCTGAAATGCAAGCTTAGTTTCCGGATTATTTTTTAAATATTTCAAAATTTCCTCGTGAAGCGGCAATGAGTTTTCAGCCAATGAGCTCAAATATATCCAGCCAACTTTTGGCATATCAGAAGGAAATGAGTATGGGTATTTAGTATGGTTCACAAGTATGGTACGTTCAGCTCCATACCAAAGTACGTAATGATAGTTTGTAGACAAGCCTGGATTGACCTTTATAAAATCAATAATGACATTATCTTTTTCTAGAGACTTAAGACAGTCTTTGCCGTAATTATCATCTCCAATATTTGCATACAACGCGGAACTAAGACCAAGCCGAGCAGCAGCCACCGAAGCATTTGGGCTATTGCCGACAGCATTTACTATGTCTACACTTTCAAATGGCACTTTATCTCCAAAACGCACGCAAAGCTCGCAGGCTTCATTGTTTATATTGCAGTGAACATTGGCATCTTTGAGCTTAATAAAAGCGTCTATTACCAAGTCACCAATTGCTAGAAAATCTATTTTTTGCATGGTATTATTGTAGCATATGGATAAAGAAATTTTAATCAAAACTGTGAATAGACTTTTAGATCAACCTAGGGGTATTCTAGCTATAGATGAAAGCTTGGAAACCTGCAACAAGCGGTTTGAAAAACTTGGCGTGCCGACCACAGAGGAAAAACGTCGCGAGTATAGAGAGCTTTTAATCACAGCGCCCGAAATTGAAAAATATATTTCAGGGTATATTCTTTTTGATGAAACAATCCGGCAGTCAACCAAAGATGGAAAAAGTTTTCCTTCAGTTATGCAATCAAAAGGGATTGATGTTGGTATTAAGGTCGACATTGGTACAAAAGATTATCCTCCTTATCCAGGAGACAAAATTACTTTAGGCCTAGACGGACTCACAGAAAGGCTAATTGAATATAAGAAAATGGGTGCGACTTTTGCTAAATGGCGAGCTGTTTATTCAATAGGTGAAAATACACCAAGTGAAATGTCTATGAAAGAAAATGCTGTTGCTCTGGCAAAATATGCGCAATATTGTCAATCGGAAAATATGGTACCCATTGTCGAGCCTGAAGTCTTAATTGACGGAGATCATACGATTCAAAAATGCTTTGATGTTACTTCCCACAATCTCGATATTCTTTTTAATGAATTAAATGCATTGGATGTTTATCTTCCGGGAGTAATTTTAAAAACCAGTATGATTATGTCTGGCAAGGATGCACAAATAAAAGCCTCCCCAAAGGAAGTCGCACAGATGACTGTGAAATGCTTAAAAGAACATGTGCCTTCCAATATTGGTGGAATAGTCTTCCTTTCCGGCGGGCAGGATGATGAGGAAGCTACAATGCACCTGAACCTAATGCATCAGTCAGATCTGATAGGGGATCTGCATTGGCCTCTTACATTTTCTTATGGTCGGGCTATCCAAAACCCTGCATTAAAAAGCTGGGCGATTAATCCTAATGATGTCGTTAGTGCGCAGAAGCTTTTAGTTGAAGCGGCAAAAAATAACAGCTTGGCTTCTGTAGGTAAATACAAAAATGATTAATTATTTAGATATTATTCTATTGATATTAATATGGCTTGTCGGATGGGGAATTTATTTTTACTCCGGCAGGAAGGAGACTCAATTTACAAAAAGTTCAGAGTTATCTTTTTCATATTTTATCTTTCTTTCACTGGGAACATTCTATTTATTTAAGAATGATTTACCTGATCATATATCTGATTATCTAATCTGGTACGGGGCGGCAATGATCCTTGTTTTTCTCATCGTGAATCATATTTATTATTCAATTCGCAGACACTATCACGAGCCGCTTCTTCTAGAAAAGAATCATCCTACCGACCGCTGGCTTCAAGCAAACCGTACTGCAATATTCATCACGTCGGCTCATATTCTTTTTCAACAGATAGTCATTACTTTTTTAATACTTGAACTTTATAAGTTTTTTCCACTTCAATCTGTTCTCACTTATTTTATGGTTATTTTTGCGATTCTTCATCTGCCGCTCGTTTATTTTAAGGGCGTTAAATTTGCAGCTTTATACACATTGCCCGCTGCTATCGCCGGACTAATTTTTCCTTTTATTCTTATAAAGCTGACACCTTACGGCTTTATACTGAATTACATAATTCATTGGTCATTTTACGCTCTTATCACATACATTTTCTGGCGTAGGCAGGGGAAAATAACTATTAAATAATTTGTTATAATCAAAAAATGAGTACTTCCAGGAAATTATCGCTTTTAATATCGTGCATCGATTGGCGTTTTTGGCCAAAGGAGCTGCTGGCTATTCGGAAGGAAATAGGGGATTTTGATCTGCTCGAAATTGCCGGCGCGTCTAAAAATATCGCCTCGCCCAAACATAAGGCAGACAAGCATGTAGTAATGGAAAATATTGAGATTTCCATCGAGCTTCACAAAATAAAAACTCTTATCCTGACCAACCACCTGGACTGTGGCGCGTATGGCGGAAGCAAAAAATTTAAGTCGTACGAAGATGAATTAAAATTCCACAAAAAAGAATTAGCCAAAGCCAAAAAAATTGTCTCCAAAAAATTCCCATCGCTTAAGATCAGGAAATATTTCATCTCAAAAAATCCTAAAAATAACAAAGTAGAAGTGATTCACATAAAATAATGTTATAATATTACTACATTTCTATTCTAGAATTCTAGAATAGAGATTAAGATACAGATTATATGAAATTAAAAAAAATTTTAATAATTATTATAATATTAGCCGCTGCCGGTTTGGCTGGTTTTTGGTTTCGAAAGGATATTTCTGTCTATTATAATAAAGTTGACAATCAGGTAGCAGATACATTGTCTGATATTGCAAAAATCACAGAAGAGGTAAAAAAGGAAGTAATTACACCGCCTCCACTTAGAGCATCGCAGAACTATTCTGATTCTACACTTAGCCGATCTGGAGTTATTAATTGGACAAATACTGAGCGTTCCAAAAATGGCCTGCAAGCCTTGAACGAAAATAATAGGCTAAATTCATCAGCTCAAGCAAAGGTCAATGATATGTTTACCAAGCAATACTTCGAGCATGTTTCTCCTAGTGGAAGGTCAGTCAGTGATTTGGCTGACGATACTGATTATGAATATTTAATCATCGGCGAAAATTTAGCACTCGGTAATTTTAAGGATGACAATGATCTAGTGCAAGCATGGATGAACAGTCCCGGGCACAGAGCTAATATTTTGAACGAAAAATATAGAGATATTGGCGTCGCGGTTGAACGTGGCATGTATGAGGGTAGAATGACATGGCTCGCTGTACAGCATTTTGGCAGGCCGGCATCACTTTGTCCTAAAATTGATCCAATATTAAAACAAACTCTTACTGAAGAAGACCAAAAGTTGGATGATATGAAAACAGAACTAAATGCAGAGAAACAAGAGCTTGAAAATATTCGACCAAAGCGAGGTGAAGTATATAATCAAAAAGTTGAGGAATATAATGCGTTGGTTGAACAATATAATAATCTTTTAGGTATTATTAAAATAATTACAGGAGAATACAATGATCAGGTGAATAGCTATAATAACTGTATAAGCGGATAATATATTTATATCCTAAATCATTCCAACATTCTGCAGAATGTTGGAATGAGAATTGAGGATTTATTACGAAGCTGGACTTAACCGAGTGTAATAAAAAAATAGGCCGTTTCCGAAGTCGGTCGTGCCTATTTTATTCCTAAATTATTTACATTTATTTACTGTTCAAAATCTGAAAAAATTCCTTTAGTTCTGCCACAAATTCATGGGAAGACATTTTTTCTTCACTTGGTTCGCGATGTTGTCTTACCATATTAATTTCATAACCCACTCGGTCTCCAAGCTCATGATAGCCATAATCATGAAATGCGCTATCAAGCCTGTTTACGATATTTATGGAATAAATTAGGCTTGTATCCAAGTTAAATAAAATCATTATTTCGTCCAATTTTGGACACTTTTGTGTGTATTTTTCAAAATAAATAGTAATATATGGACTTTGTGTTTGCATATGAATTTGCAAGATTTCATCATCGCTAAATATGTAGCCCTCATCCAGATGAAAATTACCCTCATCGTAAACATATAGAAACATCGCCTTTGATATTGCCTGCTTTGCAAATGTCATGGCAAGTGAATCAATTTCTTTTACTCTGTCTTTTAGATAATTAAGTGAATCAATTTGTTTCTGCTTGATTCTGTCGTAATTCTGGCTGCTTGCTTTTACTCCCAAGAGAAATATAAGCAGTATTAAGAAATATTTTTTCATGGATATTTGTTTTTAAATAACAGATTTGTTTATTAAATTCAGCTACATATTACATTATATTGGTAGTTTGTCAAGGTGTAAAAAATAAAGGGTTAACATTGAGATTAAGAGAAATGTAGTAAAAATCTGATATAATAAAAAAATGAAGGAGGAAATCCAAGGATTTTTTAAGGGTGATGTAGAGGATAATGCAGAGACTTTGGATAAATATTCGCGGGATGCGAGTCTTTTTACAGTGCGTCCCAAATTGGTTGTTTTTCCGAAGAATAGCGAAGATGTGAGGAATTTAGTGAGGTGGGTGAGTGAGGCAAATAAGATTATGGCTGG
>CAZVEC010000007.1:9440-13856 GCA_964626035.1 uncultured Candidatus Saccharibacteria bacterium
AATTCTCCTCAACCCCCGGGGTTAAGGATGCCCCAACCCCGGGGGTTTTCCCGAATTTTACCTCTTCCCGCCAGACTCATATTTCTATTACTGCAAGATCAGCGGGTACGGATATGACTGGTGGGCCACTTAATGAGTCCATCATTATGGATTTCACGCGGTATATGAATAAATTGGTTGAATTTGGAGCGGCTTCCTCAAGGTCGGACCTTAAAACCCGCCAAGGTCCGACCTTTTCCCAGCCGCACATTACTGTTCAACCAGGAATGTTTTATAGAGATTTTGAAAAGATTGTTTCAGAGAAGGGACTAATGCTACCAAGCTACCCGGCGTCTAAAAGCATCTGTGCTATAGGAGGAATGTTTTCTAATAATTCCGGTGGAGAAAAGACGCTTAAATACGGCAAGACGGAGGATTATGTTTTGTCTGCACGGATTGTTTTAAATGACGGAAACGAATATTTAATTAAATCGTTAACAAAAACAGAACTTACAAATAAAATTAATCAAAACGATTTTGAAGGAAATATTTATAAACAAATTAATGAACTTATAAATGATAACATACAGCTTATAAATGATGCTAAACCTAAAGTATCCAAGAATTCGGCTGGGTATTATATTTGGAATGTGATTTCCAAGCCTAGCGAGGAAATCATCCCGAGCAACGTCGAGGGATATTTAGATCTAAACAAACTCTTTGTGGGCTCGCAAGGAACACTAGGGATCGTGACGGAAATTACTTTCCGGCTGGTACCGATGCCGGAAAATAGCAGATTGGCAGTCATATTTTTAAAAGACAATAAAATGATTGCAAAACTAGTGAATGAAATTTTAAAATATGATCCTGAGAGTCTTGAGGCATATGACGACAAAACATTGAAAATTGCCATGAGATTTTTTACGAGTTTTTTGAAGGGGAAGGGAATCTGGGGAAGCTTGAAATTTGCCTGGAGCTTTTGGCCTGATTTGTTTTTGCTCATGAGGCGCGGCTTTCCAAAATTGGTCGTGCTAGCCGAACTGGCAGGGAGCGATGCCGATATCAATGATAAATACGACAGCATTATAAAATACTTGAAGCAAAATAATATTTATTCTAGACTTTCAACGTCCAAATCTGACACTAATAAGTACTGGGAGATAAGACATGAAAGCTTCAATCTATTGCGCAAGCATGTAAAAGGCAAGAAAACCGCGCCATTTATAGATGACGTGATTGTTAGACCTGAATTTCTTCCGGAATTTCTGCCTAAACTCGAGCAGATACTTTCCAAATATCCGGAATTGGAGCATACTATAGCGGGCCACCCAGGCAATGGAAATTTTCATATTATCCCTCTTGTAGACATTGGTGATCCACGGCTCAAAAAGGACGTTTTAGTGGTTTCCGAAAAAGTATATGATTTAGTGAAAGAATATAACGGATCAATCACAGCCGAGCATAATGACGGTATTATCAGAACCCCATTTTTAAACAAAATGTTCAATCCAGAAATGCTTGAAATATTTTTAAAAATCAAAAACATCTTTGATCCACAAAATATTTTCAACCCCGGCAAAAAAACCAGAGGAACAAAGCAAGATATTGCGAAATACCTATCCATAAATTAGGATGTGTGTTATTATAATTTTATTATCAATTTATTAATTTGACCTATTATATTATGTATATAAAAAAGTTATTTTTAGCTTTATTTGTTCTTGGATTATTAGTTTCTCCTATGGCTGCTAAGGCAATCACGCTTGACGATTTAGCCGCACAAATTAGTTCGCTCCAGCTGGAAATCTCGGGTCTTAAAAATCAGCTTATAGCGCAGGTCAGAAATTATACTCTTCCTCTTGCTGAACCTACGGCAATTACTCCGGTAAAAACTGCCTCAAATGTTGTTGCAGTTATTTCTCCGAATGGCGGGGAAACTCTAGAAATTGGACAAACTTATTCAATCAAGTGGTCAGGCAGCATGCAGCAGATGCGACTGCTTCCAATTAATAGTTACGGAAACATTGATTATAATCAAAACAATATTTCTATCGTTAGTCATTACAATGTTCCAGACACAAGCGGAATTTATTCCTGGACAATTCCAAACACTGTTCCAGTCGGAAAATATTATTTACAAATTGAAGGCTGTTGCGGTGAAACAGGCGGATTTGATAACAGCAACTATTATTTTTCAATAATAAAATCATCAATAATTTCTGCAACACCTTTACCAGTCACACCGGTTAAAATTTCCTCGGGTGATGTTACAGTTAATTTTCCAAATGGCGGAGAGACCTATTATTTCGGTACTCTTCCAACCGGGAATCCATTGTCGATGAAAGCTCAAGTTAACTCTTCTAAAATCGGCACATTTGGAGTGTATTTAGTGGACAATCCCTCAACAACTAATCCTGGAAATAAATACCCAATGTCTGTAGCTGGCGGATTTAATGCCACTATCAACAACATTCATTCATTTAGTGTAGGCCTAATCAATGGCTATCCTCCATATAATCCCGGCCAATATTATATGATGGCAGAATGGAAAAGTGACGATGGAACAGAACATTTTATAGATTTTAGCGATAGCTACTTTAAAATTTTTGGATCAACTCCAGTTTCAACAACAGCAACTCCGAAAATAATGTATTGGTGGGGAAAGGTCAATGGGCATATTGATCTCACAACCGGATCATGGGTCACGGACCCTGATGGGGTTTCTGGAGCAAATCTCGGCAAGCTTAGCTATTGCCAAAAATGGTATCCTGCTACCACTTCCGTCAAGGATTCAATTTTAGAAACAGCTTCATTCTGGAAAAATCGCGGAAATGTCGACGGACCATTCACTTCCACAAACATATCCTATGAATGCGTGCAGGAGCAGATAGTAACACCAACTCCGGCCTGCGCGCCCAATGATCCTCCAATTACAGTTCATTATCCAAATGGTGGGGAATCATTTAGTGCTGGGGGACCACTAACAGTTAAATGGAATACATGCAATTATACTCAACCTCATGTAAATATTTTTCTTTCCGTGATTCCATCTAATAATTTTGTGTATGGTTTAGGGGTTTTTCCAAATACTGGTCAGGCAAATATAGTTCTTCCAACTTCTGCGCTTTGGTTGCAGACGGTTTCACAAAATCCGCCATTTCCAATGCCTTTTGGTCTGAAGTATAAAATATGGATAGATAATAATGGGAATGGCATGCCTTTTCCTCCCAATAATAATTTATTTACAATAAACGCTTCAACTCCAACGCCAATTCAAACTGAAAAAATCTTATTGATGGGAGGATCAAGTTTTGTATACCAAAATAATCTAAATGATATCTGGTCATCTGGTGACATGACTACCTGGAACAATATTGTACCTAATGGATCCACTCAAAATATATGGACGCCAAGAAATTTTCATAGAGCATTATTTTTTAACAGCAAGATTTACCTCATAGGAGGACAAGGGAATCCCGGAGTTGGACAAGAAAAGGAATTTTGGTCATCAGCCGATGGTACATCATGGCTACAATTAGCAAATCTTCCTTGGAGTTCGGACCCATATGAGCACACACTAGATAAATCATATATTGTTTATAGTGGAAAAATATGGGCTATAGGTGGTTTTAATCACGACCCAATATTAGGAGGATCTCATTATTTAAAGGATATTTGGTCATTTGATGGCTCAACATGGAAAAAGGAACCAGATGCACCATGGTCAGGAAGGAGTATGTCAGGACTTGTGGTATATAATTCAAAATTATGGATGATCGGAGGTTTTATAGGCGATACTATAGCCACAAATGATGTTTGGTCTTTTAATGGAACGACTTGGCAACAAGAAATTTCTTTACCTTATAGTTTGGCATTTAGAGACGGTGAACAACCAATAGGCCCATATCAAAATAAAATATGGATCTTTGGGAATTTACAATATGATGGCAATAATGTTCTTTCTTTTGACGGTAATTCTTGGTATGGGCTTCAGAATGCGCCATGGCCTGCTCGATCTAATCATGTAAATTTGGTTGCCAATGGATTAATCTATGTTCTTGCCGGCATTCAAGGCGGCAACCCGCCTACTTTTCTTAATGATATTTGGTCTTTTGATGGCATTACATGGAAACAATTATCGAACCCACACTGGCCAGCGAGAGCATATTTTGATGCCGTCGTTGTACCTCAAACATTTGGAGCAATTCCTACCCCGGTTCCGGTCAGTGTACCGATAGCACAGCCTGCCGTATTCAGGCAACTAGAAGCAGCTCCAGCAATAAAATTCTCACTGGATGGAATAACTCTTAAGCGTGGAGTAAAAGGTGAAGATGTAGCAAGACTTCAGTTAATTGTCCGCGAGCTTGGCTTCGATCCGGGTCCTATTGACGGCATTTGGGGCTCAAGAGTGGAGGGTGCTGTTTTGAAACTCCAACA
>CAZVEC010000007.1:13866-17559 GCA_964626035.1 uncultured Candidatus Saccharibacteria bacterium
AAACAAAACCTCTTCTAGAAAAATTATACGGTGAAAAATTAGAAACAAGATAAAATAATTAAACAAAAAAAACGCTGTCAATTTTGACAGCGTTTTTTATTTTTTATATGTTTTGACCCGCGGGGTCAAAACAATTTTATCTGCGTACAAATGCGAACATACAGCTTCCGCATACGGCATATTCGGCAAAGGGAACAAGATAAATACTGTTATAATCCCGGCCGTTGATTATTCCAGGCATTCTGAAGATTATAGATAATGCCCTATAATAACTAAAGCCGTCCTTTTTGTTATTTATACTTGAATCATAAAAACAATAATTAAGCGTTCCATTATCATTTAATTGTGGCAGAGCGATAATACCGAAGCGGTCATCTTCGCTAATTTGCTTTCCGCTTTTTTTGATTTCAACAGCAAGGCCCAAGAGCTCTGATGGCTTCGCGGGACGAAAACCCATTTGGTCCATTTTCTTGAGAATAATTTTTGTTTCAAGTGGTCCAAATTTAAATTCATATTCGCCAAGTATAACAATCGCCATCTCAACCTTTGACGGTTCATACGGTGGAAGAGAATCAAAACAATTTTGCTCTCTCCAAAAATCAGTATTAATTGCAAAATCAGATCTGATTGATTTAACGGCTTCCGCTAAGCTATAAATAGGCATTACCTCAACGTAAGAAATTGCTGAAATTTCCAATTTTTCAGCTGAAAGCCCAAGCTTAGCGATTCTTTCTTCCTCCATCTCTCTTGTGTATTGAGGAGGATTTTTAATCTCAAATCCTCTTTCATAGACTGTGATCGTATCACCATCATTATTTGGATAGACAGTTAATTTACCTTGCCCCTGCATAGATCCGATTAATGAAGGAAATGCAAAGAATAAAATTATTTTTTTCATAATATGAAGTTTTTTAGGTACAGAATTGACACATCCGCCCATACTATAATATTAAAAGGGTGTTTTGTCAAATTTCATTGCATTAAATTTTATGATATAAATTAGTAGCTGAACGCTATAAATTAATCAAATGGGAAAATACGATCCAAAATTTGTGGAGGAAAAATACGGAAGGTGCGGGACTAGGATTCCCTCATCGCTCTTTTTGAGTTCCGATAAACATTGGAGCGAAGTGATAGCCGATGAAGTTCTCAAAATATTTCCAAATGAAGAAATATACACTGCCGCTGCCGGCATCAGTCCCTCTGGCGATGTGCATTTTGGAAACTTCCGCGATGTCATGACCGCATACGCAGTGCTTGAAGAATTAAAATCTCGCGGCAAGAAAACAAAATTTATTTTTTCTTGGGATAATTTTGACCGTTTCCGTAAGGTTCCAGCCGGGATTGATGCTTCATTTGAAAAATATATCGGATTACCATTAACATCTGTGCCTGATCCGCTCGGAAAATATCCTTCATATGCAAGATGTAAAGAAATTGAATTCGAAAATGCAATGAATGATCTCGGAATTGAGCTTGAATACAGATATCAAACAGATGAATACAAGGCTGGAAAATATTCAGAGCTTATTGAAAAAGCTTTGCAAAATAGGGAAGAAATAGCAGAAATATTGCTTGATTTCATGACTGAAAAAGGCAAGGAAGAAAAAGAAATTGACCCGGATGAATATAAGAAAAATTTTTACCCTATAACTGTTTATTCTAGATTTACCGGCAAGGATAATACAAAAATATTATCTTATGATGGAAAAAATGCAATAACATATAAATGTATTGATACTGGAAATGAAGAAACAATTGATTTCACAAAAGATCATATTGTGAAGCTTGCATGGAAGGCTGATTGGCCTATGCGTTGGAAATATGAGGGCGTAGTGTTCGAGCCGGGTGGCAAGGATCATGCGAGTCCGGGCGGAAGCTATGATGTCTCAAGTGTTATTTCCCAAAAAATATTTGAGCGTCCGGCTCCTATTTTTGTAGGTTACGAATTTATTGGCATACAAGGTCTTGGTGGTAAAATGTCAGGTTCAAAAGGCAATGCTATCACTCCATCTGAACTTTTAAAAATCTACGAGCCGGAACTATTGAAATGGTTATATTTAAGAAGGCTTCCTCATCAGGCCTTTACGCTTGCGTTTGATAGTGAGATATATCGCCAATATGAAGAGTTTGATCGTGAATTGAGTGAATATAGAGATGAAAAATTGGATTTATCCAGAGCTAAGGGCTTAGCTCTCTGTTTTAATGATAGAAAATTGTTATCGCAAAAAAATATTCCAATTCCATTTCGACAGGCCGTAGCCTTCGGACAAATTATGCAATGGAATGAAAATAAGCTTTTGGAACTGCTTGAGGCAGTTGGACTTCAGTACGATAGTGCTTCAATTTCAAAACGGATTAAAAATGCCGAAGCATGGCTTCTCATATACAATCCCGATCAAATGATAAAAATCAGGACAGAATTAAATAATACATATGTTACTGCAATGACAGAAGAAGCTAAAATAAATATTAAAAAATTCAGAGAAAACATAAAAAGTGAATTTTCTAGCGTTGAAGAATTGGAAAAAATCATGTACGAAATTCCTAAGGATATTAATATTACTGATAAGGAAAATGCTCCTCGACAAAGAGCATTCTTTAAAGATGTATACAATCTATTAATTAGCGCTGACACCGGCCCTCGCCTTTCTACCTTTATTTGGGCGCTTCCGCGTGAAAAAGTTCTAAATCTTCTGGACATTTGAAACTAAATCAGTATACTAAAAGTCATATATTTAATAGTTAATTGTTGTTAGTTTGTAATCATATGCCAATTCTTAAAGCAAAAAAAAGAGAAGAAACCGGGAAAAAATTATTTGATCTGCGCAAAGGCGGTTTTTTACCTGCTATTTATTACGGATTGGGTAAAAAGAGCACTCCAGTTACCATTGAATTAAGGGATTTTCAAAAGGTTTTAAAACAAGCCGGAGAAACCAGTACGGTCACTCTTGAAACCCCGGAAGGAACCATAGAAACATTGATTCATGACGTACAAATGGACCCTGTAAGAAATATTCCGATACATGCCGATTTTTTGGCGATTGATGTCAATAAAGTTGTAAATGTTGAAATTCCTTTAGAATTTATTGGAACATCTGAGGCCGTGAAGGGTGGCGGAATATTAGTGAAAGTTATGCATGAAATCGAGGTTGAAGCTCTGCCTAAAGATTTACCACAAAAAATTACAGTGGATATTTCAATACTAGTAAATACCGATAGTGTCATTTTGGTAAAAGATTTGAAGCTTCCTAATGGAGTAAAAGTTACAGCGAAGGATGATGAAATTGTCGCATCAGTTGCAGTCGCCAAAGAAGAAAAGGAAGAAATCGAACCAGCTGATCTTACAAAGATCGAGGTTGAAAAGAAGGGCAAAAAAGAAGAAGAGGGTACAGCAGAGGAAGGGGCCAAGGAGGCATCTAAATAACGCTAAATTATTTTTTATCATTATAACCACCCCGCAATTCGCGGGGCGGTTTGATTAGATAGACCATATGTTATAATGTATGCCAACGGTATGAAATTAATTAAAAACATATTAATCACTGCATCCTTATTTTTTATGCTTTCTTCATCAATTGTTATGCAGAAGGGTGTTCCAATTTCATCATTCCTTGCATATCTTCTTCCTATGCTTCCTGATTTATCATACAAAACCGAGAATTCTTTTTTCAGCTCTTCGGTTATTTTCTC
>CAZVEC010000007.1:17569-22011 GCA_964626035.1 uncultured Candidatus Saccharibacteria bacterium
CACAAACAGACGAAATAGATGCTGTTAGGTCAAGAAAAGAAATACTCGAGCAAGAATTAGCTAATCTGGAAAAAGAAATTGCCGAAAAAGAGGAATTACTTAATGGTCAGAAAACAAAATCTGTATCGCTTCAACGCGATATAGAAATTTTAAAGACAAAAGTTGGAAAATCTAAACTTTCCATTCAATCTCAAAATCTAATTATTGAAAAATTAAGCAAGGAAATTACCCAAAAAACAGGCACGATTGAAAGTCTTTCAGAAAAAATTGATAAGGAACTTGATTCACTTTCACAACTAATTCGAAAAACAGATGAAATTGAAGCTAATAATATCGTTCACATAATTTTAAGCAGTCAATCCCTTTCGGATTTTTACAGCGATTTAGATTCATTTTCCACTCTTCAAGAATCGCTTAAAGTTCAATTAGATGAAGTGAGAACAACCAAAGGAAAAACAGAAAAAGAAAAAGAATTATTAAAAGAAAAACAAGAAGCGGAAATTGATGCAAAAGTTAAATTAGAAGGTGAAAAAAGAGCCTTAGAAAAAAATCAAAAAGAACAAAATGTACTGTTAGGCATCAGTAAGGATAAAGAAAAAGAATACCAAAAAGTTTTGGCCGAAAGACAAAAAGTTGCTGCTCAAATCAGAAGCGCGTTATTTGTGCTCCGTGATACTACCGCCATCCCATTCGGCAATGCCCTTGAATTTGCAAATTTTGCTTCATCTAAAACAGGTGTCAGACCCGCTTTAATTCTGGCTATTCTTCAACAAGAATCCAACATGGGAGCTAATGTGGGCACCTGTAATCGACCACAAGACCCTCCTGAAAAAAGTTGGAAGGTCATAATGCCGGGACCAATCGATAAGGCGCAGGGCAAATCAAGAAGAGATGATCAATCTGCATTCCTAAGAATTACTGGTGATATTGGAATTAGTCCTGATGGCACTCCACTTTCGTGCCCATGGGGAAAAGGATGGGGTGGAGCAATGGGTCCAAGCCAATTTATTCCAACAACATGGGAGTTATTTAAGGCAAGAATTGCAAATGCACTTGGCCTTACCACTCCAAATCCTTGGGAACCTAAACATGCCGTGATGGCCACAGCCATATATATGATGGACCTCGGCGCAGCAGCTGGAGGTTATACTGCTGAACGAAATGCCGCCTGCCGATATTATTCAGGGAGAGTCTGCGACAGCAAAAAACCGGCAAATTCATTTTATGGTGATGGAGTATTCGCTAAAGCTCAGAATATCCAAGAGAACATGATTGATCCATTGCAGGGAATATAGAGTTAGCTTTGACGATAGAGGTTCAACCTCCCTCATCCACATATTTAATAAAGATTGAGGGAGGTTGAACCTCTATCAATGCAAACTTTACAAATATTTAATATTTTAGTAATATATATAAATTATGAAAAAAGAATTACATCCAACATATTATACTAATTCAAAGGCAAAATGTGCCTGCGGATCAATATTTGAGGTAGGCTCCACAGTCGAATCCTTCGGAGTGGAAATTTGCAGTGCCTGCCACCCATTTTACAGCGGCACGGAAAAGGTGATAGACACCGCTGGACGCGTTGAACGATTCAAAAAAATGCAAGCTGCCTCCGCAAAGCTTCCTAAAAAAACTCCTAAAGCTAAAAGAACAAGGGAAAAATAACATGCTAACAAATAACTAATAACTCATAACGTTATTAGTTATTTGTTATTTGTTGCCATGTTAAATCTAGAAGAAATAAAAAATAATTATAAAACATCTCATCTCGCTGAAATATATGAAAAACTAATGCATGATGAGGAAAATGTCCGCAATATGATGGAAGCCGATCCATCACTTATTTCACTTGGTTCGGACGAACTTACCTCCATTGAGGTGCAACGCAAATCTATAGAGGAACAAATTTTAGGCATTCTTGAAAAAGATAAAGTAGAAGAAGAATTTCCCAATGAAGTAATTTTGGAAATCAGAGCAGGCGCAGGCGGGGATGAAGCATCGATTTTTGCGTTTGATTTAACCGAAATGTACCAGAAGTATGCGGAAAAAAATAAGTGGGATACTAAGATACTTGAAGAATCAAAAAGTGCAGTTGGTGGATATAAGGAAATTGTGATTGAAATAAAAGGCCGCGATGTATATAAACTGCTTCGCTATGAGACAGGAGTGCATCGAGTGCAACGTGTCCCAGCCACTGAAAAAATGGGTCGTATACATACATCTACAGCATCTGTGGCAATTTTACCAATTCGAAAAAAAACTAAAATTATAATTAATCCAGCTGATTTGGAATTTGAAACATCTCGCTCAGGCGGAGCAGGCGGACAAAATGTAAACAAAGTTGAAACAGCCGTACGTATTATTCACAAACCAACAGGCATTGATGTTAGATGCACTTCAGAGCGCACTCAACTTAAAAACAGGGAACGAGCCATGTCCATTTTAATTTCTAAACTTGAGGCATTAAAAGAAGAAGAAGAATCCAAAAAATATGCCAGTGAAAGAAAAGAACAAATTGGCACAGCAGACAGATCCGAAAAAATTAGAACGTATAACTATCCTCAAGACCGCATCACTGATCATCGCATCAAAAAATCATGGTCAAACATAGAAGGAATTATGAAAGGTGATATTGATAAAATAATTGAGTCATTTAATGACTAAGGTCAAAATTCGGGAAGACCCCCGGGGTCAAGGGCAGCCCGACCCCGGGGGTCGAGGAGAATTTTGACCTTAGTCATTGCCGCTATTAATCATTTAAATTTGCTTTTTATGCATAAGTATGCTATGCTTGTCCCATAGTAAGTGTCTTAGGTCACAAGGTTAGAGGGCTGTGAGGCAATTACGTTTATTAATTAGCCCGATCATATGTATCGGGGTCCCAAATTCCAAGCTGTTTTGCAGCAGGGAAAGTCGGGATTTATAGTGTTATGGCAACAAAATTATACGTCGGAGGACTGCCTTACAGTTCTACTGATGATGCCTTGAAAAATCATTTTTCACAGGCAGGAGCGGTTGTTTCAGCCGTTATTATTATGGATAAGATGACAGGTCGCTCAAAAGGTTTCGGTTTCGTTGAAATGTCAACGGAAGAGGAAGCAAACAAGGCGATTGAGATGTTTAACGGCCAAGACTTCGACGGAAGAAAGCTCACAGTCAACATTGCTCGTCCTATGGAAGAGCGCCCACGCCGATCTTTCGGTGGTGGAGGAGACAGGAGAGGAGGTAATGGCGGTGGATACGGCGGTGGCCGATCAAACGACAGATACTAATTCTAAATAGTATTCTAAACAAAAAACCCCATTATGGGGTTTTTTGTTTGATTAACAACTCAGTGAACGTTGATTTGTAAATTAAACAAAATAAAAAAACAAAACCCCTCCAATTATTTAATTGAAGGGGTTTTTAAATTCTAGATAATCCTAGCATCAACATTACTTAATGCCTTAGTAATTATTTGGCTGCCTGAACTGGAGGGATTAAGACCTGATAGTTTTGTAAAATATACCATGTCTTTCCGTTCAACAACTCTTATCCAATTTTTTTCACGGGCGATTTTATGAAGTTCACTATTGGGATTGATGCAAATTGGATTCTCTACATGTTGTAGAAAATTTACATCACTTGCAGTGTCACCCATGCCGATTGATCCTTCAGTGGTCAAATTGAATTCCTGAATCGCTTGTTCAAGTAAAATACTTTTATCAATTATTTCGTTGTAATATTCAATTTCACCATTCATTAAGCCATTATCGTCTTTTACGTAGATCATTCCGTAAATCTTATCGATTCCATAATACTCTCCAAAATAATTTAGCACTTCTTTAGGTGAGTGTGAAATGATAATCACAAAGTATCCATTTCGCTTCAATTCTTCAATGAGAGTGCGTGAAAAATTATATACATGATGGCGGCAACGTTCAGCTGTAATCAGAGCCGTCATACAAAAATTGTCATAACTCACACCAATAAGATTGGACTCAAAACTCTTCACAATAGCATCCACATATTCGCGGAAGCTGCCTTTTCTTTCTTGCCATGCTTCGAATTGAGGCATGAATTCTTTACGAACTTCCTTATTGATAATACCGAGATCAATCAATGTATTAAATTGCTCAATCATCAAGCTTTTACGGCCGATAGTGCCATCGCAGTCAAGTACTGCGAATTTCCGTTTGTTTTCCATTATTCAATTTTTAAGTAATTAGTTTGTTATTCGACAGCATAATAACACATATATTATTTGCTTGCAAGTTTTTCCTAAAATTAAATTGCTTTTTTTTGATATTTTGATATTATTTATGCTGTTATTTATTATATTTTTATGCGCGCATAGCTCAGCTGGTAGAGCATTCGACTGATACTCGAAAGGTCCTAGGTTCGATCCCTAGCGCGCGCACAAAACAAAAAAGTCCGATACGAAGGTGTCGGGCTCT
>CAZVEC010000008.1:0-18902 GCA_964626035.1 uncultured Candidatus Saccharibacteria bacterium
TGTCAAATTTTTTAGATTTAAATAGTTCTAATAATACAAACAGAGAGGAAATTATAACCCCGGAAAGACCAATTTTAATAAAAAAGAAAAAATCTTACAGAAATATTTTCTTAAGTATTGTTTTGCTTGTTGGAATTACTTTCTCTGTTGGTAAAATATCAGGCGCTGCTGGCGCTCCTGATCCGGGACATATTTGGAATGAGATCGGTGATGTTTTAGTTGGAATTTCTCAAGGCGGAACTGGTCTTGATGATTTAGGTTCAGCCGATCAAGTTTTGGGTGTTAATGCTGATGAAGATTCACTAGAATATAAAACGATCGACAAAGCTTTTGTCGGCCTCGGTAATGTTGAAGACATTGCTCTTTCTACATGGGCGGGAACCGATCAAGTTACTACACTTGGCACAATCACGACTGGCGAATGGAATGGAAATGTAATTGACACGACATATGGTGGAACTGGTCTTTCGGCAATAGGTGCCGCTCTTCAAGTACTACGGTCTAATGCAGCAGGTAATGCAATCGAATACGCAACATTAGACACATCAATCGTTCCGGAAAATGGTGCAAATATATATTTTACTGATGCAAGATCTCGTTTGTCTATTTCTGCAACAGCACCTATTTTATATAATAATGGGACCGGAGTTATTTCTTTAGATACTGTTGGTATCGCAAACGGTGGTACAGGCGCGACCGATGCGGCTACCGCGAGAACTAATTTAGGCCTTGCTATAGATATCAATGTTCAGGCATATGACACTGATTTATCTGCAGTCTCTAGTTTAGCTTCAAATGGTTTTATGGTTAGAACTGCTGAAGGTTTGGCCGCAGTCAGATCATTAATTTCTGGTTCTACAAAAGTATTAATTTCTAATGGCGATGGTGTTTCCAATAACCCATCTATAGATATAGTTGAAGCCAATTTAACTCACGATAATATCGGCGGAACACTTGGTGTTGCCAAAGGCGGTACAGGTGCGACTGATGCGGCTACTGCAAGAACTAATTTAGGTCTTGCTATTGGTACAGACGTACAAGCTTACGACTCTAATCTTTCTGCTATAGCAAGTTTAGCTTCTGGTGCTACCGGTCTCATTTCTCAAACTGCTGCTGGTACTGCTGTAGCTAGAACACTTAGTTCTCTTTCCCCAACAAAAATAATCATTTCTAATGGCGATGGTGTTTTAGGTAATCCAACTATAGATATATCTGAAGCAAATTTGACTCATGACAGTATCGGCGGGACATTAAGCGCAAACAAAGGTGGTACTGGTTTAACTTCATACACTATTGGTGATCTTATTTACGCTTCAGGTGCCACAACTCTTTCTAAATTAGCTGATGTTGCAACAGGTAATGTGCTTCGTTCCGGCGGGGTCGGCGTCGCTCCATCTTGGGGTAAGGTCGCTTTGACTACTCATGTTAGCGGCACTTTGCCGGTTGCCAATGGCGGTACTGGTGCCACTACAGCTCTAGCTGCTAGGGCTTCTCTAGGCCTTACTATTGGCACTGATGTTCAGGCATATGACACTGATTTATCAGCAGTAGCTGGCTTAGCTACAAATGGAATAATTTCAAGAACTGCCGCTGGTACAGCTGCTGCCAGAACAATTACTGCCGGTTCAACAAAACTTACTGTAACTGATGGCGACGGAGTTTTAGGCAATCCAACTGTTGATGTTAGTGAAGCTAATTTGACTCACGATAATATCGGCGGAACACTTGGTGTTGCCAAAGGCGGTACAGGTCTTTCGTTACTTGGCGCAGCTTTGCAGATTTTGAGAACCAATGTTTTGGGCAATGCTCTTGAATATACTACTTTAGATACTTCTATTGTTCCGGAGGATGTTGCGCAAACAAATAAATATTTCACTCTTGATCGCGCTCGTGCAGCTATTTCAGCCATTGTAGGTGGTCCGATTTCTTATGATAATACAACAGGTGAAATTTCTATTACTCAATCAGATGCAGCAACAGATGGTTATTTATCACAAGGCGATTGGAGTACTTTTAATTCAAAATCAAATGCCTTTATTGTTGCAGATGAACCAGAAATGTTGGCTTTAAGCGCGAAGACTGGTGATATAGCTGTCAGAACTGATTTAAATAGGAATTTCATTTTAGTGGGAGCAGATCCGACTTTATTAGCTGATTGGCAAGACTTTTTAGCGCCTGTTGATGTTCAAAAAGGACAAGCAGATGGATTGGCGACTTTGGACACAGACAGTAAAATTCCATCTATTCAATTACCGGGATTATTCAATGGTGGTATTTCTTCTGTAAATACTCCGGGCGATTTACCAGCAGGTCAGGAAGGCGATTTGGCATTAGTCAGAGATGATAATGGTGATCTAATTTTTGATGATGCAAAATTATATTATTATACTGTCGCTGGTGGTTGGCAGTAAAAATATTGGATTGAAATAAAATTTGGGAAGACCCCCGGAGTTGAATACAAGAGGTCGGACCTCGGGTCGCGCTTCAATGGACACTGCGCGACATGATTCTGCTGAATCAGAGGACCGACCTCTAACCCCGGGGGTCGAGGAGAATTTTATTTTAAATACTAAAAATTATGAAAAATAACTTTCTAAAAATCTTAATAGTATCTCTGATATTTTTCGGAACACTCGGCGTTTCAAAAGCCGAGGCTAGTTTTTCTTGTTACGTAGATACTAGCCCAAGAACTGCAAGTGATGTGGTTGTCCTTGAATTAACTTCAGAGAGCAATTCTCATGCCGCTTTACCCGGCTTATCGGGCTACACGACTGCAGTTTATTGCGGAGGAGTAACCGGCATTTCAAATTCTTGTTCCGGCAATTCAGAAATTTTTGCTAAGCTTTCAGGGACGACTAACGCTCATATTCAAGAAAGATCAGGCACGGAAACTGTTTATCCGAATGATGTTTGTATTTCCAATTCTTCCTCAAATGCAGAAATAGAAGTGGGCTATCAAGATGATGATTGCTCTGGCTTTGATACGACCATAGTTTCTTTGACTAAGTCACCAAGCAATGCACACGCCGGCAAATCAGATTCATATACTAGAAAAATCTGCGCTTCGATGTCTATACCGCAAAGATCTGGCGGAGGGGGAGGAGGAGGAGGCTATTTGCCGCCGACTGTAACCACTGTCACCAGTGTTACAAATATGATTGCAAATCCTGTTAGTAATATCAAAGGTGCGATTTCTAATGTTACTGAATCAGCGGTATCGGCTGTAAAAACTGCCGCTAAAAAATTAACTGCAAATAAATTTTCAAATAAAGAATCTTTTTCAAGGGGAAATGAATCTGCATCAGCTTCCGAAGATTTAGCGTCTACGATTGATTTGGGTGAATTGGCCTTTGCTAATAATTCTTCAGAAAATAATATTGATCAAAATGAGAATGTGGGAGTTTTCGCAAAAATCGATCCGCGGACGCTTTCAGCAACCGCGCTCTTTGGCGACAATCCTCTCTTCAATAACATATTCACTATTGGCGGAGTAATTTTATCTGCTTTAGTGCTTGTCTATGCCGGTCGTCGGATTTTTGGCTAAGTATATTGATATTGATAATTCATGTTATACTTTAACTAAATTAGCGTTCTTAAAATACACTTGATTTTTGAGGATAATTGGCGTTATTTATATAGAATGTCAGCGATTTTCTCATTAATATTTTAATGATTACAAAAACACTAAAAAATGTAGGTAAGACGATGCAAAAAATAAGAGAAAAAACAACCTTAAAATGGCATTGCGAGCTTGATGAGAAAGGCGGGGTGTATTGTTCGTGGCACAAGAATCCTTTTCATAAACATACTCACTGGGCGGTGTTTTTTGTGATTTTATTTTTTGCCTCGTCCTTCATATATTTAGCATATAAAAAATCCGAGGCTTCGACTCCACAATTTATAAATTTCGACGGCAAAAATGCCAGAGGAGAATCAGTCGGAGGTTCTATTGATTTTATTGATTCGGATACCGACGAAGGTCTGGGGCATGGTCGGAATAAAAATACGATCCCAGCTGTGACTAACGGTAAAAAAGTCAAAATTAAATTTGTACCGGACAGTGGGATCGTCTCAAGCCTTGAATTTGACGATGTCGAATTTGAAGCACCTCAAGGAAGCACTGAAGTTTCTGCTTCTTCTTTATTCAATAAGTTGGCAATATCCACGGCAAATATTACTTATGCCGCCGGCAATGCTAATGGCAATAATGGTAACGGGAAAGGTAATGGAAATAGTGATAATTCTCCCGGAAATGATGCTGTTCCTCCTAATAATGACAACAGTGCCGATAGCTCTAATGATCCTAATGATAATGCCTCCGGTGGTGCTAATGACAATATTCCAACAGACAGCGATAGTGATATTCCTGACACAAATTCGAATCCGAATAATGACCCAGAAAGCAATTCAGAGACAGTACCGGACGAATCTGTTTTTGTTCCTGAAACCAATGCCGACATAGAAATTGCTCTTGATGAGCCGGAAATACCACCGGGCTGGCATAATATTTTAGCGATCGGCGACGTTAAAGGATTTAGATATTCCAGAGGAAGATATACAAAGACTGCGGAGGGTAAGGATGTTTTTAAGTGCATTGAATGGGATTATGAGAGCCAAGCTTGTAATGGCCGTTGGAAAAGAATTATGAAGGTTAGGCCCGGCGAAGAATATACAGTTGAATTTGCTCCGGGTGATCCTGGTTATGCCGAATCGTCAAAAAAGGTAAATGTTTTGAATAAAAAAAATGAGCTTCTTAATTATAATGAAAACGCCAATCCTAATGCGCAAAATTCGAATAAAGTAGATGTGACTGTAGTCTTAGAAGAGCCAGTGCCGCTTCTTGAAGCGAAATTTATAGCTTCGGATACGGATAGCGATACCACTAGTACCGATAGTATTACAGATAATACAACCACTTCTGACGTCACCGCCGACAGTTCAGAAACTGATGATAATATAGTCGGTACGGAAAGTGATACTGAAGCCACTGTTGAGTCTGTAGCTCTATTGGAGCGGACAGCCGTCGCAGTAGAGCAAGCTTTACCCGAGCCGGTTCAGATTTCAAATTTGGTCATTACAGGACTTGATGAATCAGCGGAAGCAAGTGATTTGATTTTGACTTCTGTCGGCGATAGTCTAGCCCCTCAGGCCCTTTTGGTTGATACTAGTAATTTGACCCTTGATAATATTCAAATTACACAAAATGCCAAGAGTAATATTTTGTTGAGTTGTTCAGATTTTGATGAGACAAATTCATCCTGTAGGCGCTGGCAAAAAGAGAGAAATGTAGTCAAAGGAGAGGATTTTGTGACTACTATTGAAACACCCGGCAAAAGTGTTTACGGCCTATCGCGAGATGGCATTGTGGTTTTGGATGAAAAATTAGAAGTTGTTCCCTCTACTGTAAAGGTTGAAAATAACGGTACGATCCAAAAGGTTTTAGTTCAATTATCCGGCTTAAGCCCGGATAAGATTGTCACATATTTTGATACTGCTGTGAGTCCGTCCGGAGAAATATCCTTGAACACTATCGAAGAGTTAAATCCTGAAACCCAAAGTTTAACAAAAAAAGTCGTTTCATTTGATTTAAGTCAATTAGAAGCCACTTCAGCAGACGTTTCCGGCGAAGCCAATGGCTGGGACTTATTTAAATGCAGTGATTTTGATTTTAGCACCCAGACATGTATCGGAAAATATAAAAAAAATAAAAATTTAGTAAAGGGCAGCAATTATATTTTTAACGTCAAAAAAGAGGAAAGCACGCAGGGATTTTTTGAGTCTCAAAAGAGCATTAGTCTTTTGAATGCCGGCGAAGAGCTATTGGATTATACTGAAACTGAAACAATAGAAGATGGAAAATCTGTGATTGAAATTATTCCCGAAGAAGGCAACCCCATTAAAAGGATCAAGATTAGAAATTCAATTACAAGTTTGGGTAATGATTTGAAAATTTCTCCTACTGTCGTAGCTTCGCACCAATTTTCGCAAGGTTATGCCATTGATCCGACCGGGTCTAATTTTGAAACAATGGAGCTTGAACTTGAGGCCAAGGGAAAGTTCTTGTACAAGTGTAAAGAATGGGATTTTGCCGGCAATACCTGCTTGGGTGAGTGGGTAAAAATAAGAGAATTGAGCCCCGGATTGCCTTATACTCTACCTATTGATAATCAAGATCCGGGCTTTATGGAAGTCGACGAAGAGATTCCTTCCGAGCCTGCGTCGGAACCGGGACTTCCACTAGAAGAGAATCAACCTTTAGTTGAAACATTTATATCTGATCCTGAACCTGAAATACAGTCAGAATTACAGACAGATAGTTCTCCTCAAGTTTATCAAAGTTCAAGTCCGGAAGAATCTTCTTCAGATAATACATCAAATGTTTCTTTAAATAACATTTCAAGTTCATCTAAAAAATCTTCGTCATCTTCAGGTGGATCACGCGCAGTGACCAGTGTCGTAAATAGTGTGACTGTTCCTGTTTCCACTTTGGCGGTAAATGATAATACCGCGCTATCTTTGATTAATTCAACTTCCGCAACGTCGAATAAAATACAAAAGGATAATTATCAACCTGCCAAAACTTATGCGTCAGGTGGGTTTGAAGTGAAAATTACCTCACCATTGTCCGGTGAAAATACACTTCCTGATTTTGAACCGATTGTTGCAGTTGAAAATAATTCTGCGGAAAATATGGAATTATTGAACATTCGGACTTCAGCTGTTGTTCAAGAAAAAAAAAATTCACTCTTAAAAAGACTGCTTGGCTTTAATTTAGGACTAAAGCAAACAGTTTTCAATGTAAGATCATTTTTTTCTGGGATCATTGAACATATCTCCTTCAAAATAGGAAAGTCAGACAATCTTCCCGCTGAGCTAATTCGAGAAAATACAGTTAATTCATTTATTGATAAGATTTTACAATTGTTTAATTAGTATGATCGAGGTTCAACCTCTTTGGCATCCCTATGATAGAGGTTGAACCTCGATCAATAATTCTTGATCTATTTATTTTTCTAGAACCTATTTCCCTTGCTTTTTAAGCGTTTTCGTGCTATCCTACCCGTTACCTGTTATCCTTATATTTTAGGGTTTATAGGGTCTAAAAGACCGTAAAACAGCATGATTGATACGGTGTTGGCAGAGCTAATACTGCCGAAATATGACTAGAATAAAAAACTTTCCGCCAAAGGCGGATCAGCCTCTGGCTGAAATAACAAAAAAGTGGTTTCTAAGGGTATTAATAATATCTCTTATGTTTGCAATAATGCCTGTCCACACATTCGGTTTTGTGCCGATATCTCAAGTGGCCACTTTTGTACAAAAATTTAATACAGACTTATTTCAAGATCAAAAAGAGATTATTTTAAATGAGAGGGGGAGAATCATTGATGAATATTTCACCTCTAAAGATATGCCTCTTTCAGGGTTTGGATATAAGATGGCCCTTGAAGCTGATCGATATGGTCTCGATTGGCGCCTTTTGCCTGCGCTTGCTATTCGCGAGTCAACTGGCGGAAAATTTGCATGTAAGAAGGCAGATTATAACCCTTTCGGCTATGGATCATGCAGGATTGATTTTGACAGCATTGATCACGCCATTGAGAGGGTGGCTCAAACTTTGGCCGGTATGAATGCAGGTACGGCTCATCTTTATAAAGATAAAACAACTGAAGAGAAATTAAACGCTTACAATCCTCCAAGTATTGTTCCAAAATATACTCAACAAGTATTGTCTATTATGAATCAAATTTCTCCAGATGATTTAGGTTAAAATTCTCTTTGACCCCCGGGGTTAAAGATGCCTCAACCCCGGGGGTCTTCCCAAATTTTAGCCTCGATCAGTGATTGATGATTCTAAGCAAGAAATTCTTTAATTGCCCAACTCTTAAGGTTTTTTAGACAGCTTTAATTTTTTCTATAATTAAACTTTTTTCGCCATTACGGAGAGAGATGCGACCGGTCAGCAGCAAGCATTTATTCACTTCAAGATGGTTTTTATTTTCTTCCATAGTCTTCGGGAAAACAACAGACTCAATCGAGCCGGTGAAATCGGAAATTTTAACAAAGGCCATTCTTTCATTTTTCTTTGTCATTATGGGCTTCACCTCCTCGATAAGACCAATGATAGAAACTGTCATGCCGTTGCTAAATTCATCTTTAATTTTTTTTATATTCATATTGCTTTTGTCTAAAATATTTCGGCATTTATCAAGCGGATGTCCTGAAATATAAAGACCCAACAGCTCTTTTTCCCAGCTGAGTTTTGTATCTTGTGAAGCAGGTTCGGTTTCCTTGAGACGAAGAGCCGGCAGAGCAGCTTCCGCAATGCCTCCAAAAAGAGAAGTTTGACTGCCGTCGCTTTTACTCAATTCTTTATTATACAAGAGAATGCTTTCCATATTTGCCAAAAGCACCCCGCGCTCTCCAAAAGCATCCATAGCTCCGGACATGACAAGGGCTTCAAGTGATTTTTTGTTTAAGTTTTTATGCCTGACTCTTTCTAGAAAGTTAGTTAAAGATTTATAAGGTCCGTTTTTTTTGCGTTCATGAATAATTGCTTTGCCTATTTCTTCTCCGAAATTTTTTATGCTATGTAATCCAAATCTGATTTTTCCTTGGCCCGCCGAAGCCTTTGGCGAAGGAGGCATAACTACTCCACTTGTTTCTTCTTTTACAACCGTGAAGTCAGAAAAGCTTTCATTGATGTCGGGCGGCAATACCTGAAATCCCATTTTTTTGCACTCAGCCATCATTTCTGAAACTTTATCTACATCCCCTGATTCGGCCGTTAAAACAGCTGTCATGTATTCTGCCGGGTAATTAGCTTTCAGATATGCAGTTTGATAAGCAACTTGGCCATAACTCGCGGCATGCGAATTATGCACAATAAAGTTATTTGCCACAAAATTATGATGTGGGGGTAAAGTAAGATCATATGTCATTTCCTTACCTACTTTCTTTATAGAAACAATTTCATCCCAGTATAGATCTCCGTCTGCTAGGTTGATAATATCCCTAGAATTCAATGTCTGCCCAATTTTTTTGATTATACTTCTAAGATAACCTTTTTTTCTATTATCGTATGAAAATAGACGCGATGATAAGCCGGTCATTTGAGAAATTTTGGAAACCGAAATATTTTTGAATTCCATAATTTGTCTGATTTTATTCATGATTTCAGTCGGGATAATATCCTTAGTGCCGCGGGCAGCGTAAATAGAAACATTCTTAGATTTATTTAAGAGTATTTTGAGATCAGATATTTTTTTTCCAATTAAATACTTCCCAGCAGTTTCAGTGAACTTTTTAATATTGTCACGATGGGTAATGTTGATTGTATAACCTATTTTATATTCGCCGCGGTATTTGAATTTTTTAGTGTGAATTGTGGATATTATGCCAAGACGCAAAAGCAAATATTGCATATCATAAGAGAGCTGTCGTGAACTCGTGGCATAAAATATTTGCTGGTTTTTCAAGCTTACACAACCATCACCCTGCCACATTTTTCCAATAAGGGCAGAAATTGATTCCTTATCCCATTTAAATATCTGAGCCGGTATAAATTTTTCAGTAGCCTTTTTCCCTCGGAGGCCGAGATCACTTATCCATAAATTTATTTCATTTATATTTCCTTGCTTTTTAACTCCACAATAAACAGACGTTGCGGCCTTACTCTTATCGATAGTAAATTTGATATTGTTAAAGAACTTTGCGTATTTTATAAAATCAGAAATTTCATTTTTTTGAGTTGAATAAAAATAAATTCCATGCGGATGGCAAAGATTACCTTCAGAAAGCAGATAGCCCAATACTTTTGCTTTTTGAACAGCACTGATTTTTCCATTCTCTTTTTCCAGTGTGCGCGCTGTTGCTATGCGCGTGCCTTTATTTAATTCCGAAATATTTTTCCAGCCACTTATTGTGTAAAGCGGATGATTAGATGTTGCTCGTATTTTTTTACCTGTTCGAGTAATAATTTCAAATATTTCCTTAGTACCATTTTTCATTATGCGTTTAATTTTTTTACTTTCGAGTCGCATATCTTTATTCATTGAAAGAATGGTTGGAGAAAAATTTTTTTTGTATGCCTCCATAACTGTCATAATTTCTCCAGTTTTCACGTCTGTGATTTTTGTATCGCCAGTTATACACTTGTTGAAACCATATCCTTGGAAGGGCTCAAAGAGGTTCCAAATCTGCTCGGCTTGCTTTTCAGTCATACTGCTGGATTTTTGGCAACCTTCTACGAATATCTTGTGCTGTTTGGCCATTTCTTCCGGTATTTTTTTGCCGATTGCTTTTCTGAATTTATCGACAGTCGCCCATGTGTAGCCGGCCACAGCCATGGCGGTAAAAAGAAGATCATCTTGATAAACTAGAAGTCCGTAAGATTTATCCAAATATGTGGACATTTTTGGGTGATAATAAATTACCGGTTTTTTGCCGTGCTTGCGGGCGATATATTCATCAATGTTCGCCATAGGTCCAGGGCGATAAAGGGCGACCATGGCGTTGATATCGTGAATTGAAGTGGGTTTAAGCTCTTTTAAATACCTTTGGATGCCGGAGCTGCCCAACTGAAAAACAGCCGTACCTTCACCGCGCGAAAGGAGCTCAAAAGTTTTTTTGTCGTCTAGCGGGATATTGTGGATATCGATTTCAATCCCGCGTATTTTTTTAATCCTATCGATAGCGTCTTCCAAGATAGCCAAATTTCTTATTCCAAGAAAATCGAACTTGAGCAATCCCGCATCTTCCACGGCATACATGTCGTATTGGGTGATGATATGCCCGCCGCCTTTGGGGTCTAGTTGAAGCGGCACGAAATTCCAAAGTTCTGTGGGAGAGATCACCACGCCGGCGGCATGCACCGAGATATGTCTTGCTCCACCTTCCACCTTCTTAGCCAGATTGATGATTTTTTTTGTGTCGGCTTCTTTTTCATATGCTTCTTTGAGTTCCGGTACTATTTCCATGGCATGGTCAATTGTCATTGGAAATCCTTGAGAACCAAGAGGAATAAGTTTAGAGATTCTATCGCCAACAGAATATGGGTAGCTTAAAGCGCGAGCTACATCGCGTACGGCGGCGCGTGCCATCATGGTACCAAATGTTCCGATCTGTGCTACATGATCTCGGCCGTATTTTTTTTTGGCATATTCGATCACTTCATCGCGCCTGTTATCTGCAATATCCATATCGATATCCGGAGCGGAAGGGCGGTCTGGATTTAAGAAACGTTCGAAAGGTAAGCCATATTCAATAGGATTTACTGTAGTAATATATGTCAGATAGGAAACCATCGAGCCTGCCGCCGAGCCTCGGGTGGTGCTAAAAATATTGTTCTCACGGCAAAATCGCAGAAGGTCAGCCACAACCAAGAAGTAAGGCGAATAACCTTTGTCTTTGATGACTTTAAGCTCGTATTCAATGCGGTCAATTATGTCATTTGATTTTGGAAGCGCTCTTTCTTCAAGTCCTTCATAAACTATCCTCTTAAGTTCACTATCATACGTCGTTCCGGCTGGTATTTCAAATTTTGGAAAAACCCATTCTCCAAGCGGAATATTGATATCTACAAGATCAGCTACTTTTAAAGTATTATCTAAAGCCTCTGGAATATCTTTGAAAAATTCATTTGCTTTTTTGGGATCAATAAAAGAATAATCTTCCACACCTAGAGAAAATTTTTTTTCATTTTCTTCAACACCGCCGGTATTAATAAGAAGAAGAGTTTCTTGAGCCTCTTTGTCATCTTCATGGAGATAATGTGAATCATGAGTGGCTACAATTGGGATATTAAATTCTTTTGACAAAGAAATAATTCCTTTTTTTAAATTTTCGTAACCATCAATTGATGGTTTGTGCATGAGCTCCAAAAAATAATTTTCTGCGCCAAATATTTCCTGATATTCTTTGACGATTTCGCGAGCTTGATCTAGGTTTTTATTAATTAAGGATTTAGAAAGTTCCGAGCCAGAGCAGCCTGAGAGACAAATTATACCCTCGTGATGTTCACGCAAAATTTCTTTATCCATTCTAGGTTTGTAATAAAAGCCTTCAAGATGAGAGAGTGTGACAAGTCTCATTAAATTTTTATACCCGATATAATTCTTGGCCAGAAGCGTAAGATGATAGCGCTTATTGTCGATATTTGGTTCTTTGTCATGTCGGGTGCGTGTGGCCATATATGCCTCCACTCCAATTATTGGTTTTATTCCGGCTCCTTTGCAGGCTTTATAAAAATCAATCGCACCATACATATTGCCGTGGTCTGTGAGGGCTATAGCGGGCATGCCGAACTCCTTGGCCTTTTCTACCAAGTCTTCGATTCTCGAAAGGCCGTCCAAAAGGGAGTAGTGAGAGTGGGTGTGGAGATGGATGAAATTAGACATAATAAAAATAGTATATAAGTAGTAAGTATATAAGTAATAAGACAGGTTTTGTATTTATCTTACATACTTATTACTTAAATACTTACATACTTTATTGCAATCAATTATACCTTAGCACATGCTATTATAAAAGTTATGAAAAAAGGTCACAAAAATAAGTACATTATCGGTATCGACGAAGTCGGCCGCGGGCCATTGTGCGGTCCTGTAACTTTGGCTGCATTTTGTATTCCTACTAATTCTTCACATCTCATTTCTAATTTTCCACTAAAGGATTCAAAAAAATTAAGTGAAGAAAAGCGCAATTATTTTTTTAAACTATTAAAGCAGTTAAAAAATGAAGGTAAAATTAATTATAGTGTTTCACATATTAAGCATTCACTCATTGATAAAGACGGATTATCAAAATGCATTAAAAAGGGAATTAAGAGATGCCTTCATAAATTAGAGAATAGATATAAGTTAGAAATAAAACCGGACCTTAGGGCGGGAAGAGGTCAGTCCCGAAGTCAGGCTTCAGAGGTCAGTCCTCTAGCGGGTTCGAGGTCTGACCTCTCAGTTGCCCGAAGCCCGACTTTGGATACTCGACCTCTTTCATTAAACTCAAAAATCCTCCTCGACGGCAGCTTGAAAGCTCCAGATGAATATAAAAATCAGAAGACGATCATAAAAGGGGATGAGAAAGTAAAAATAATCGCATTAGCATCTATCATTGCCAAGGTTTCGCGAGACAAAATAATGCGCCGTTTTGCCAAAAAATTTCCACAATACGGTTTTGAAATTCACAAAGGTTATGGCACCAAGGCACACCACAAAGCGCTTAAAAAATATGGCCCTTGCGAGATACACCGCATGAGTTTTCTAAGAAAATGAGGAAGACCCCGGGGGATGAGGCCGGTCCTCAAGATGTTCCGAGGTCCGGCCTCGAGATGTTATCCCCGGGGGTCGAGGCATCTTGACCACGCAGTAGATTTTGGCAATACTTCGACTTCTGTCGAAGCGGGCAAGGTCCATTGCCAAAATTCACTACGGGGTTGACATTATTTCCAATTTATGTAGAATAAGTATGATTTAAATAAGTCCTTTAAACAAACCCCTAAAACGACAGATTATGAAAAAAATGGGTTACATATTAGCAATTATTGTTATTATTTTCTTTCAAACACCGACCAATGCTCAATCATTTTCTGCATCGATTGGTTCAGGATTTAATCTCTTGGCTGATGGTGAAAATTTGAATGAGAATTTTCCGACCATTACAGGAGGATTAGGAATGAAAATTTCTGATATGCCTGCTTTTATCTCCCTCGAAATGAGTGGTAGGAATATATATACCGTCCCAAAGGGTGATAGTATAATCAGAAAAAATTTTTCCAATCTTACTCTAAATGGAGCATATAGTTTGGCAAGTTCTAAATCATCTAATAAAGTAACGGCTGATGCAATGATTGGTACGAGTGTTGGAATTACCACTTCAAATGAAAGTTCTTTTTTTATGACAGGACTTTTTTTGCAAGGTAATCTTAATATTCCATCAAGCAAGCTATATTGGATCATTTGGTTTAGACCTGCATATAATTACTTTAATCTGACGGATACTCATCCACAATTAATATGTAATTTATCTGCTGGTTTGGCAATCCGAAAGAAAAAATAGCAAACTTTTTACGTTTTAATCCCCTCGAAAATTCGAGGGGATTTTGCTTGCCCGCAATGCACCAAAATCATCGGGGAGAGGTCGGTCCTCTGATTCAGCAGAATCATGTCGCGCAGTGTCCATTGAAGCGCGACTTGAGGTCCGACCTCAAGGAGATAATTTTGATGCATTGCGGGCTTGACATTATATTCAATTTATGTAGAATAGTAGGTGAATTTATTTACTTTAAAAAACCAATAAAAAACCCAAGAAAATGAAGAAAACATTATTTATTTTCATCGCAGCTGCCTTGATGGCGCTGCCTGGAGTGTTAAGCGCTCAAAACACTAATTCTCATACTTACAGTGGTGATGAAAATGGTTTTGATGCCACATCTGTGTATGCCGGAGCAGTCTTTGGAGTTCCTTCGCCAATTTTATTTGCCGAAGGTGCCTATGAGTATTTTGTTCATTTGATTAATGACGAAGGACAATTGGCAGACACAACTGATGTAGGACTTGATGCCGGATTTTACTTTATTACTCTTGATACCAATTCAGTTAACTACATTATTGGCACTGTTAATGATGACAATGTTCCAGTAATGTTTGGTCCCAAGCTGGATGATGTTTGGATGAGTAAATTTTTAGAACAGTACAAGAATGGATGGGAAACCAGAATTCGGCAAAAGGATAAAGAATTAAGAAAAAAGAGAATTGAAAAAAATTCAAAGTCTTTTTTTTCTGATAAAAAAACCCTGCGTTCTGATATTCGTAATTTGATGCTGGATAAGCAATTACTGGAAGAAGAAAGAGATGCAAATGTCAAACTTTTTACTGACCACCTAATGCTTAGAAAAGATTATTCCGCTGTAATTTATAATCTAAATGAATTACAGAAATGGATAAAATCCCGCAAACCGAATACAAAGTACGGCAAAGCAATCAAACTTTCCGCATTAGCTGTGCCGAAAGAAAAGATGGCTGACTAATGTTATCCTCATTTTTATCAAAATCTCCCCATAATAAAATGGGGAGATTTTTTCTTGACAAAATGTTTATTTGTGATAGTATGTGAAAGAGTCAATTCATTAAAAAAACCAGCAAAATAAGGCAGTTTAATCGGCCAAATTGAGCACAATACTTAAAAGCTATGAAAAAAAACATTTTATTGGCAATCTTGCTTATAATGACAGCAAGTGCTTTTTCACAAGGATCAAGAAAAAAAGGTAAGAAGGTTGTTCATGATCCACGTTATTGGGTAAGCAAAGAAAAGAAAAATCCCATTAATGAAGAATTAAATAAATACACCTCACCAAAAAATCGTAATTCAAAAATGGATAATGATGATGGAGATGATGTGTATAATGCCGGGAAGCCTCTGAACAAGAGGAAATCCGGAAAAGAATATGCATTCATTGATGTTCAATCTTGCTCACAGCCGAGCTACTATTATGTTGCCACGCCATTTACTCCGATCTGGGGTAATCCGTATCCGTACATGCTTCCATATAATTGGAATTACGGATGCAGTAATAATGGCTGGAATAATTATGGATGGAACAATTTGAACAACTGTAATTTTATGGGTTATAATGGTTATAACAACTCATATAATTATACTCCGCAAAATTCTGTCGGAGTCGGGGTTCAATTTAATTATCAGAGGCGAGTATCTGCCGATGAAATTAATGAAAATTTCGAAGCAGCTCCGTCTGCTGAAGAAAAAGTTCCCGAGAAAAGACAGGAAAGCAAACCGAAAACTCCAACCAATATTTCCTACCAGCAAATGATGGCCGGAGATTGGACTCCGATGGAGCGGCCAAAAAGAAGTCCTGATCCTGGTCAGGCAAATGACATCGAGCAGAATTATGCTGATGCGTTTAAGAAATAGAAGCGAATCATCGCGAATACCAAGCGAATGGCCGCGAATAAATTCGAAAACCTCTCACAATTGTGGGAGGTTTTTTCTTGACTATTTTATATAAATGTTGTAATGTAAGGTGGAATCAGTGTTAATAAATTCATTATAAAACCTTATCTAATGAAAAAGTTCATTGTCATCATTATCGGATTTCTTGACTGTTTTTTCGCTTCCGGCAAAGATCTTTTTGAAATGAAGGTTGCCAATCAGGCGGTGGCAGACGCGATCGATAGTGTCTGTTTAATCTACAAAGATAAAAAAACAAATAAGCCAATCTATGGCGGTCATGGCCGCACAATTATCCGCAGAAAATTACAGGTGGGTGAGACAGTTTTTGTAAATTCTTTGGGCTCTCCGGAATGTCTCAGTGACAGCACAAAAATATACAGCCCGCGCTTTAGCTCCGATCTCAATTGGTCAGAGCAAAAAATAAGTGATTGGCAGAAGTATGCGAAGAAAAACAAATCTCGTCTTAATTTTTTCGCGTCTAATGCAGTCGGACCGCGCAATTGTGATCTTACTGGTTTCATCTTAAGCGGGGACACTCTTGCACCAATTAAAGCTGCAATCTCATTTTTTGACAGCGCTGGAATATTTCTGAGTCGAAATTTTTCCGATTCACTTAGTGGCTTTTATTCCATAAAGCTGCCACCCGGACAATACCGGTATGAAGTGAAGGCTGAAGGATTTTTGCTTTCATTCGGCAGCTTTGATTTGATTCCTGCGAGGATGTCTGAATTGGAAATTCGATTGCCAAGGGTCACGATTGACAATCGCATAATTCTCAGAAATATTTTCTTTGAATTTGCCAAAGCCGCGCTCAAAAAAGAGTCATTTGCCGGCTTGGATGCCTTAGCCGATTTCTTGAAAGAATATCCCAGTATGCAGATAGAAATTTCAGGGCATACGGATAACAAAGGTACGGAGGCGTACAATGACCGGCTTTCTCGAGACCGTGCGGAAGCTGTGGTAAATTATCTTGTGCAAAAAGGCATAGGAAAAAAACAGCTTAACTGTCGTGGTGCGGGTTTTTCGGAACCAATCGCTCCAAATTTTTTTTTGGACGGTTCGGATAATCCCGCGGGTAGGCAGGAAAACCGAAGAACAGAATTTAAAATATTAAGATTGTAAAAACCTCCGCTTTCAAATGAAAGACGGAGGTTTTATTATTAACGTAGTGGGGACTGTCCCCACTACGGCAGTATTGACAAGTAGTGGTGAATATGATAGAAATTGATGGAAAAACACCTTAAAAACTGAATGATATGAAATACTTGTTAACTTTTATTCTTGCATTATTTGCGGGAAGCATCTTCGCTCAAGAAATTAAATTAGAGGGAAATCAGTGGTTTAAAGGAAGTCTGGGCGGTGAGACTACTATTGTTGGTACGACCAACGCGCCAAATCCTAAATCTGTTAAAACAGAAAAACAGAAAAACAAAGAAAAAGAAAAGCCCACATCGGAGGATCTGAAAAAGATCAACGAAAGGGTTGATCACGCCTTTATGAACATTGAATCGATTTATCTGCAAATCAAGGAATTGAATAAAAAATTTCAATCCGGCAGTGAATCTAGTAATGAATTTGCAAAAAAGGAATCAGAATTAAAAGCGATTCTGGGCGAGTTGGATTCGATTCGCAAGGTTATCGGAAAAGAAATCCGCCAAGTTGATTCTTCAGCTCACGAATCTCAAGTGGTTGTGTTTCATACGAAAGAACCGGGGGGTAATCCTGTGCAAATCGTAAATGTAACCGAAGAGAATGTGGATGCGGTGTCGAGCCGGATCTCACGCGATTCCGTGTTTGTGAATAATTTGGTTTCGGAAATAGTTAAATTAAATCCAAATTCAAATTTTACAGGCACAGCAAACTCAAAAAGCACAGATACTCTTTTGCTTACAAAATTAATTTCAGAGGCCATTAAAAAAAAGATGGCTGATTCATTGGTTTCGCAAAAGGGAATTACTCCGGAAGTTGAAGAGCGGCTTAAGCAGATCGAGTATCTGATCAGGACGCAGCAGAAAATTTACGAAGAGGAACTTGCTGATAGAAGCAAGGATCCAGTGAAAGGAGTTCAACTGGTTCAGCCCATTCAGCAGATTGTCGGATCAAAAGATCTGTCAGGATTTCGCGATTCACTTTCTAGGCTTTATGGGAAAATGAGTCAAATCCAATATTTGCTAAATGAAAATCAGAATGAAAATTCCCCAGGTCATGATTTTGATAAATTATCTGAAGCGGAAAAGAAAATTTTCGAAGACGCTCTGGATAATTATCTGCTCAAAAAGGACCGCGAGGTTTCCGATGAAGATAGGAAGTCAATTGAACTGGAGATCGCTCGGCAAGCTGAAAAACAAATGGGCGACATGAAAGAATCTTTTCAAATACCGATATCTTTTCACAGTATGGACAGTAGTGGTTTGAATGATTACCTTTCTTCTCAAAGTTTTCGAAATATTTTGGCTGATATTATTCATGATACTTTAAGAAATATAATATTAGCTAATTATAGTTCGGAATCGGATTTGGATGGAAATCAAGCGGATGGTTCGCGGATTCAAAGCAGAGTCGACACTGTTTTTATAAAAAATCAGGCTTCTCATGAGATTGATACAGTCTTTATTAAAAATTACATTCGAGCTGCAGTAAATGATTTGCTGGACAGCGCTGATGTATTTAATGATCGTGTTACGAAGACGACCAAGAGGACTTATTCAGTCAAACGAAAGCCGGGTGGAGGTCAGAATCGATCCGATAATGTGGATGAAGATGGGGATTTCGAAGAGGAAAGTGATGAGGGTGGAGAATTTGGCGAGTCATATGATGATGAGGAGGATGAATACAATGATGGCGAGTATGTTTTAGACTTTGCCTATATGTATCCCTATCAAAGCATTGTCAATTGCGGCCGGTGTTCTGGCTTTAGAATCTACTATGGCAGGACA
>CAZVEC010000009.1:0-18340 GCA_964626035.1 uncultured Candidatus Saccharibacteria bacterium
AAACAGGATGACGCGGGGCCTTGTTGATTGGCTTGGCTTCAGACGAGATTTTGTCAGTTTTGAAGCACCGCCGCGAATAAACGGCGAAGCAAGCTATTCATTTCGAAAGCTTCTGCGTCTCGCTCTTAATTCTTTCGTCTCGCATAGCCTTTTTCCGCTTCGACTGGCCGGATATCTGGGCAGCTTTATCACGATGATTTCGGCGCTGACTGGGCTGTTTGTTGTCATAGAAAAATATGTTCTAAATGATCCTTGGCACTTTCTTTTTTCCGGCACTGCCATTCTCGCTCTGTTAATTCTTTTTCTGGTCGGAATTATTTTATCTTGTTTTGGCCTCGTGGCGCTGTATATTGCCAATATTCACAACGAAGTCTTGAACCGGCCACTCTATATTATTAGTGAAAAGTCTTTTTAAATTCTCAAAATTAAATGGCTAAAAATCATATTTGCAAAATTTCAGTTTTAATGCCCGCTTATAATGCCCGAAAATACATCAGCGAAGCTATTGAAAGCGTCTTGAATCAAACATTCAAAGATTTTGAATTTATCATTATTGATGATTGTTCGACGGATAAAACATTAGAGATAATAGAAGATTACGCAAAAAAAGACAGCAGAATTATTGCTTTAAGAAATGAAGTAAACCTAAAAATGTCTCATACTCTCAACAAAGGACTGGCACTGGCTAAGGGCAAATATATTGCCCGGATGGATGCCGATGACTGGTGTCATCCTGAAAGGCTCTATAAACAGTTCGTTTTTATGGAAAATAACCCTGAAATAGGAATTTCCGGTGGATCCATGAATATTTGTGATGAAAATTTAAACGTAAAATCGCTTAGGAAGTATAACCTCACAGATAGAGAAATAAAAAAAAATATTTTTAAATACAGCCCGTTTTGCCATCCTTCAATAATAATAAAAAAAGAAGTTTTTGATAGGGTTGGCCGATATGATGCGAATTTTAACCCAGCTGAAGACTACGAATTATATTTTAGAATAGGCGAATTTTATAAATTTGGAAATTTAGATGATGTGCTTTTAAGATACCGAGTAGTTGAAAAATCTATGACCACCGGATTCACAAAAAAAATGGAATTAAAAACAATTGCAATAAGAAATAGATATTCAAAAAAATATAATATGTCTTTTTTTGACAGAATTTATAATTTTTTGCACCGAGTATCGGTTCACTTGGTCCCGCCTAAATTTAAAATAATGTTATTTAATTTTTTAAGAAATAACAGCCCGTTGTATAAAGTAATAGCCATCTGGCATGGAGTATACCGAAAAGGCGGTGTTCATGAGCCAAATATTTTTAGCGATGGTGTTTTTTTGAACAAACATTTCCCGGATAGAATAATTATCAGTAATTCGCTGTATGCGGGAGGAAAAACCACAGTATCATTTTATGTGGGCAATAATTTAATAAGAAAAAAGGAATTCCTCTGGATAAAACGATTGCCCGATATTTTGCGTTACATTATTGAGTCGGCATTAAATTTATTTTATCTGGTCAGATATGGGAAATATGCGACAGTGCTTGCTGTCGATCCGCTCTCTTCCCTTATGCCGTGCGTTCTTAAAAAAATAGGGCATATAAAAAAAGTTCTCTTTCTTTCTCCGGATTATGCGAGAAAAAGATTTGGTAATCCGCTTCTGAATAAAATTTATTTTCTGATTGACTCATTTTGCACTCATGCCGCGGATGTGAATATTTGCAATGCCCAAACCGTCATAGATTACAAGAAGTATAAATATCCCGCTATAAGAAACCAATTTCATATGCCAAACATTCCGCCATCATGGATTATTGAGAAATATAAAAATATTCAGAAAGTCAAAGGCAAGATAATTTATGTCGGAGATCTTGGCAAGGATGCGAATATCGGCGGATTTAAGGAGCTATTTGAAGCCATCAAGAGCTTGGAAAAGGAAATCCCGGATATAAAGCTGTTTGTGGCCGGCGACGGTGATTATAAAAATAAATTAATTGAATTTGCGGAGAGCCGAGAGAGTATTGTTTTTTTAGGGCCGCTTTCGCATGAATTGGCTATTAAGCAAATAGCGGAATCAGAAATAGGGATAGCCATGTACAATGGCGATAATAATTATGATGAGTTTAGAGACTCAATGAAGGTACGGGAATATCAGTCTTTGGGCGCCATTCCAATAACCACCAATGTGGTCAGGTCGAACAAAGATGAGATATTGAAGTACAACAGCGGAATTCTGCTAGACGAATTCAAATCTGATTGTCTTAAGAGAAGTATATTGTCAGTCATGAAAGACGAACAGCTTAAAAATAACCTTAGGATTAATTCGGTTTATAACTCTGAAATATATAAAAATAAATACAGAGACTTGCTGAAATTAATATGAAAAACCTAAAAGAAAAAATTATAAAGATGTCCGCTAAAAGCAAGGAGGGTCACATACCCAGCGCTTTGTCTGTTTTAGATTTATTATGGGTTTTATATGATCGGGTTTTGAATATTACGCCAGAGAAAGTAAATAATCCTGATAGAGACATATTTATTTTAAGCAAAGGCCACGCCTCGCTTGGCCTGTATGTTGTTCTGGCGGAAAAAGGATTCATAAATTCTGAATCTTTGGACGACTTCTGCAAATTTAAGAGCGATTTAGGCGGCCACCCTGACAGAACAAAAATTCCTGGCGTAGAAGCTTCTACCGGTTCCTTGGGCCACGGCCTGCCGATTGCTGTCGGCACGGCCTTAGGCTCTAAAATTAAGAAACAAAAAAATAAAGTCTATGTGATCGTCGGCGACGGAGAATGCAATGAAGGTACGATTTGGGAATCGGCACTGTTGGCCAGCAATCACCAGCTCGATAATTTGTGCTTAATTGTTGATTATAATCATTCCGGAGATCGCGCTCTAAAGCTCGGAAACTTGGAAGAAAAATTCAAATCATTTGGCTGGACGGCGGTTTCTGTTGACGGGCATGACCAGAAAAAGATTTATCAGGCCTTGATGAAAAAAAGTCATAAGCCGATTGCCGTAATAGCGCGCACAATTAAAGGCTATGGCTCTAAAATTATGGAAAATAAGCCCGAGTGGCATCATAAATATCCAAACATAGAGGAATTGAATATGATTTTAAAAGAATTAAATTAATCACAATGCGCAAGCAATTTGTAAAGACAATTGAAGAAATTTTGGAGAAAGACGAAAGATTGGTTTTGCTCTTGGGCGATATTGGCGTTTTTGGTTTTAGGAATTCCTTGAGCCGGTTTCCTGACCGTGTTTACAATATAGGCATATTAGAACAATCAACAATCGGTTTGGCCGCCGGGCTCGCTATAAAGGGTTTGATCCCCGTAGTTCACACCATCGCTCCGTTTGTCACTGAGAGATGCTTTGAACAGATTAAAGATGATTTCGGCTATCAGAAACTCGGCGGCAATATTGTGAGCGTCGGTGCTTCCTACGACTATGCCGCGCTCGGCTGTACTCACCATTGTCCGGCAGATGTGGGGATATTGATGAATATTCCGGATATACAAATAGTGGTGCCGGGAACATCTTTGGAATTTGAATCTTTATTCAAACAAGCTTATGCCAATGAGAAGATGACATATTTCAGGCTAAGCGAGCGGGAAAATCAAACCAAACTAGCGGTTAAATTAGGCCATGCCAATATTGTCAAAAAAGGGAAATTGGGGACAGTTATAGCTGTCGGTCCGCTCTTGGATAAAGTCATGAATGCGACAAAAAATTTGGACGTCACCGTGATTTATATTACCACCATCAGGCCATTTGATTCTGAAACAATAAGGAAAAATATTGACGGGGGTAAAGTCTTGATCTGCGAACCTTATTACAGCGGAGCAATTACCGGAGATATAGCCATGGCCTCAAGCGAACCTCTTAAGATTGATTTACTCGGTGTTCCAAAAGAGTTTTTAAATAAATACGGCACAATGGAAGAGCATGATGAGCATATCGGCTTTACTGAAAAAGATATATTTAATAGGGTAAAAAAATTAATTCATGGATAAATTAAATAAAATTTTGGAAGAAGACGCGATTTTAATAAATAAGAGAGTTAATCTAAAAGAGCTGTTAGGAAAGCACCTTATTATTACCGGTGCATCCGGTCTTATCGGCATTAATTTTTTAATGTCGTTAAAAGAATTCAGCCGGAAAAACAAAAATCAAAAACTTCCGCAAATTACGGCGATTTTTTACAATGACGTTCCGAAATATTTTAAAGAAGTCTTAAATTTTGAAAATCTGACGATTAAAATAGGAGATATTACAGATCAAAATTTTGTAGATTCCTTTCCGGCTGGGGATTATATAATACACGCCGCCGGTTACGGCCAGCCGGGAAAATTTATGCAGGACAAGATTAAAACCATCGCCATTAATACATCAGCAACGATGTATCTGCTGAAAAAATTAAAAACAGGCGGTAAGTTCTTATTTTTAAGCACCAGCGAAGTATATAGCGGCTTAACAAATCCGCCGTTCAATGAAAATCAAATCGGCACGACAAACACAGTACATCCGAGAGCTTGCTATATCGAAGGAAAAAGATGCGGTGAAGCTATCTGTAATATATATTTTGAAAAGGGAATTCTAGCCAGATCCGCTCGCCTTTCCTTGGCTTACGGCCCCGGGACAAAGCCCGGGGATATGAGGGTTTTAAATTCTTTTATTGAAAAAGGATTGGCCGGGAAAATTGAAATGATGGATCGGGGAGAGGCCAAGCGGACCTATTGCTATGTTTCTGACGCCGTAGAAATAATGTGGAATATTTTGCTTTTCGGCAGACAGCCTGTATATAATGTCGGCGCTTTTTCCGGCATCACTATAGCCGATTTGGCAAAAAAAATAGGAAAACTTTTAAATGCCGAAGTAATAATACCGCCACTTGAGAATACTCGGGGCCTGCCCCGAGCGGAGTCGAGGGGCGCTCCGGATAATGTCCGATTAGATATGAGCCGGACAGCAAAAGAATTCAAAAAAAGAAAAAATGACCATGTAAGTTTAGAAGAAGGCCTTAAAAAAACCGTCGAATGGCAAAAAGAACTTTATCAGTTTATAAAATAGTGCCGTGTTTCAAAGGACGTTACACGGCATGATTTCGCAAAATCAAATGAATAATATAAATAAAAAAGAAAGATTTTTTATCACCGGCGGAATGGGTTACATTGGATCTCTTTTTGCCATAGAAGCTTTAAAAAAAGGACACGCTGTCTGTCTTTATGATTCTTTAATGTATGAACAGAATCGGGCGCGAATGCTCAAGGAAATATGCAATACAAAGAAAGCAGAAGGCCCCGAGGGGAGTCGAGGGACCGAATTGGAATTTATCATCGGGGACACGAGAAATACGGAGCTGCTAACTGAATCCTTAAAAAAATTCAAACCAAGCTATGTCCTGCATTTAGGCGAATTAAGCAGTGTTTATGCGTGCAATCACCATCCGGCGCTGACGGAAGATATTAATTACAGGGCTTCAAAAAAAGTCTTGGATATTTGCGAAAAGCTCAATCTTAAAGTTCTTTACAATTCATCCTCCAGCGTGTATGGCGCGCAAAAAGATTCAAGACTCTCGACGGAAAAAGACCCTCTGCCACCGCTAACCGACTATTATTGCCGCTATAAAATAAAAATAGAAGAATATGTCAAAAATAAAGTTGAGAAAAATTCTGATTACAAAATAATAGTTTTTAGGCCGGCTACGGTCTTTGGCTTGTCGCCGCGTTTTCGCATAGAGCTCTTGCCCAACCATTTTACTTATTTGGCTGTCGCCAAAAAAATGATACGGGTGTCGGAATTAAACGCTTATCGAGCAGCCATTGATATAGATGAATTAATACAAGGCTATTTCAAGGTTATTGAAAAAGATAAATGGGAAAGTCTAATCTACAATATCGGCCACCATAATATGAATAAGGGTGAATTTTCCAGAGGAATCCAAAAGGTTGTCGGATGCGACATCGGCATGGCGCCGGATATCGGCGACCTTAGAAATTTGCAGATTGATTGTTCTAAATTTAACAATGAATTTGATTTTCACCCGAATATTTCCTATGAGACAAGCATCAAAAAAGTGGCTGGCTGGATAAAAAAAAATCTTCATACTTTAGAGCGGACTAACTTTGTGGAATTTCTAAATATGCCTCTTAATAATTGGAATAAAATCTGCCAGTCAAACGTATCTATAGAGCCGGTAAAAAACAAAAAATTATGAAAAAAATATTTATTAATTACAAAGATATCGAAAAATTGTTTGATGATAAATTGAGCGATTATGTCAAAAATAAGATTACTGGCTATAAGCTGGCTTATTCTCCGCTTAGTGAAAACGAGAAGGAACAGGTTTTAATCAGAATCGTCAATACTCTGTTTGACCCGTTCTTAGTCTACTCCGGACCGCACAGATTAAAGCAGTGGGAAAAGGGCTGGGGCCAAAATCTTACAGAGTTTAAAAAAGAAAAAACAGCTGATTCAGTGTTTCCTCATTACCACGGCAAATACGAAATCAATCGGCTTAATCAAAATTTTGTCAAAGGCCTGTCGCCAAATTACGAAAGGTACATGCTTTATGTCATTCTTGATTATGTCTTTGACAAGTACTTGAGAGGAGCGAAAAATATTTATGAATTCGGATGCGGCACCGGCCACAATCTTCTGAAAGTCCGCGAAATCAATCCGTCTGCCAATCTTTTTGGCCTTGATTGGGCAAAATCATCGCAAAAGATCATTAAGCAGATGTCCGATTCCGACTTGGCAGGAAATATCAGAGGATATAACTTCGATTTTTTTAAGCCGGATAAAAAAATAAAACTTGCCGGCAATTCAGCGATCTATACCGTCGCGGCTCTTGAGCAGGTCGGCTTGAATTATAAGGGTTTTGTTTCTTACCTGTTAAAAAACAAGCCGGATATTTGCCTGCATGTAGAACCGATCGCCGAACTGCTTGATGAAAACAAGCTGATTGATGATTTGTCCATTAAATATTTTAGAAAAAGAAATTATTTAAATGGCTACTTGGATTATCTAAAGAAGCTGGAAAAAGAAAATAAAATACAAATACTTGAAGCCAAAAGGACTTATATCGGCAGTATGTTTATTGAGGGTTATTCAATAATTGCATGGAGACCAAAATAATGACAAATAACATATCAGAACAAATTGCGTATAACTTATGCAAGGACGGCTATAAAATTGATAAAAATGGAATATTATATTCCGAATATTTAAGAGATCCTGAAACGCTGAATTCCAAAAATGTTTGGGATAAAATATATAATTTTGACATGGACACTTTCAAAAAGGACAGGGATGATTTTTTTTCCAGCAAAATGTCCGACCACATAAATCATATAAGAAAAAGTTATGAATTTGACTCTCGCTCCATATGCCTGGAAATTGGTTCCGGCCCCGGTTATATCGGAGAATATATTATGAAAGAGTTTGACTCTTTCTATATAGGGATTGATTTCAATTATGAAATGCTTTTAACGGTAAAAAATTATTTTGACCAAAAAGGGTTTAAAAAATACCTTTTAATATATGGAGATATAAAAGACATGCCCATCAAGGATAATTCGATCGATTTTATATATGGCGGGGGTGTCATTGAGCACTTTTCCAATACAGACCAAGTTTTGAAGGAACTCAATAGAGTTTTGAAAAATGGCGTAGTGTCTTTCAATACGGTTCCTTGTTTCAATTTTTCGTGGATTCTGCTCAGGTCTTTCACAAATATTCCGTCTACGCCGTTTTTTTTAAAGAAATTTTTTGAATACATCCACATCGGACTTTTAAAGAATAAAATTCTGGATAAGTTTTACGGCTATGAATTAAGCTTTACGAGGAATTCATTGAGAAAATTGCATGAAGGAAACAGCTTTAAAGATATAATCATCGGCCCTTTTACCTATCATCCCTCAATAAGAAAGCTAAGGAATCCTATTTTAAGGAAATTATATTTTAATGTTCAGAGATCCCTGCTCACAGCTTTTTTTTATTATGTCATCGCAAGCAAATAATGCCTAGCATGATTTTGCTAAATCATATGCGCAATATTGCAATACAAATATCAAATTACGACAGATTGAAAAAAAATAAGATATTTGATATTGATATTGACCCTAATTTATCTGTTTATGTTACATTGAAGGATTTTTTACGAGCGCATGGAATTTCTCTCTTTACCCCTGACATGATAAGTAGCAGTGAAACGGAGTGTGCCATTTATATGAATATGCCATATCCATGGGATATTGAGAGTTGGAAAAAAATTATTCGAACTAAAAATAATATATTGTTTGCCGTAGAACCACAAATGATTAACCCGTTTAACTATTCAAAAATCCTCCAGATGTTTTTTAAGAAAATATATACGTGGAATACAGCGCTCGTAGATAATGAAAAATATTTTATTTATAATATCGCTCAATCAAATGTCGGCATGGAAACCAAAGCGAAGCCTTTTAAGAGCAAAAAGCTTTTAACTTTTGTGGGCGGGAATAAAATGCTGTCTTTTCCTCTTTATCTAATGGTAAAATTGGGGATTTTTCGCGGAAAAGAATTATACAGCGAGAGAATAAGGGCGCTCCATTACTTTGAAAAAAATATTCCGGGTGATTTTGATTTTTATGGGAAAGGCTGGAATAATCCAAAAGAATCAAAAAAGTATGAAACATACAAAGGACCCACAGATAATAAAATTGAAGAGATTTCAAATTATAAATTTTGCCTGTGTTTTGAAAATGCCGCGGAAATGAAGGGCTATGTGACGGAAAAAATTTTTGATTCTTTAAAAGCCAAAACTGTTCCCATTTATTTGGGCGCGAGCGACATCGAGAAATATATACCGAAAGATTGCTTTATTGATTTTAGGGATTTTGACGGCTATAGCGGGCTCGTTCATTATCTTAAGGACATGCAGGAAGAAGAATATAACAGGCGGATTAACAGCATTGAGAAACTTTTACTCGATCAGGAATTTATGCGTACTTGGTTTGAAGACGGCTGGGTAAAAGATTTCTCTAAGAAATTAGTGTCGCGTTTTAATGGACAGTACGCTACATGATTTTGTTAAATCATATGATAATCCCCATTATTGTTTTTTCAATCTTTATTCTTTCCATTTCATATAAAATGCTGCCCGCCAGCGGGTTGATAAGCTATGTGGATACCGTCTTTTTTTTCCCTGACAGTGTCTTCAATGTTTTTTCCACTTGGCGGGAATCTTTTTTGGGAGCTTATAATCCCGCTCTTTTTGGCGTGCCTATTACCGGAAATTTCCCTAAAATTTTGGATTTCTTTGGCGTTTCGGACAATTTGGCATCCTATATTTTAAATTACGCGCCGGTTCTGATCTTGTGCGTCTTGGTGTTTTTTGTGACCAAAAAAATATCAAATAACAGCTTCTACGCCTACTTTGCGGGTTTTTTCATCATCCTCAATAATTTTATTTTTCAGCAATTTTTGATATGGCCTGGGCATTATTTCTATAATATCATCGGGTTGGTTCTGCTATTATATCAGACTTATAAGATATTTAAGCGGGATGATGGGTTGAAATTAAAAGACGTTGCTATCCTGATCCTAATTTCTATCTTCGCCATTCATCCTATTTTCTTTGCGATATATCTGGCTTATCTTTTTTGTTTTTTTATTTATTTCTTTAAGAAAAAAGACAAGGTCAAATACGCTCTTTCAGTTTTGGCCGTGTTTATCGGAATTGCCGCCATTCATCTATATTGGATTATTCCTTTTGTTTTAAACAGCTTCTACCAGTCAGTAGCCGAGAGTTACAACGGAAATTTAATGGCCATACTGGACGGCTATGCCAGGATGGTTACTTATTCAAATTCGATCAATTATTACAATTATCCCGGTCTTTTTTCTTCGCTCCACAATAAAGACATTTGGCAATATTTGTTTTATTTTATATATTTCGGCCTGCTTATCGGCGTGGTTTATAAAATGAAAGAGCAAATAAGCGGAAAGACAAGAAACTTTCTATTTTTCATGCTCTTGATCTATGTGATTTTCTTTGCTCTGGCCATGGGGCCGAAGGAAAAGTTTTTAGGCGATGCCTGGATGTATTTCTTTAATAATGTTCCTTTTTTTGGATTTTTCAGATCTTTTACCAGATTTCTGATCGTTTCGCTAGTCTCGTCAATATTCATATTCGCCCTGTTTATTAGGGGATGGACGGCTTTGCCAAAGCGCAAAAACTTCATTGTCGGAATAGCGGGTATTTTTTTGCTCTCGGCTAACCTGATATTTTTTACTGGGAATCTAGATGGTGGAATAGGACCGGCAAAAATACCAGAGGAATATTATAAGGTTAACGAGCAATATTTTAAAAATGATCCTGCGAATTTCAGCTTCATTTCATATCCGAATGTTCCATACGAAGCGTACACTTGGTCCATAAACAAAAATATCAATTTATTTATTTCTGACATATATTTCAACCTTTATTTTTTTTCAAAGCCGGCGATTTACAATGATCTGTCTGTTCAAATACAAAGAAGGGATAACTTTTTTAAAGACCTTTTTAAGTTTGAATTTAAGCCGTATGAAAATCTCGATCGGGACCTGTCTCGGCTAAATGCTAAATATGTTTTTGTTCACAGGGATCTTGTGGATATTTTAAATAAAGGAATTTTGAATAGAGGCGAGGCATATAAATATGAGATTTATCTTGAGCATTTTGAAAATAATCCAAGATATATTTTACGAGAAGCAAACAAGTATTTTTATTTGTTTGAATTTAGAGATTTTCCGCCTATTTTGTCAGCCGAAGGTTTGCATTTTTACCGAATTTTTGACACCAAATATAAATTAATTATAAAAAATCTTAAAACAAAAACCGATCTATCATTCCTATCTTCCTTCCATGAGGCTTGGTATTTATATTTGACGAAGGATGTTAACAATAATGAATTTCCTCCAAGGAGAACCATTTTTGAAGGGGAGGAATTATCCTATCTTTGGAAAAAAACTATTTTTAATAATAGTCATAAAATAGTTTACGACTATGCCAACGGCTGGGAAATAGACCCAAACTATATAAAGAAAAATTTTGACAAAAGTATTTATAAAGAAAACCTCGATGGCTCTATTGATATAGAATTAACTCTATATTTCAAGCCCCAGTCTTATTTTTATTTAGGACTCTTCATATCCCTCTCCGCATTCCTCGCCTGCGCCGGCTATTTAATATTTAATTTCATTGCCGTATCTCTTCTCAAAAAGAGGAGAGTATTTGATCCGAATTTTAAACAACTCTAAATCTTCTTTAAGGAGGCCTGCGGCAAGGACGGTCATTGACATAAAAAATCAGTTTGATGATTTATGGCCGAGCGAGTGCAGCAATTGGACTTCTTTGGCGCTCAAGACTCTGTTGTAAATGCGGATTTCGCCGAAGAACCCTCCCCAGAAAAGAGGCAGGCCGCGCCCGATGTCCAATGTTTTATCGCCCTTTGTAAAAGCTGAATGAGTTTTATTCTCGGCTATTATTTCGCCGTTTCTGTATATTTTCATGCCGTTAATTCCTGAAATGAAAACCCAATGAGCCATTTTATTATACCACAATTCTTGAAATTCAGTCGTCAATCTTCCGCCTGCGTCCAAGTCCCCATAATCCCACATTATCATGTTGCCGACCCAGGGAAAATGTATGTTAATTCTATTCGCACTGTCATCAGGATTAGCTATTATGACAGAAGTAGTTTTGGCTTCATCGGGCTTTGCCCAGAATTCAATTGCTATCTCGGTTGACGGAGAATTGAGTCCGCTTAAGCCAATATTCTCATAATCATCAACGCCGTTAAAACTTTTATTAAATTTCCAATGACCAGCCAGTCCGGAAGCCTCCATCCAAAGTTTTACATTTGATCCAATTTCAAATCTGCTTGGATCACCGCCGCCGTCGCTCCCGGCAGATCTTTTAAGAAATTTATCTGAACCCAATAAAGAAGCCAAGACCCAATTTTTTTCCGTAAGTCCCGCAGCATAGGCGTAATAGAAAAGGCTGTCGGCGGAATTAACCGGATCCACGGGTAAAATTTTTAAAAAAGAGCCGCCAGATAATTTAGTAAAATCCGCGGGTATCCAGCCCTTACCGTCCGTTTTTTGGTAATCATTCAGATTGGAACAATGATAGGACCAGCCCGGCGGTAAAGAAGGAAGATCAAGGTTCGCACAATCAGGATCATCCGAGGGGAGCGATATGTAGACCGCATTGCTTGAATAGGGAAGCATGCCTTTTAAAACACTATTCAAGGAATTAAGATCATTGATGCGCGTTCGATCTTGACTCTCAATTGCCATTTCTTTCAAATACGGCTTGCCGTATTGTATATACGAAGAGATGCCAATGGCAACGAGACCAAGGTAAATAAGAATTTTTAGCACGATGCTTCTATTAATTTTCATATGATTTAATGATAGCATATAAAGTTTTGCTTTTGGTTGAATTTGGGGTAAAATATAAAAGTTGGTTAGCACGAACCGAGCGATTGGGCGTGTTTTTTATTTTTAATGCAAAGGTAAAATCTTAATGAATAAAAAAGGATTTATATTTTTGAGACAGCATTTATTGGAGGGACTATTATTGTTGGTCATAATCGGTTTTTTTCTTGTGCAGCGTTTGGACGTTGTTTTTATGGCAGCCATTATTTTCGCATACCTCGTCATTGTTTTGCTTAATGACAATTTTCTCTATCGAATAAAAAATGGAGCGGGGGACGTTAAGAAAAATCGGCGGTACGGGATGCTTTTTTTGATGATTATTGCTTTGATGCTTATCTGGCAATTTAGCTGGGAATCAATAATATTCATTGTTACTTTTATCTCTTTCGCGCTTTACCGGTGGGACAGCAGAATTGTCGCAAGCGGAGCATTGATTTCTCTCGCTTCATCTTTTTTTCTTTTGATTGTGGAGAGGAGCGTCTTGGCTGAACAAATGACTCTCTATACTTTCTATCTTCTCGCCATATCCGCAGTTTTGACCATAATTGAGTATAAACGATCCCAAAAATTAATAACCAATGCAAGAAAAATTAGAAAAATATAAAGAGTACTTTGATTCGACATCACTCGGACGCTGTGTACATTGCTATGTTCACGCGCTCCTCGCTCGTCGAAATAAACCTGGAATTTTTGCCTTTGCCGGAACAATTGTCATTTTATGGCAAATGCTTTTGCCGGGCTATGTTTTGACTTTAGACATGGTTTTTGCGAATAATTGGCTGATTCAAAAATTGCTTTTATTTGGCATATTTTTCCTGCTGTTTTATCTGCCAATTAAATTTTTTCCTTTTGAGATAGATCATAAATTCAAATATTGGGCGGGATTGTTTTATGCTATTAATCCGTTTGTTTATGAAAGATTTTTGGCCGGGCATTGGCTTATTTTACTGCTTTACGCTCTGTTGCCGCCCATAATTTATTATTTAATTAAATTATTTCAGAATTTTAAAAAATATTGTATATATTTTATTTTTTGGTTTTTTACGGCTGTTTTCGTATTTAGTTTTTATTTTGCGCATTTTACTCAAGTTTTAAAAATTGACAATCCAGAATATTGGCAAGTCTTCAAAACATCAAGTTTTCTAATCGGCGGATCATCGGCTAAAGTCATTATGCTTTATGGTTTTTGGGGTGAAAGTTATCCGTGGGCCAATTACTTTATTTGGCCCACGATTTCTTTGATCTTGCAGGTTTTTGTTATATTGACGGGGCTGATTATTTTAGGGATTAGAAAAGCTTGGTTTCAGAATAAGAAATTAACCATATTACTATTAATTGCCGGTTTTTTTAGTTTTGTTTTTGCCTTGGGAATAAGTGAGGGTCCCTTTAAAAATTTTAATCTCTGGCTTTTCGAAAATATTTCTTTTTGGCGAGTCTTTCGAGATACCACTAAATGGCTAGCGCCAATGGCCTATATTTATGCTGTTTTCGGCGCGTTGGGAGTAAGCAATCTCCTTTCTCTCTTTAGACCCCACCTCAATCCTCCCCTTTTAAAGGGGAGGAGGGAATTAATAAAAAGGGATGAGGGGTTTGTCCTCTCCCCCTTTATAAGGGGGAGATTAAGAGGGGGTCGCAATGTTTTTGTGGCTGCGCTTTTCTTACTACCACTTATCTACACCTACCCCATGCTGGGCGGATTTGCTAGGCAGATCCAGCCTGTTTGGTATCCGGAAAGCTGGGTTGAAGCCAATAATATTTTGAAGCAGGATAAAGAATGCAAGGCGCTTTTTCTGCCCTGGCATTTGTATTATTCGCTTTCTTTCAATAATAATCTGATTACCGCTAATCCGGCATCTAGATTTTTTGACTGCGAGATTATCTTTAGCCAAAATATTGAAATGGGTGAGATTAAACAAACTGCCTGGCCAAACTGGCAGGATCCGGCCCAGAAAATAAAATATATTATTTATACCACGGATCTTGAAGGGGCTGATATTTATGATTATTCATTCTTAAAATCAGAAAATCTTAAAATTGAGTTATCCACAGATGACCTTGTTTTATTTAAAGTAAATGATAGAATTTAGATGCGTCAGAAATATTGGTTAGCACACCCTTAAGGGAGGTGTGTTTTTTTTATTAGTAATTTTATAACTAATTTATGGCTAATATTTCAAAAAAATTTTTCTATCTGTTTGTTTTTGTTTTAGTTATTTTTGTTTCCGGCAAATTTAGCGCGGGTTCTTTCATTGGTGTGCATAAGGCTTATGGATATGGCGGCAGCTCCGGCGGTTATTCCGCCAGAGTAAATGCCGTCCCGACCGCGCCGGCAAAGACTCCTGTGGGTTATCAGGCTCTTATAAATAACGGAGCGGCCTATACCTTGTCAGAATCTGCCGTTTTGAATTTGGAAGGCGGGAATTCGGCTAAAATGGCAATTTCTAATTATTCGGATTTTAGGGATGCATCAGTTGAGCCGTATGCCAGAACAAAAAATTGGAATCTTTTGCCCGGAGAGGGGGACAAGATTGTGTATGTGAAGTTTTACGACAGTTACGGCGCTGCCTCTCTTTTAGTCCAGTCCAAGATCAAATTGGTCTCGTCAAAAGGAGAAAAATTATCGATTGCCGAACGGATCAGAAACTTTTATATAAATTTATAATAATGGCTTCCTTCGCATAATTTCATTCAAAATTTGACTGTTGGTTCGCGCGGCAAGGAAGTCATGGAACTTCAAAAAAGACTTGCGGCTCTCAGTCTTTATAGCGGCGCTTTCGACGGAATTTTCGGGAAAATAACCCTTAGGTCAGTCAAGGACTTTCAGGTCAAAAATAATTTGCCGCAAGTCGGCATGGTGGGCGAAGCGACTCGCAAAATCCTGAACCAAGATTCCAAAAAAGAATTGGGAGCCGCCGCGCAGGCTTCTAGCCTGATCAGGATGCTGAAAGCGGGCGTGAAGGGAGATGACGTCAAATCTATCCAGCAGTCCTTGCTCGATCTCGGTCTCTACAAGGGAGGAATCGACGGCCATTTTGGACCGATGACTAAAGAAGCTGTTATGAGTTTTCAAAAAATAAAAGGATTGAAAATTGACGGTATAATTGGTCCGCAGACAGTTAATAAATTAAATGAAGGATTGGAATAGAGGGCTTAACAAATATGTTCTTTTTCTGGCGCCCATAGTCATCCTCGGGCTTATTTTTTGGGGTCCGCGCCTCGAAATAGACATAAAAAAGATTTTGGCCAATGTTGTTTCTACCCTTCCAAGGAGTTTTTCTTTTATTTGAGCCCGCTTCAAATGAATGATCTTTTGTCTAGGGCCGCCCTGCTTAAGGCCGAGGATATGCTCCGGAGAGATTATTTTTCCCATCGCGATCCGGACGGACAGATGCCGTGGTACTGGCTCGACCGCGTTGGTTATGATTATCTTTTTGCCGGCGAAAATCTGGCATTGAATTTTAATGACTCAAAGAAGGTAATGAAAGCTTGGCTTGATTCGCCGAGCCATCGAGCCAACTTAATGAACGAAAATTACACCGAGATCGGCATCGGTGTGGCGGAGGGTCTTTTTGAAGGAAAAGAAGTCGTGCTAGCCGTCCAATTTTTCGGTTTGCCTGCAAAAAAAATAAATCAAAATCAGATTGTTAAGTCTCCAAAACTCATCACCTCGAGGCTCGCCGACAGCGTGAATTCGGCATTTATATTTTCTTGGATAAGAAATTCCGCAAGCCGCCTGCTTTCCGGAACAAATATCCAGAAGGTTAAAGTGCCCGAAGATGATCTTTATGCGAGCGTCATAAAATCAAGATAATATTTTTGTGCTAAAATAACCTCATGATTTTTCATGATCGCAGAGAAGCGGGCCAGAAGCTGGCCGAGAAATTATCCAATATCCTTTATCCAACATCTGGTATAGATAAAGATATCATTACAATAAATATTTTAAATAAATCATGCACCAATCTGATCCAAGTAAAATAAATAAAATTACTGCAGATATTCCAATGGCCGAAAAACAGAATCCGGCTTTTTATGAGAGGTTTAAATTGAATAAAGCGGAGGAAAAAACGAGCGCAGAAATAATAAATTTTATTAAAAAAAGAACTTCTGACCTGCAAAACAGGATGAATGAAACTTTTGATTATGAAGAAACAGATGATCTTAGAAAGCAAATTGACGAGCTGAATGCCGAGCAAAACTATATTAAGTTCCCGGAGGCGATCGGCGAGGTGGAAATAAAAAAAATTTTGCTTCGTCTTGATAGTTACAAAAATGAGCTTGATGCCCGCCTAAAAATGGAGGCCAAGAATTTACAGGTAGACAAGACAAGGGCAACAATTAAAGAAATCGATATGGCCGAAAAGGAATTTGAATTCCTGCTCGACCAGCTTAGTAAACGAATAAAAAAATAGAAGTATCTGCTCACATCTAGTTATTAGCAAAAGGCGTGCAAATAAAAGAAATTCTCCTCGACCCCCGGGGTTGGGGCATCCTTAACCCCGGGGGTCCTCCCGAATTTATTTTATCTGCATGCCTTTTCATGGGTGTGAACAGGTACCAATAGAACGCTTGGCAAGATTGGCTTTTTATGGTATAAACAACTCGATACTGTATAATAATTCAAAATTCTTTTAAAAATGAACAAACATGTTCCTGTAATTGCCTTAACCGGAGGCCCGTGCGGAGGAAAAACTTCACTAATGGCTATGGTTAACGAGAAACTAAGCAACTTTGGCTATAAAGTTTTTATTGTACCGGAGGCCGCGACCTTGCTTATGGAGGCCGGTTTGAACAAAAGAGAGGCAAGCTTTCAAAAATATGTGCTTGAGCAAATTATTTTTGAGGAAGATTTGCTTCGTGATGCCGCTATGAATTGTGACGGTAAGTCGGTTGTGATTGCCGACCGCGGAGCGATGGACGGCATGGCTTATGCCGGAGCGGATGCTTTCAGTGAAGTGATCGGATCTCTGGGCTACAAAATTCCTGATTTGCGCGACAAGCGCTATGACGGGGTGGTCCATTTAGTCACTGCGGCCGATGGAGCGCAGGAGTTTTACACGCTTGAGAATAATAGGGTGCGGGATGAAAGTCCTGAAGAAGCGATTTTGCGTGACCGTGAAATTCAAAAAGCATGGCTCGGCACTCCAAAATTAAAGATAATCGGCAATGAGAGCTCTGATTTCAAGCAAAAGAAAAGGAAAGCATTTAAGGCGATTTGCGGTATTCTCGGCTTGCCGATTCCGCTGGAAATAGAAAGGAAATTTTCCTTAAAAAATAATTTTGATCTGCGTTCCATACCTGTGCCGTATCAGGAGATTCACATCATACAGAACTATCTGTTTAGTGAAAACGGATCGGAAGAAGAAAGAATCAGAAAGCGCGGCCAAGACAAATCTTATGTGTATTTTCACACCATTAAGAGCGCAATTGTCGGCCTCGTGAGATCAGAGAGGGAAAAAATTATATCTAAGAGTGAATACCTTGATTTTATGAAGCACAGAAATCCGCGCTTGGGCACGATTGAAAAAAGAAGGTTCTGCTTTATCTGGAAAAATCAATATTTTGAGCTTGATTCATTTATTCATCCAAGCTTTAAAAAGCCACTTTTAGAAATTGAATCCACGGAAGAAAATGACAAGGTGGAACTGCCGGATTTTCTGCCGATTGATAGGGAAGTGACGGGAAATCATATGTATAGCAACCGTTATATTGCCGAACATTGCTAGGTAATATTTTTTTAAGCAAAAGCCCTTCGATTTTAATCGAAGGGCTTTTATCATTAATGGTTTATCCACAGGTGACTGGATTAGGTCGCTATAGCTCATAATAAACTGTTACCAAGGAGTTAATCTCTTTTGTTACCGAAT
>CAZVEC010000010.1:0-225 GCA_964626035.1 uncultured Candidatus Saccharibacteria bacterium
TAAAAGAATATTCCAAAGGGTTAGAGCAAAAAGTGATAGAAAGGACAAAGGAATTGCAGGGGAAAGTGGAAGAATTGGAGAGATTTCATAATTTAACCGTCGGCCGCGAGCTTAAAATGGCAGAATTAAAAAAAGAAATGGATAAGCTTAAAGGGAAAAATGTTTAATATTTTTAAAAAAGAATCAGGCAAAGAATATTCGGAATTATTAAAGAGCGAAAAAATG
>CAZVEC010000010.1:235-17937 GCA_964626035.1 uncultured Candidatus Saccharibacteria bacterium
GCACGCTTTTAGATGCCGCACCGCTATGCATTAAATGGTTTGATAAAAAGGGTAATCTTGTTTCAGTAAACCGGGGCGCCCGCGAAGAACATTACTTGGAGGGAAAAACTGAAGAGGAAATAAAAAAATGGGATTATTTCAGCTGTATTGAAAAGGAGTATCACGATAAAATAAAAGATGCGATGAATCTAGCTGTCGAAGGTAAACCTAGCAGCTTTGAAATAAAGCATGTTTCGGGGACATCTAAAGGTGAATGGTGCTCGAGCAGTTTTGAGCCGGTTAGAAGCGAAAAAGGGGATGTGGAATACGTATTATTTCTTTCCCGAGATATTACCAATGAAAAAAATAAGGAATTGGAAAAGCAGAGCCATATTAAGAAAATAGAAGAGACTAAAAATGCTCTATATAACATTTTGGAAGACAGTAAGGAATCAGAATGGAAGGCTAAAGAAGAAAGTGTGCGGTCCAATGCTATTATTTCTTCAATGGGAGAGGGGCTTTTGCTTCTCGATAAAGATTACAGGGTTAGATTATTGAACAATAAAGCTGAAGATATTTTGGACATATCAGCAGAAGATATTGTGGGTAAAAATATAAAGGATATACTTACGGTATGGAAAGGGAATATTGCGCTTGATGAAAAAGAAATGCCTGTCGCTAAAATGTTCAAAACTAGACAAGCGGTATATGCAAATATTAAGGATGATCTTTATTTTAAAACTTTTTCGGGTAAAAAATTTCCTGTTGGTTTTGCCATAACTCCGCTTGAAGATGAGAGGATGATGAGCGCGGTCATAATTTTTTGGGATCTTACTGAAGAAAAAAACTTAGATAAGGCTAAAAATAGCTTTATTTCAATTGCTTCACATCAATTGCGAACTCCGCTTACATCACTTCGGTGGATTTCCGAATTATTCCTTTTTGGAGATGTTGGTAAGTTGACTGGTAAACAGCTCGAATTTATGGAAGATATGCATAAAGGCTCAATTCATCTGCTTGAGCTGATTGGCGCTCTTCTAACAATCAGCAGGCTTGAAGCCGGGCGGGCTACAATCGATCCCGTGCCCACAGATATTGCAGATATCACTAAGGAAGTTATAAAGCAATTAAAACCGCAGATAAGCTCTAAACAATTAATCATTCAATTTAAACCGGAAGAAAATTTTCCAAAAATAAATGTTGCTGCAGAATTTTTGAGGCAGACGGTTTTAAACCTGATTTCCAATGCTATAAATTATACCCCCAATGGAGGCAGGATAGATATTTCATTTAAAAAAGAATTGTTTGACAAGAAGGAATATGCTCTTTTTTCAATAAAAGATACCGGTATCGGCATACCTCAGAAAGATCAAAAAAGAATTTTTGAAAAATTCTATCGAGCTGATAATGCTGTGGCAGTTATTCCTAGTGGCAGCGGGCTTGGTCTTAATCTTGTTCAGTCGATTGTGGCGATGTGGGACGGAAAAATATGGTTTGAATCAGTTGAGGGCAAGGGAACGACTTTCTTTTTCACTATTCCGTTGACAGGTATGCAATCTAAAAAAGGAGAAGTTAAGCTGTTTGTTTAATTTTATTAATAATGATAAAAATATGAAAAAAGAAACAAAAAAAAGAATATTAATAATTGAAGATGAATTAAGTCTCCAGCATGCTATTGTGCATAAATTAGAAAAAGAAGGATTTGACACAATGACAGCGATTTCAGGTGAAGAAGCTCTTTTGATATTAAAGAAAAATAGTTTGGGTTCCGACGCTACAAATGTCGGTCATGCGAATAATAAGGTTGATATGATTTGGCTCGATCTTTTAATACCGGGTATGGGCGGTCTAAAATTTTTAGAATCAATTAAACAAAATGAAAAATATAATAATATCCCAATAATTGTTGTTTCTGTTTCTGCTGGAACAGAAACACTTAAGGAAGTATCCGGACATAAAGTTTTAGAATACTTTATAAAAAGCCAGAGTGATTTAAGTCATATAGTTGAAAAAGTAAAAAATCACCTAATTAAATCCTAAACCCATGTTGCGACCCCGCGGGTCGCAACATGGGGTATAATATGCAAGTATGGCCACAAAAAGGAGACATCCATTAGTTAATAATGAGATTTATCACATCTGTTGCCGAGGTGTAGAAAAAAGAAATATCTTTATGAATAATAAAGATTATTTTCGATTTATTCACGACCTTTATGAATTTAATGATGTAGAAAATGTGCCTAAAGTTAATATTAGATTATTAAAAAGAAAACCTAGAGAAATTTCACTAGAAGAACTAGAACAATGTTGTGACCCCGCGGGTCGCAACATTGAGAGGAAGAGGAAGAAAAAGAAGCCATTGGTAGAGATTTTGGCATATTGCGCGATGCCGAATCATTACCATTTGATGATTAGACAATTAGTTGAGGATGGAATAAAAAAATTTATGCTGAAGTTAAACTGCGGCTATGCTAAATATTTTAATCTAAAATATGATAGAGTGGGCCCGCTTTTTCAGGGAAGATTTAAATCTGTTTTAGTGAGTAATGATAGTCATTTTTATTACTTACCGGTATATATCCATCTTAACCCATTAGATCTTGTATATTCAGAATGGAGAAATGGATTTATAAGCAATGAAGAAAAATGCCTTAAATATTTGGAAAAGTATCGCTGGTCAAGTTTTCTTGACTATATTGGTCGAAAAAACTTTCCTTCAATTATAAAAAAAGATTTTCTTGAATCAAGTCTCGGTGGTCCTAATAAATACAAAAGATCTATGATTGAATGGCTTAAAGGTATGGAAGAAAATAATAAAAAAATAACAAAACAACATAATAAAATAAAGGAAAATCCGTTTGATTTAATGAATTATGATGGACTTTTACTCGAATAACCCATGTTGCGACCCCGCGGGTCGCAACATGGGGATTTTATCTTAATTATCTCTCTTTTATCCACAAAATTGCTTCCTTTTTTAGCCGTTTTTTGATATACTTTAGGCATAAAAATCATTAATTTTTAATCGAGTTTATCGGTGTTGATCAGCTTTAAAATCAGGGTTTTACCCTGAGCTTGTCGAAGGGTGATCAGTAGCGTAGCAAAGCGAAGCATGGATAAGAAGGAGACAAAACATTATGGTGCGGATCAGATTTCTATACTTGAGGGTCTGGAGCCGGTCAGAAAAAGACCGGGTATGTATATTGGCGGTACCGGGCTTGAAGGGCTCCATCATTTGATATGGGAGATTTTTGACAATTCCCGAGATGAGGCCATGGGCGGGCATTGTAATGAAGTGGAAATCGCGCTTCTTCCAGGAAACATTGTTCGCGTGGTAGATAACGGCCGAGGTATTCCTGTCGATATTCATCCAAAGACAAAAGTTTCCGCCCTTGAGACTGTGATGACCACGCTTCATGCCGGAGGCAAGTTTGGCGGGGAAGGATACGAAGTTTCCGGCGGTTTGCACGGTGTGGGCGCATCCGTGGTAAATGCACTTTCGGTAAATCTTCGCGCAGAAGTTCATCGCGATGGCGGCAAATATCTTCAGGATTATGTGCGTGGAAAGAAAAAGGCTAATGTAAAAAAAGTCGGAGCGTCAAAATTAAAAGGCACGATCATCACATTCGAGCCGGATGAAGAAATTTTCCAAGAAATAAAGTTCGATTTGAATTTAATTGTGAATCATATGAGGCGCCAGGCTTATTTGGTGAAGAAGCTTAGGATCACAGTGATTGATGCAAGGGATTACGAGGGCAAAATAGACATCTCTGACATTTTTTATTTCAAGGAACTTGAAATTGAGGTGCCGTCTTTCACTTTTTATTTCGAAGGAGGCATTGCATCAATGGTAAAGTTTTACAATAAGCTTCAAAAACCGATCCACGATAATATTTTTTATGTTGATAAAAAAGAAGGTTTGGTGCAGGTAGAAGTGGCGCTCCAGTATGTGGACGATATATCTGAGCGTATTGTAGCTTTTGCAAATAATACTTACAATCATGAAGGTGGCACTCATGTGACAGGATTTAAGACTGCTTTAACAAGGCTATTAAACAGTTACATTAAGAAAAATGAAATAATGAAGGAGTCCGAAGGCGGTATTACAGGCGAGGATGTGCTCGAAGGCGTCACGGCAATCATTTCTGTTAAACTTAGGGAAATTCAATTTGAAGGCCAGACAAAGGGAAAACTAGGCTCTCCGGAGGCACAAGGAGCTGTGGCGACCGTTTTCGGCGATGCTTTTTCCTCTTTCCTTGAAGAAAATCCGGACGATGCAAAGTCTATCATTGGTAAGTGTATTCTTGCCATGAAGGCCCGCAAAGCAGCTAAAGCTGCCAAGGATTCAATATTGCGCAAGGGCGCGCTTGAGGGCATGACCCTGCCGGGCAAGCTGGCTGATTGCCAGACTCGCGATCGAGAAGAAGCAGAATTGTTTATCGTTGAGGGAGATTCCGCCGGAGGTTCGGCAAAAATGGGACGCGACAGGCGCACGCAGGCGATACTGCCGCTTAAGGGAAAAATTCTAAATGTAGAGCGCGCTCGCATAGATAAAATGCTTGCTTCAAAAGAAGTGAAGTCTTTAGTGATTGCGCTTGGCACTTCGATTAGTGATACTTTTGATATAAGCAAAATCAGATACAATAAAGTAATTATTGCCACAGATGCGGATGTGGACGGCGCGCATATTACAACTTTGCTTCTCACGCTTTTTTATCGTTACTTCAAGCAAATAATTGAAGCCGGGCATATTTACATCGCCCAGCCACCACTTTTCAAAATTAAAAAAGGCAAAGAAATTTTCTACGCCTACAGCGACGAAGAAAAAGCTAAAATTATCGGCAAGGATGCGCCGAATATCGAAGAATTGAACCAGGAAGAGGCCGAATCAGAGGAACTTGAATCAGCGGGCGGGAAGAGGTCGGTCCTTGAGGAGGAGCAAAGCGACGGGAAAGGTCCGACCTCGAGGAGGCTTTTGAATGATTTATCAACTCAATCTGAATCTGTAGCTTACTATTGTTCCAACCCTAAATGTCCTGCAAAGAATAGACGAGGTATGCAACATTTTGTAAATATATTGGAAATATATGAAGTTGGCCCTAAAGTTTTGGATCGTTTCAAAGATGAAGGGCTTATTTCTGACGCAGCTGATTTGTTTACGCTTAAAAAAGAAGATATTGCAGGTCTTGAACGTTTTGGCGAAAAGAGCGCTGATAATATTCTTGCTTCAATTGAATCACATAAAAAAATTCCACTTTGGAGATTTATTTACGCTCTTGGTATTCTTCATGTCGGTGAACAGACGGCTAAAGATTTGGCGGAACAATTTGGCAGTTATAAAAAAATAAAAAGTGCATCGTTTGAAAAATTTGGAGAAATAGAAAACATAGGTCCCGTGGTTGCAAAAAGTGTTTATGAATTTTTTCAACAAAAAGAAAATATTAATTTTATAGATAAGTTATTTAAAAATAGAGTAAGGGTATTAAAAGGGGAGAAAAGGAAAGTAGGAAAATTCTCCGGTTTTTCATTTGTTATCACAGGCACTCTTTCTTCGATGTCTCGAGAGAAAGCAAAAGAAGAAATTTTGAATCAGGGCGGCAGGGTCGGGAGCGCTGTTTCCAAAGAAACTGATTATTTGGTGGTGGGCGAGGAACCCGGCTCCAAACTGAAGGAGGCTCAAAAGCTCGGCGTAAAAACTTTAAGCGAGGCAGAGTTTTTAAAGATGCTTTAATTTGGTATACTCTCTAGATGCAAATAAAAGACGTGGAAAAGCTGGCGGAATTGGCCAGAATTGAAATAAATGATGAGGAAAAGAATGAATTACTTGGGGATCTTCAGGCTATTTTGGGATATGTTGAACAAGTAAATAAAGCAAGTACAGTAAATCAAGTAAATCAAGCTATAGAACACGTGAATATAATGCGGGAAGATAAGGAACCCCATGAAACAGGAATTTATACGGATAAGATTTTAGCGGAAGTTCCAGAGAGTCAGGATGGATACGTGAAGGTGAAGAAAATATTATAGGCTCTAGGCTGCTAGGCACTAGGCTCTAGCCAGAAAAACCTAATACTAATACCTAAAGCCCTAAATAATGGATCTAAAATCTCTTACAATTGAAAAAACTCACGAATCCTTGAAGAAGGGCGAATTTACTGTTGCTGATCTGGCCCTTGCCTGCCTTAAAGAAATAGAAAAAAAGAACAAGGACCTCAATGCCTATTTGGAAGTATTCAATGATGTGATGGAACAAGCCAGGCAGTCTCAAAAAATGTTTGAAGATGGCAGTGCTACACTTTTGACCGGCATACCTTTTGCTATAAAAGATAATATTTTAATAGAAGGCAGAAGGGCCGGTGCCGCCTCGAAAATTTTGGAAGGCTATAGGGCTGTCTATGATGCGACTGTTATAAAAAAACTAAAAACTCAAGGAGTGGTTTTTCTTGGCCGGACAAATATGGACGAGTTTGCCATGGGATCTTCGACGGAAAATTCTGCCTATGGCGTAACAAAAAATCCACATGATCCTTCGCGTGTGGCAGGCGGTTCTTCCGGCGGATCAGCTGCGGCAGTGGCGATGGACGGGGCAATGGTCGCTCTTGGATCAGACACAGGAGGGTCTGTGCGCCAACCGGCGGCTTTTTGCGGCGTTGTTGGTCTTAAACCGACTTATGGCGCTCTTTCTCGATATGGACTCATGGCTATGGGTTCCTCGCTTGATCAAATTGGTCCTTTTACTAAAACAGTGCGCGATGCTGAAATTATTTTTCAGGCTGTCTCAGAACATGATCCTATGGATTCTACAAGTGTGCCTGAAAATATCCGTTACGACTTTCGTCAAAGATCAAGGATTAAGGATCAAGGATCTAAAATCATCGGTGTTCCTCGAAATTTCCTCAATCACGGCGGGATCGACAAAGAGACATTAGATAATTTTGAAAAGTCATTAATTAAACTTGAGAGTTTGGGTTACAAGGTTGTAAATATTGATTTGCCACTTGTGGAATATTCATTGCCGGCTTATTATATTATTATGCCAGCTGAATCTTCTTCGAATTTGTCGAGATTTGATGGTGTACGATACGGTCTTCAAGAAAAGGGTACAGATTTGCTAGATACATACAAAAAAACAAAAGGAAAAGGGTTTGGCAAAGAAGTTCGCAGAAGGATAATGCTCGGCACTTATGTGCTTTCACATGGATATTATGATGCTTACTATAATAAAGCCATAAAGCTTCGCAATCAAATTGAAAAAGATTTTGGAAAAGTTTTTGAAGAAGTTGATGCAATTGTCACACCCACAACTCCTGCTCCGGCTTTTAAAATAGGGGAGAAAGCAAAAGATCCTTTGGCTATGTATCTTTCTGATATATTTACTGTTTCGGCCAATATTGCTGGCGTACCGGCAATATCAATTCCTGCGGGTGTGAATAAAGATGGGCTACCGCTTGATCTTCATTTAATGGCCCCGCATTTCCGTGAGGATGTTCTGTTTGAAATAGGGAAGAAGTTTGAAATGTAGGCTCTTGGCCACTAGGTCCTAGGCTTTAGCAATTAAATGATAAAATAGGGTTGATAATTTATTAGAAGAAGTAATGAAAATGTTAAATAAGATGATCTCTAGCTAGAGCCTAACGGCCTAATGCCTAGAGCCTAATTTATGAATCTATTCGGCGCAGCAGATTATTTAAATCTTGAATACTTTTTTTATAAGATCTTAGAGCTTGCTCGAAGCTTGCTTTATTTACAGCTTCCATTCGGAGTAAATTGGGCGGATTTATTGCGCACACTTATGGCTATTATTGCCATAATACTTATCACTGTAATTATTTATTTAATCATTAGAATAAGAGAAGTAAAACAAACATCAAGTTTTTTGCATAAAGAATATTTCGAGGTTGCTGAAGAAAAAAGAGAAAATACAAGATGGCAGGAAGTACTTAAACATGTGAATGGCACTAACCCTCCGGGCTGGCGTTTGGCGGTGATGGAATCTGATTCCATGCTTGATGAACTTTTGATTCAAATGGGCTATGAAGGGGAGGGCTTGGGAGAACGTCTAAAAAAGATTGATCCGAGTCGTTTTAGTACTATGGATTATGCATGGGAGGCGCACAAGGTCAGAAATAAAATAGCCCATGAAGGCTTAAATTTTAATCTTGGGCAATATGAAGCCAAAAGAGTGATAAGTCTCTATGAAAAAGTTTTCCAAGAGTTTGGGATAATTTAGATGGAAAACCTCTCTCTTCTGCATCGGGAAGAGGTCGAAAATTCGGGAAGACCCCCGGGGTTGGGGCATCCTTAACCCCGGGGGTCGAGGAGAATTTTCGACCTCGAGGAGATGTTGAGGAGAGGGATCATGGTGAAGGTGATTTGTGTCGGCGACAGGGATTGAACCTGTGACCTTGGGCTTATGAGTCCCACGCTCTACCAACTGAGCTACGCCGACAAAAGATGAATCAAAGATACTATAATATATTTAACTAATATTTTCAAACTAAAAAGCCCAGAGTGTGGGCTTTTTAGTTTGTATGTTGCGGGGGTTGGAATTGAACCAACTACCTTCAGGTTATGCATACCTACTACAGTTTTCACTGCCTTAATTTTGTGGTCTGGACTATGCCTTCATCCAACTTCTTTTTAAAAAAAATGAGCTGGAGCCTACCTTCTAGTCTCTACACCTTATCTAAATAAAATTAGATCTTGGCTCGGCGTTGTCATTCCCGACATTATGTCGAGAGAAGATTTCACCGAATTTGATAAGTTATCCCCAAGCATTACTGCTTGGCGAGCCCTGTTATTGAGCCTGATGAGCAACCGTTACTCCTCCCCGCGATATTAAATTATTTGCACACTTGCTATTCTATACCTTTTGGTTATTTTTGCAATAACTCTTTGAAATTATACAGAATTATGTATAATGGAAAAGTCCAGAATTGTTTATGTTTGGACAGGAAAAGAAAAGTTTTCGAAAAGTATATAAAGATGCGGTCGTAGCTCAACTGGTTAGAGCACTCCCCTGTAGATTCGTGCAGCTTCCTCGTTAAAACGGGGTTGAAACTCTCTGGGATATCGGTGAAGGCTAAATTTTTGGTGGAAACCAAGGACAAGCGAATACCGAGGGAACCCCTCTCTAGTTTTGAATTATTGAATTTTTCGATAGCTCAAAACTAGAGAGGGGGCGCCGTAGAGACTAGATACCGGAGCACCTAAAAGTACTAAACTCATGGTGAAGATATAGTCCATGCCAATATGAAAATATTGGGTAACGTGCACGGGAGAGGTTGCGAGTTCGAATCTCGTCGACCGCGCATTTTGTTCCTCTATTGCCTTATGTGAAGGAGGATTGAAAAAGAACCATAGAAATATGGTTCTTTTTCTGTGTGGATAGATTTTGAAGGTAATGATATAATATTTCCATGGAAGATAATTCAATAAGCATACCAAAAGAACCTATTTCTAATTTCGAGAAAGAGAAAAATAGTAAGATTTTTAAGCTGCATGATATTGTGGAAACCTTAATACGCGCCAGTATGGGTGGAACATATGCTTATTTTGGAGAGGAAGGTTTTTCTGGTGATGCGGCATCTCTTTTTACTTTAATCAATATGGCCGATAAGAAAGGTGAAATGAAACCTGAGCTGTTTAAGGTAGGTTGGGGAGAATTTAGTAAAGTAACATTTACAAGTGGTAAATACCCTAATTTTAAGAATTTACCCTTTGATCTTTATTGTGTTTCCCAGAGTGACAGTTTTTTTAGTGGTTTTGACAAGAAACTTTCTGAACAAATGATAAGCGATCCAGTGTCTTATTTGAAAGATAAAAGTCTGTTGGCTGTTTCTGGTAATGAGGTTGAAATAAGAAATAGATTGGAAAAAGGAACTATTAAAAAAGAGGTGAAAGCTCACGATTACGATGAAGTATTGAGAAATGCTAGAAATTTAGTTATTGATAGAAACACAGATAGAAAAGAATTTTCAGAATTTCTGAAGAAATTACCTGATGATCCAAAAGAGCTATGGAAAATTATTCAAGAAAATAAAAATGATAAAAATATTGGCGTTTTACATAGTTTGGGCATTGAAAGACTTGGTTCAGGTATTGGGGATAAAAAAGCAATGCAAAGCATGATTGATATTAAGAATTCGTTTGATTTTGAAAATAACAAGTTTTAGCATTTATCGTTATAGTATAATGATATAATAAACAGATGGAAAATTTTAATGAAATAGACAATAAAAATAATATTAGGAAAATGATCACGATCATTATTGGATTGGTGATTGTAGCTATTATTATAGTTATATTTTACGTTGCGAATAAAAATTCTAAGCAGACTTTTAATATAAATGAACAGATTCCATCTTCAGGGAATACTTCATTAGATCTTCAACAAAAGAAAGATTTATATTCCAAAGATATTTCTACATGGAATAATTATTTTTGGCCCGGTAAAATAAATACAAAATATCCAAGCAATTGGCAAATTGAAGAATTGGAATATAAAAGCGCTGCGCAGTTGGAATTAGAACAAAAAACGGGAATAAAAAAAGCCGGCGAAATTGTTGGTCTTAAAATAACACCTCCAACTGATAATTTAAATGATGTCATTTTTATTGGCGGCCGATTGGTAAGCTGTACTGATGCCGATCAATATGCAAAAAATTTGTGTCTAAAAAATAGAATTCAAATGCCTTTTTACACTGCAAGTCTGAATCCTGATGTTTTATCTGCTCTTGATCTAGTTTATCAAAATACGATCCTGACCGAGGATGAGAAATAAGTATAAGTATAAGTATAAGTATAAGTAAAAGTACATGAATCAAGATAAGGAAATTTTTAGCCTTAATAAGCGAGTAAAAAGCTTTGGGCATGCATGGCGGGGGATTTGTATTTTTATTAAGACCCAAAAGAATTCATGGATTCAGTTATTTGCTAGTTTTATTGTAATAATTGCCGGTTTGTATTTTAACCTTAGTTCTTATGAATGGATTGCTCTAGTTATAGCAATTGGAGCGGTGTTTATGGCTGAGGCTTTTAATACGGCCATTGAGATAGATATGGATCTGACATCGCCTGATTATCATCCGCGTGCACGCGATACAAAGGATGTGGCTGCGGGCGCAGTTTTAATAGCAAGTCTCACGGCTCTAATAATTGGTCTTATAATATTTTTACCCAAAATTATCAGTTTAATATAATTAATAATATGTTTAAAAAAATAATATTAATATTGGTTCTGATTGTGCTTGGAGTTTTTGCTTATAAAGGCTTTAATGGAGCACAAACAAAATCAATTGATCAAAACAATATGGAAAATTTATCTAAAGGCGGTAATTTTGAATTTGATGCTGAAAAAAGCGTCGTGCGTTGGCAGGGTAAGAAGACTTTGATATTGAATTATGTAGACCAGGGGACAATTAAGCTGAAGTCCGGATTCCTCACTGTTGAGGACGGCAAAATTACGTCTGGGGATTTGTCTATCGATATGAGCACTGTTTCGGCCGTGAAAACGGGCAAAGGGGAGGGTGAAAGCTTTTTATCAAAACATTTGATGTCTCCGGATTTTTTTGATGCAGAAAAATACCCGACGGCAGATTTTAAAATGACTAAAGCAGAAGTGCTGAATGACGGGTCTTATAAGATCGACGGGGTTTTGACTATCAAGGGGATCACTAAGCCAATTTCTATTTTGTCTAAAATATCCATGGCTGATTCTACTGTGAAAATTGAAGGCAAGATTGAATTAGATCGTACAGAATGGGACGTGCGCTACGGTTCCGGAAAATTCTTCCAAAATTTAGGTGATGCCATTATTGGGGATATGTTTACACTTGAGTTTGACCTAGTGGCAAATATTAAAAAATAATTTTATGAAAAAAATAGGCGAGGGGTGGCAATATTCTGTATACGATTTAGGTAATGGCCGTGTTTTAAAGAAATTTCATTCTTGGCCTAAGGCTTTTTGGGTTATTTTAAAAAAAACTAAGTTGTCCAAAAAATACCCTTTTTGGTCGATACCAAAATACATTAACAGTATGAAAATGAGGGCATCCAGATCATTTCAAATTCTTAAAAGCTGTAATATTCCGCAATCATGGATTGGCAATCCGCTTTTAATCAATGGCCTTGATTATGAGCAGGACAAAGTTAGATCTCTTTATGAAATATTGGAAAAAGTTAACACAGAAGAGGGTAAAAAAATTGTCGATAAATTTATAGAATTTAATATAAAATTGCTTAATCTTGGTATTATTGATAAAAGCTTTAATATCACAAAAAATTACGGATTAAATCATGAAGGCGATGTGGTTTTAATAGATATTGGAGAAATTTTTGATGATCCCAGAGATATAGCAAGACAAAGACAGGAAAAGATCTGGCTCAGACATTATGTTGTAGATTGCATTCAAGACAAGGAAGTGTGTGATCATTTTATTTGCCAGATGAATGACTCTTTTGGTTTATTGGAAGACAAAAAAAATTGAGATTGCTGCATGATTGATTATTTTAGTAAATAGGGTAGAGTTATGGTGGAAATAAAAAATATATATTATGGAAGAAAAAGTATTATTAAATGCCACAGTGTGCCTTTTGATTAAGGATGATGACGTAATTCTTGGTCTTAAAACAAAAAAGATCGGGGCAGGATGTTGGAATGGCTATGGTGGCGGGATAGAAGAAGGGGAAACTCCGATTAAAGCAGCAATAAGAGAGCTTGAGGAAGAAGTCGGGGTAACTGCTTTGCCAGAGCACCTTGAAAAAATGGCTATTGTTGATTTTCATAACACAAAAAGTGACGGAGATACTTTTGTCTGCAGAGTCCACTTTTTTGTAGTAAAAGAGTGGAATGGAGAGCCAAAAGAAACTAATGAAATGGTCATGATAACTCCAACCACTTTTAATAAGAACAATTTGCCGTTTAATAAGATGATGCCCGCTGACAGAGAATTTTTTCCATTGATTCTAAATGGTAAAAAAATAATTGCTAAGGCAAAATACGGTCCTTTTCAAAAAGAATTACTGGAAAATGTGATCATTCAGGAAGTTGATTATTTTTCAGAGGATTAAAAATAAAAACCCCATCGCAATTGCAATGGGGTTTTAAAATTAATCACTCAAATTCTGTCGTGGCAGGTGGTTTTGGAGTATAGTCAAAAGTAACTCGCACGATACTAGGATTTTTTACGAGTTCATTCGTAATTTCATCCTCCACCTCATCGGGTAAATGAAACGGCTTTGTCGTCATGAAGTCAGTCGTTTTGACCGTTCTTACGACAATTGAATAGCCGTAAACTCGTCCATCGCCCTTCACTCCCACTGTCTTTGTGCTCCAAAGCCCGACAACTGTCTGTGATATTTGATCATAAAGTCTGCGACTGATCAAAATATCCTTGACGATCTGGTCTGCTTTCCGCACAATCTCCAGTCGCTCGCGAGTAACAGGTAGTCCCACAATGCGCAGGTAGAGTCCCGGTCCCGGAAAAGGCTGCCTTTTAGAAATTAGCTCTTTAAGGCCAATTTCCTCGGCAAGTTTCCTAACCTCAAATTTGAAAAAATCAGCAAGCGGCATGATTTCCTTCAATCCGAACTCTAGGCCGACATTATGATGAGTTTTTATGAGTGCCGATTTGCCAGATGCGCCTGATTCAATTAAATCTGTTGCGAGTGTCCCTTGAATGACATGAGTCGCGTGAAATTTTCTGGCAACATGATAAAATGCCATTTTGTAAACTTCGCGGAATTTCCTTCTTTTTTCTTCCGCATCAGTTGTCTGGCTTACATTAGCGATAAACTGATCAGAGTAATCAAGGACTTCAAGATCAATCTTGGCTGATTTGGCAATTTGTTCAATCTGCTCAATTTCGCCTTTCCTCATCCCTCCAGTGTCTATAGTAAAAGCTTTGAGGCGATTACCGAGTACTGGAGCAAAAATTGCTGCAAGAGTGGTGGAATCTACTCCTCCTGAAACGCCAATGATAGCTTTCCCATTTTTACCGAGAGCCTTCTTTGTGGCGCTCAAAATTTGGTCCATCATTTCGTTTGCAGAATAATCTTTCCTGCATCCGCAAATTGTTTCCGTGAAGTTTTTAAGAATGATGTTGTTATCTTCCGTCTGTTCGACTTCGGGATGGAACTGAACTCCCCAGTATTTCATTTGCGGATTTTCTATGGCTTCGATTACCTTACCACTGTTTGAAGTAGCAGTTACCCCAAAACCAATAGGTGCATATTTTACCGAGTCGCCATGGCTTGACCATGCTTTTTCCAGACCCCATGCAATTCCAAAGAATAATTTATTCTTATAATTCTTTGTATAATTTGGGAATTCTATTTTAACTGGTCCGTATGACTTGCCTTCGGTTGTAGCATGGACTGATTTTTTGTCATGTACATAGGCGAGCCATTGCATTCCATAGCAGATGCCCAGCACCGGTATTCCGAGACCGAGCAATTTTACGGGAGGTTTTGGCGCGTCCTTGTCGTAGACACTAGCGCTTCCTCCGGATAGAATTATTCCTTTGGGCTTGTTTTGCTTTGCCCATTCTAATGATTCCTCAGGGCTGACGATTTCAGATTTGTAGCCGAGGTATCTCAGACTTCTTCTGATGACTTGAGTATATTGCGACCCAAGATCGATAATTAAGATTTGTGCTGTCATTTTTTGAGTGATTTTGATTGTGAACGTACGAATTTCGCCTAAAGTTAACCATTTTACTTTATAAGTGTCAATCAATAGCATGTTTCCGCGATCGCGGAAACATGCTATTGATTTTAATGAAACAAAAACTATAGATGGTGTATAAAGGTTGATAAATTTATCTGAAAATTAAAAATACCCCGACTTTAGTCGGGGTATTTAAATTCATTTCTCCAGAATTTGGAGAAATTTGTTGGACTGATAGAAACTTTCTACACTGCCCAATTTCCACCATTTGGGTTCAATTTCTGGCTTTATGATCAGATCAAGCTTATGGAATGGCACTCGGCCGGGAGAAAGTTGCATACTGAGCGTGTGAATACCTAGAGAGTCGCGGATTTGGATCAGGTTTTTTCCTTCGAACCAGATTCCGAGACGAAGCAAGCTTCTTCTGATAGCAATGTCCTGCACATGAGTCCTGCCGGTTTCTTGTTTTGAATAATCAAATCCAGAATCTACGTTTGTAAGCGAATCATCATAGACATTTGAAGCTACAGCTACAAGCTGTTTAAGAATTACTTGTTCCTTTTTTAAGAATTCAAAATAGGCATCTTCATAAAGCGCACAGGCTTCTGAAAAGCCGACATAAATAGGGCCGATTTTCCATGCAAGCCGCCAATTTCCTTGGCCATATTGATTGTTCCACCTTTTGTATTTTGTGTCTCTATGTTTGCCCAGATAGCCGGGCCATTCAATAGTTTTCCAGTTCATATTTATAAATTTTAATGAAATTATTTACCACGGTCATATTATGCTTTTAATGTATTCTGTCAATTATTATTTTACAAAAATTTATATTCATGGTATTTTATTTTAGGAACAAATAACAACTAAATATATAAGCTATGGTTACGGAACAGGATATTTCACGGCTTTCTGCCAAATTTATGCAAATTTGTAATGTTGCACGCGAAAAAAACAAGGAACATATTCATAAAATTGATAAAGTTCTTGATTTAATTGCGAGCGATAAACTTGATCTTGTACTCGATAAAATTATTCAGGAAGCTAATAGTGACATTAATGCCAAGGGTGGCAAGGCTACTATTTCTGAAATTTTTAAAGAAAAGCCTCGCGCAAGAATAATAATTATTGGAGATTGTTGGGTGCCTAAACATCAAATTTACGGGATGGTCAAGGAATTGGGAATTCCTAATCCTAAGGAGCGGCTTGATTTAATCTTTTCATATGAGGAAATAAAAAAAAGTTTCTCATGGAATAGATTAAAAAACAGTTTGAATTATATTGGAATAATCTTGGGACCCGTGCCTCATAAGATAAATAATTTGGGAAATTTTCAAAATTTGTCTCAAAAACTGCTTGGTGAGATAGGGTTTCCGCCATTTGTTGAAGCCAGAACACAAGATAAAAAAGGGGTATTTAAGATCACAAAATCTTCACTTAAGGCAGCATTAATTGAACTTATTTCTCTGATTGAACAAAAAGGAATTAATTAATTCTTAAAAAGCCCTCAATATTGAGGGCTTTTAAATTTTCAAAATTTAGTGTATATTGGGGAAATGAAAAGAGAAAATATAAACATAAGAGCCAGTTCTAGGGTAGACAGAATGGGCGGAAATACAGGTCTAGAACTTATTAATAAATTAAATGAGCAGAATTTGATTATTGGAAAGCAGGTTAAGGTTGAGAAAGTACGCAAGATACTTAAAATGGGAAAAAAAGATCCTGAAAATGTTTTTACCTCCATTAAGAAGGTTAAAAAGGCTCAAAGGAAATTGGATGCCAGCAGATACGAGGTTGGCAAAAAAATCATTGAAATCCAAAATAAATTGGATCCTGATGAAGAATCAGAAGATGAAGAATAATGGTTACGAACTACGAATTTGTACGAAACTACGAACAAAGCGTAGATTTGAATTAATTTATACCTGCCTTCCGGCAGGCAGGGATTAGGATCAATCTTATGACTAATAATTATTCATTTGAAGAATACCAAAAAGATTCACGTAAGACAGTGGCTTATTCAGCAATCGGCCATATGGTGATTTATCCGACACTGGGACTTGCGGGTGAAGCAGGGGAAGTAGCCGAAAAAATAAAGAAAGTTTTTCGTGATGATAATGGTATTTTTACGCCTGAACATAAGGAAATGATAAGAAAAGAATTAGGTGATGTGCTTTGGTATGTGGCGCAGATTTGCACTGAGCTTGATTTGAATTTAGAAGATGTGGCAAAGCATAATATTGAAAAGCTCAAATCTAGAAAGATAAACAATAATCTTCATGGCTCTGGAGATTTAAGATAATTTATAAAAAATCCCTTTCGATTTATCGAAAGGGATTTTATCTTGTTTGTGTATTTTAAACAGCTAATTCTGTTTTTAAAAAGTTTATTTTTTCAGCAACTTTTTTCTGACGGAGGTCTAGAAGCAATGATTCAGCATGGAAATAATATTTTATTATTTCCGGCCATTCAATATTATTTACCTCAATTTCTTCATTGCTTTTGGAATACAGCACACTGCTGTCATAGCGAGAGATGTCTTTAGGATTGCGGTTATGATTCCATTGGTAATGTTCGAATACGGGGTCAACAATATTCTTTATTATTTGTTTTTCCAATACATCGGTTTTATCCTCAGTACATATTAAAAGTATACCAACTCCTCCACTGAATTCATCGCGTTTGGCAAAAAATCCCGGAGATACTGAAGTGATAGAGATAATACAATCTTTCATAACAAGCGATGGATCTTCGTTGTAATCTCCGTCCCTGAATGGGCAGTAAGTCTTGTATCCCCGGGGGTCATCTTTTCGTAATTTCCTTTTTTTTGCCCCCAATTTGATTAATTGTTTTTCTATTTTATTTATAACGTCCGATCTCGTATAGAGACTATCGCCATAAAATAGCAGTGATTTGACTAAAGCAGCTATTTTCATAATTACCTCCTTTTAAAAGAATTGAAATATATTCGGGGAGAGTATATAATGGCAGTTATGTTTTGTAAAGCTGCTGTTGTAGCTCAGCTTGCCCCGCCAGAGCCGTCTTAGCTCAGTTGGTA
>CAZVEC010000011.1:0-17276 GCA_964626035.1 uncultured Candidatus Saccharibacteria bacterium
TGGGTTTGGAAGAGATAGAAGAGTTGTAATCAAATTTACACCCACGGAACAAATTTAAAAAATAATCAAAATTGATAATTTTATGACCAATATCTTCATTTTTATTATCAAAACATATCAATTCATTCTTTCTCCTGATCATGGGTTGCCTAAAAAATTAGGAATCATAAATAGGCCAGTTTGCCTTTTTCATCCAACTTGTTCCGAATACAGCATACTTTCATTAAAAAAATATGGTTTTAGAAGGGGTTTAATAAATTCATTCAAAAGAATACTGAGATGTCATCCGTGGCAGAAACCACAGGTGGATAATCCATAAAATCACAAGAACAAGAGATCAAATTTGTTTTAATGATTTATTGATTTTTTGTTTTCATGATTTGGTTATCCACATGATTTCAACAGCTTAATTAACGTTTGTTTTTTTTGAAATAAAATATAGAATAGAGAAAATAATTAAATGCTATTTGCTCAATGTTTAAATGTTTAAATGTTTAAATGTTGAGTGTTTTGCCGAGCAAAACACTTATGGATAACAAGCAACTTTGGGACAATTGTTTAATAGAAATTGAAAGTAATGTTTCTAAAGCCAATTTTAGCACTTGGTTTAGAAATACTTCTGTATTAAAAGAAGATGCAGGCACTATATATTTAAGTGTCCCAAATGAATTTGTTAAAGATTGGTTACTTAATAAATTTCATAAATTAATCCTAAAAACTTTTAGGAATTTTCAAGAATCCACCAGATCAGTGGAGTATATTATTACAAAAGAAGATTTTAAGCTTAAAAATAATGATTCTTTTACTGAAAATAAAATATTAATAAACAAAGAACTGCCTCTAAATAATCTATACATTGATAAGGAAAGTAATTTAAATCCAAGATATCATTTCGAATCCTTTATTGTAGGGCCATTTAATGAGCTTCCTTACGCTGCCGGACAGGCTATAATAAACAATCCTGGCCAAATATATAATCCATTTTTTATTTATGGTGGAACTGGTTTAGGTAAGACACATCTTATACAATCAATCGGAAATTCCATTAAATCAAAATTTGGCCAAAATAGGGTATTTTATACGACTTTAGAAAGATTTGCTGTTGATTATGTTAATTCTGTCCAAAATAATAAAGTTAATGCTTTTAAAGAAAAATATAGAAATTATGACACAATAATAATTGATGATATTCAATTTGTTGGAAAAATGGAAAAAACTCAAGAAGAATTGTTTCATTTATTTAATGATTATCATGAAAAAGGAAGGCAAATTATTTTTTCATCCGATAAACACCCAAATTATATTCCGGGCCTTGAAGACCGCTTAAAATCAAGATTTTCTGCCGGAATGATAGTTGATATTTCCCCTCCAGAATACGAATCAAGACTTGCAATTTTAAAGGAAAAAAGTAAAGAAAGTAATGTAATCTTACCTGATGAAATCATTGAATACTTAGCTTCAATAATAGAGGGTAATATAAGGGAATTAGAGGGGAGTTTAAATGCAGTAATCTGCCAAACGAGGCTAAAAAATAAAAATTTAAACATTACTGATGTTAAAAATTTAATAAAAAACAACATCAAACCGAAGAAAAATGTTTCAATAAAGGATGTTGTAAAAATTATTTCTAATTTTTACAACATAAGTGAGGAATCGCTATATGAAAAAACAAGAAGAAAAGAAATTGTTAAAGCTAGACAATTAGTAATGTTTATTTTAAGAGAAGATTTTAATGTTTCATATCCATTAATTGGCCAAAAATTAGGTGGTAAAGACCACACAACTGTAATTCATTCATGCGCTAAAATTAAAAATGATTTAAAAAACAACACATTATTAATTCAAGAACTTGAACAAATTAGATCAATATTTAAATAAAGAGTACTTTATTATTAATGTGTTAGTAAAACTGTTTATAAGACTGTTAATAAATTATAATAATATGTTTATAAAAAAATAAATAAATTTTTTAAAATAAATTATTATGATTTATAAAATATTAATTAACATTTTATAAAAATAAAATAATCAAATTAACGAAATAATAAACCAATAAATCACCTTATCCACAAATCCACAACTATAATAGTAATAATAATTTTTTAAAAAGAATTTATTATTAATTATATTAATAAAATGAAATTTGAATGCTCAAGTGAAAAACTAAAAAATGCATTAATTAAAGCTGAAAGAATTACTGCAAAAAATCCAAGTTTACCAATATTGGATTCTTTGCTTTTAATTGCTTCAAATAAGGTGATTAGAATAAGATCGACAAATTTAAGTTTAGGTATTGAGATAGAGATACCGGCAAATATAATAAAAGAAGGTGTTGTTGCTGTAAGGGGTGATATTTTTAGTAATATTTTTAGTAATTTACCGAAAGATGAAAAAATTAAAATTGAATTAATAAATGATAATTTATCCATCAATACAACAAATAGTTCAACTCTTATAAAAAGCTATCCATCGGATGATTTTCCAACGATTCCAAAAATAACCGAAAATAGCTTTAATATTGAATCTGAAAAAATTATTAATGGCATAAAATCAGTTTATTATAGTGCTTCATTATCCGATATAAAGCCTGAATTTGCGAGTATTTATATCCACACGGAAGTAGATAATATTATTTTTACCGCCACTGATTCTTTTCGTCTTGCTGAAAAGAAAATAAAATTAAAAAATCAAATAAATATACAAGGAATATTAATACCTTTTAAAAATATTATTGAAATTATTAAGCTCTTTTCGGATGTGGTGGGTGGTATGAAAATATGTTTCAATCAAAATCAAATATCTTTTTCAATAGATAATATATATTTAACATCAAATTTAATAAATGGACTTTTCCCCGATTATAAGCAAATAATTCCAAAAAATTTCACCACTGAAATAATTATTCTAAAAAAAGATTTATTAAATGCGCTTAAAATTGTAAATATTTTCTCGGATAAATTTAATCAAATTTCACTTACTGCATCCCCTAAAAATAAAAAATTAGAGCTTTATTCTAAAAATTCAGATTTTGGAGAAAATAAAACTAAAATAAATGCAGTATTAGAAGGAGAAGATGTTGATCTAAATTTTAATTATAAATATTTCCTTGATTGCTTCCAGTCGATCAATAGTGATAGTTTAGTTTTAAAATTAAATGAATCAAATAAACCAATGGTGATAACTGGCGTACCTGATGAATCTTTTATATATTTAATCATGCCAATGAACCGCTAAGATGTCCGAGAGGTAGAAATTCTCCTCGACCCCCGGGGTCAAGATGCCCCGACCCCGGGGGTCCTCCCGAATTTCGATCCTTCGAACCTCTCAGTATACCCACATGAAATCAATTAGTGAGTATTTAGAAAAGTTTAAAAAAATTATTTCATCAAAGGATGATTTATATAATGAAATAATAAAAGTAATCAAAGAAGTAATTAATATAGAAATACAAAATAATAAAATAAAAATCAAAGAATCAATTCTTTATATTAATGAAATAGGAATAATAAAGAATGAAATATTTATCAATAAAGAAAGAATAATATTAGAAATTAACAAGAATCAAAAATCTATTATTATTACTGATATAAGATAAAAAACACTGAGTAAAACTCAGTGTTTTTTATCTTAATTATATATTCTCATTAATTGAAAACATTATTGATTTTTCATTTTTGTTGAATACTGTATCTTGTACCACTACTCTTAATTCATTTTCATTATTAATTTTTTCTAAGTCTGAAATTTTATAAGTAAATATTTTATTAAAATCATCAATTGATCCAATTTCTAAATCATTCACAAGGAATGTTATTTTTTTTATATCATATTTACTGGAACCATTAATTTTAACAACAATATTTTCATCTTTATTAAATGATGTATTTTCAGCAGGTTCTAAAATTTCAAAAATAGGAATATTTTCTTCTGTATGAATATCATCATAATTTGTTGGGATATTATCAGATGATATTGTTGGATATTTATATTTATTCTGCTGCCACCAATTTTGTATGGCAATTTCCCATCTTTCAAATTGATTATCATTAAGCGGAGCACTGCCTGTTTTTATAGTTGGATTGTTTTTATCTACCCAATATAAAATAGAATGAACATTAGTAATTATTTTTTCATCAATTGTTTCTTTGGGTGTTTTTTCAGTTGCTAATTTTCCTGAAATTTTATCAATTAAATAACTTTCTCCACCAAGCCAAATACCTCTCAATACTGGATTTACAGAAAGATCTTTATTAATAAATGGTTTATTAAATTTCTCGTCAGGAATTTTTTGAAGTATTGAACTAATAAATGCATTCCAAATTGGACCAGCCAAAGAAACACCCCCTTTTTTCATTGGTGTATTGTCATTGTTTCCGACCCAGACACCAACACTTATTGATGGGGTATAACCTATTGTCCAAGCATCACGATTATTGTTTGTAGTACCTGTTTTTACCGCCACATCACGTCCTGGAATATTAAGCAGTGAATTAGCCCCAAATGTTGGAATGCGGGCATTATTATCGGAAAGAATGTCGGAGATCATTAAAGTTATATTTTTTGGCAAAACAGTTCTTTTTTCCGGAGAATATTCTTCAATAATATTTCCTAACTCATCTTCGATTTTAAGTATTGAAACAGGATTATATCTTTCTCCTTCGGTTGCAAAAACACCATATGCAGAAGTTATTTCCAATAGTGATACTTCACCGCCTCCGATCACAAGAGTCAGACCATATCGATCCGGGTCATTTAAAGTATTTATACCCATATCCCTGGATGTTTTTAAGGCATCTCTTAAACCAACTAAGTAAAGAGCTTTTACAGCTGGAACGTTTATTGATTCAGCTAAAGCAGATCTGATTGTCATGGGCCCCCTGTTTTGATTATCATAATTGCTTGGCATATAACAATCTGCTTGTTTATATCCTGGTTTCGCATGTCCATAAGCGTCACAGGTTGATTGAAATTCAGTAGGAACATCAAATAATATGGTATCAGGAGTATAACCTTTATTAAAAGCAGTTGCGTAGATAAATGGCTTAAATGAAGAGCCTGGTTGGCGCAGAGATAGGGCAGTATTAAATGATCCGTCAATTTCCTTTTCAAAATAATCTCTTGATCCGACCATAGTTAATATTTGGCCGGTTTTTGGATCAATTGCAACCAATGCCGCATTTTTTCCTTCAAATTTCTGTTCATTTTCTTTTGCTAATCGATTTACAATTTCTTCTGCATTTTTTTGCATATCAAAATCAAGAGTTGTATAAACTTTCCAACCTTTTTCCATAATTTGATCTCCATATTTTTTCTTCAAATTATCCTGGACATAAAAAACAAAGTGAGGAGATTGAATATTTATTTTTTGTTCAGGTAAAAAAGAAACTTTTTCAGCAAATGCATCTGTATACTCCTCTTCAGAGATAAAATTAAGCTCCTTCATCCTTGATAAAACGGTGTTTTTTCTATCATCTAATTTTTCAGAATTTTTTCCATAAGGGGAATAAAAAGTAGGCGCTTTTGGCATTGAAGCTAAATATGCAGCTTGCGACAAAGTTAAGTCTTTAGATTTTTTGTTAAAATAAGTCTTTGAAGCCTCTTCGATTCCATAAATTACTCCTCCATAAGGTGCTTCATTTAAATAAGCTTCCAGGATTTTATCTTTATCAAGGGAACTTTCTATTTTTATTGATAATATCCATTCTTTAATTTTTCTAGTCAAAGTTTTTTCACGACTCAATAAAGTATTTTTTAGCACTTGCTGGGTGATAGTTGATCCGCCTTGAGAAAATCCACCTTTTACTATATTGGCCCAAAAGGCGCGAATAATTGATTTTATTCTTATACCTTTGTGTTGGTAAAATTCTGAGTCTTCAATCGCGACTGTAGCATTTTTGATATTGATACCCATTTGATCAAATGGAATAGTTGTTCGTTTAATGTTCTTATGAACATCAAAAAGTAAAATTTCGCCTGTTCGATCATAAATTTTTGTAGAACTTACCACTTTACGGTCTGTAAAAGACTTAAAATCAGGCAATTCCATTATGGAAAGCCAGACCAGTATAAAAGCCACGGATAAAATAAAAAATCCTGCCAGCAAAAAACCGAAGTTTTTTATGATTTTTTTGATTATTCTCATCATTTTTGGTATCATAGCATAATATGACTATAAATCGAGATCCTAAGGTAATTGAAGAAATTTTAACTCGAGGAGTTGAAGAGATTATAAAAAAAGAAGATCTAGAAAAAAACCTTTTATCTGGGCGTGTTTTACGCATAAAATTTGGCATTGATCCAACCGCACCAGATTTGCATATAGGTCACACTGTACCTCTTCGAAAATTACGTCAATTTCAAGAAGCCGGACACCAAACTGTTTTAATTATAGGTGATTTTACAGCAAAAATTGGGGATCCATCAGGAAGGTCAGAGACTCGAAAAACACTTACTGATAAAGAAATAAAGATAAATCTTAAAAAATATTTAGATCAAGCTGGTAAAATATTGGATCTAAAAAAAACAGAAGTTAGGTATAACAGTGAATGGTTTAAGAACGAACCCGCCTCAAAACTTTTTGATATTGCCGGGAGTGGTACCTTTCAGCAAATGATGCACAGGGCTGATTTTAAGAAAAGAATAAAGAATAATCAAGACATAACGGTTGCTGAAATGATTTATCCTTTATTACAGGGTTATGATTCTGTGATGGTTAAAGCAGATGTTGAAATTGGTGGTACTGATCAAAAATTTAATCTACTTATGGGTAGACAAGTTCAGCGCAAACATAATCAAAATGAACAAAATATTTTAATGACTCCTATTTTAGAGGGGTTGGATGGAGTCAAAAAAATGAGTAAAAGTTATGGTAATTATATAGCCCTAGATGATGAACCAAAGGTAATGTTGGGTAAAATAATGACCCTGCCTGATAATCTAATAAACAAATATTTTAATCTTTGTACAAATATGAGCTCTGAAGAAATATTAGATTATGAAAAAAGATTTAAATCTGGAGAAAATCCAAGAGATTTAAAGTTAATTTTAGCTTTAGAGATCGTAAAAATATACCATGGAGAAAAAAAGGCTAAAGAAGCGGAGGATTATTTCATTAAAACTTTTCAGAAAAAAGAAATTCCAGAAGAAATAGAAGTATTGAAAATTAAAAAAGGAGGAAAATTAATTGATTTTTTGACAGATAAAAAAATATTGCCATCTAAAAGTGAGTTTAGAAGATTGGTTCAGGAAAAAGGATTACACAATCTTTCAACCAATGAAACTATTGAAGATCCATATTATGCACCACAAAATGATTTTGTATTGAAGATTGGCAAGAAAAAGTTCTATAGAATTAAAATAAAATAATTTTTATTCTAATTCATCTTCTTCGTCTTCATCATCCAAAAGAGGATTATCTTTTTTACCAACTTCTTCATCTTCATCCTCTTCTTTATCAAAAGTACTAAAATTTAATTCAGTATCATCCTCAAAATCATTATTTACTGACCCTAAAAAATCATTATTTCCATTATAATCCATGATTATAATTTTGAGCATACCAGTTTCTAGATAATATATTCTAATTATTAGATACCGGTTGCGCTTAATAAAACCTTATTGATAATTGCTAATATTATTAGCAAAAAGTCATTTTTTTAGCAAGGGGAGCTGTGGATAATCAGAATCTTTCTTGGGCGAAATAGGTTAACCCAACAGCTATTGCATCAATTTCATCATCTAGTGTTTTTTTATTACTAATTTTTATTAATTTTTGGACCATAGTTAAAACTTGTTCTTTTGTAGCTTTACCATAACCAGTTACGGCTATTTTAATTTGAAGAGGGGTATATTCACATATTTGCAACCCAGATTTTTGGCCCTCGTATATTATTACACCTCTTGCTTCAGAGACACCCATGACTGTTTTTTGATTAGTGGTCATAAAAAGAGTTTCAATAGCCAATGCATCCGGTTTCCATTTTTTAATGATTGATTCAATATTTTGGCCGATTATAAATATTCTTTCAGATAACTTTAATTTAGGCGAGGTTTTGAAGCATTCAGAAAAAAGCAAAATTTCTTTTGATGATTTGTTTTCCTTTTCAATTATTGCAATACCCACTCTTTCATACCCGGGATCAATAGATAAAATACGCATAACTAGCTTCTAGCTATTAGCTTCTAGCTGCTAGCTTTAGAAATTTCTAGATGCTAGGTGCTAGATGCTAGGCGCTTAATTACTCGGCGTTTGTATAAACCTCTTGAATATCATCATTTTCTTCAAGTTCATCAACTAACTTGTCTAATTTCTGCAATTCTTCATCTGAGAGGGAAACAGTAGTTGCAGCCAACCAGACCTGTCCTGAGCTTGTCGAAGGATCTTTAACAAAAGCCCATTTCACCGATCCTATACCCGCTAAACTTGCTTCATTTTTTGATAATATATGTTTTATTTCCGGGGCAGTTCTATTTCTATTATCTGTTAAAGTTTCTATAATAATGCCGACTCCACCGGGTCCATATGCTTCATAGGTGATAGATTCCATTTGGGCCCCTGTATCCGAGGCTCTCTTGATAGCCCTCTCAATGTTGTCTAAAGGCATATTTGCTTTGCGCGCTTTTTCTATAGCTGCGCGCAAGCTTGGAGAATTTGTATTACCTTTGGCAATTTTAGCTTCAACTGTCAGAAATCTGGCCAACTTGGAAAACAACTGGCTCTTTTTTGCGTCTGTAACACCTTTTTTATGTTTTATTTGTGACCATTTATTGTGACCTGACATATTGATAATATATCGATTACGATATAATGACGTCGCTCAAACATAGTATAAGCAAGCTTTCACTTGTTTTTCGCTAGTCATTATAACAAAAATGATATATTCAGGTATATTGACTTTTTTATAAAAGATGCTATCATAATAAGCGAATTAAGATATTTAAAATACTCAAATGGAGCGGTTGGGTCTATGAGGTACATCCCACCGAAAAACAACCACCTCCTTGCGCTTGAGGCAGAAAGAAGAAATTCTTATGTGGCCGATAGAGAACAGGTCGCGCTAGCAAGGGATAATAATAAAAAAAAGAAACGATCTTTAAAAGAACGGGTCATTTCTTAATTAGTTATCCATGGTTGTTATTTTTTTAAAAGCCTTCGGTTCAATCCCTACCGGAGGCTTTTTTACTGCCTATTGACATAATTAATCTAATATGATAAACTATAACTTCAAAACTTAAGATATGACCATAATTTTCTTAATTGTGTGTCCGATCTTAGGTGTCACATGCGCCAGGATGGTTGAAATAGTGGTGGTAAATCCGAAAGTTTACCCTGCGCCATCCAAAATTTTTCCCGGTAGTATAAACCGGAAAAATTTGCCCCGACCTGACACTTAGGGTCGCAAGACCTACGAAATTTGAGCCCCCGCTAATGCGGGGGCTTTTACATTACATTAATTGATAATCATTATGATTATTGGTATGCTTAAAATGTAAATGAGTAATAATCAAGGTGAAAAAGAAATAATTGATAAATCGAATGGAATTTGGGAAAAAATTTACAATGCAGTTTTGTCTATAGAAGGTGAACAAAAAAATATTGCCACCAAGGTGATAGAAAAGATAAGAAAGCATAAGCAAGATAAAATTAAAGCAGATATAATGGGTAAAATTAATCAATAATCTCTAAATGTTGTATGTATAAAAATATAGATACTCCCAATACAATAGAAAAGAAAAAGAGTTTTGTTGAAAAAACTATTGAAAGTGCTAAAGAAAAAATTAACCAAATTTTGGCTAAATTTGGCGTTTTAAAAACAAAAACAAAAGAAGTTGGCCAAAAAGAAATTTCAAAAATAGAAAAGGAAACTATGGGTGTCATTGATAATAATCTTTTAAATGAAGTTAAATTAGGAAAGGAAGAAATAGCAAATAAAGAAGCAGGAAAAACTGATTTAATTAATAAAGGGGAAAAAGAAATAAAGGAAATTGGAATTAAATATAAAGTACTTGGTTCATTAGAACAGGGTGATCCTAGGAGTATTATCGAAGAAGTGTTAGAAATAGCAAATGGACCAACAATACCACTTGGTGATGGAACAACAGCAAAAGTTTATAGAGTAGAAGGTAAAAAATGTTGTTTTAAAGAAATAACAAATGACCCCGATAAACTAAGGGAAATGAAAAGGTTGGGAGTAAATACTATCGATATTGAATTAGAAATACAGCGCATGGCAGTAGAGTGTGGGGTGCGATCACCTAAAACACTTATGGATATAAATGATGAAAATACAGGTCGACGCTTTATTTTAATGGAAACAATAGAAGGACCAACTTTAGAAGAGGCTTTAATAGATAATTCAAAATTACCACAGGGTTTTGATTTAGAATTTTTTACAGTTAAATTAACCGAAATGGTTGAAAAACTTAATAAGAATGGAATATATCATCGTGATTTATTTGAACGTAATATAATGATTAATAAAGATGGTCATCCAGTAATAATAGATTATGGATTGTCTAAGATAGCAAAAGAGGGTGAAGATCCATATTCTTTTATAGATTCCGAAACTGGCGAGGAATTATCACATTTTAATGATTCAGATCGATTAAGATATATGAAAAATTATGTACTTGACAAATTGCCAAAAAAGATATAGTATATTTAGGAATTATTATTATTTAAAAAATAAAACAAATGAACTCAAGCGTACATGTTGACCCAAAAAGGATCGAAGAAGCACAACAAGTTTTAAGGGATTTGGTTAATAAAAAGGAAAAAATAGGCAAAATGCCTGATCCATTTTCTGATCTGCTTGTTGTTATTGAAAATGACATTAATGGACTTTTTTTTGTACCAGTGCCGGATGACCTAAAAGATATGGTTTCAGAGAAGGTGGTGGTATTGATGGATACTAGGTATGAGGTACAAAAAAACAAAAAGAGTTCTAACTCTTAAATATATTAAAATTCCCCCGCAGATGCTGGGGAATTTTTTTTAAATTAATCTTTGTTGGTCGTTTTGCTCAGGATAATCCCCTCGATTCTGCTCGGGGTAAACAAAATCTAAATGCTCATAGGCTTTTCGTGTAGCAACACGACCGCGCGGGGTGCGCTCAATCAAACCAAGTTGAAGTAGATACGGTTCCACCACTTCTTCAATAGTAGCTTCCTCTTCTGAGGTTGCTGCAGCTATAGTATTGAGTCCAATTGGTCCACCATTGAACTTTTCGATTATTATTTGTAGAACTCTTCTATCGGAAGACGTAAGCCCTAATTCGTCTATTTCTAGCAAATTAAGAGCTTGGCAAACAACATCAAGTGATAAGTCTTTCTTGTGGACTTGAGCATAGTCGCGGCAGCGTTTCAAAAGATAGTTGGCTGTGCGTGGGGTATAGCGGCTCCTTTTTGCAATTTCTGCACCCGCTGATCGATCAATTTCAGCACCAAGCAGTTTAGCAGATCTTTTTATAATTTCTTCAATTTCTTTTTCATTATAAAATTCAAGTCTAAAAACTCCGCCGGAAAATCTAGATCTGAGCGGGGAAGAGAGAAGTGCAATGCGGGTGGTGGCGGCGATCATTGTAAAAGGTGGCAGATCAAGTTGGATGGTGCGAGCCGAAGGACCTTTACCGATAATAATATCTAAAACACCGGATTCCATGGCTGGATAAAGAACTTCCTCTACAGCGCGATTCAAACGATGAATTTCATCAATAAATAAAATATCTCCCGGTGAAAGATTGGTTAATATGGAAGCAAGATCACCCACTCGCTCAATAGCCGGTCCGGATGTGATTTTTATCTGCTTACCTGTTTCGTGAGCAATCAAGTGGGCAAGGGTAGTCTTGCCGAGGCCTGGTGGGCCGTAAAAAAGCAGATGTTCAGGCGGATGTTTTCTTTCTTCCGCTGCTTTAAGCAGAATTAGGAGGTTTTGTTTTATGTGATTTTGACCAATATATTCCAGCCACGAAGAAGGTCTTAGTGTTTGATCTAAAAATTTTGCTTCAGAATCATTTGCACTATTCTCTTTATTTTTACCTTTATTGCTTGACATAATATTTATAATATGCTATATTGGCTCTAGTTTTAAGTTATACACATTTATTCACAGTTTTTAAACAGATCTTTGCACAAACGAGATTTTTTTATTATTTATATTATAGTATTATAACTTTTAGAAATGAGGGTGTTAACCTCTAAGTAATCAGGCATTATTGCCCCTAGAGACTTTCAAAGGACGTTTTGGTTTCCGCTTGCGGACTGCTCGAGCTATCCTTATGTTTGTTTGTTACTTTTGCCGCTTTAGCAGCAAAAGGATTATTTAGAGGTTAACGCTCTTTTTTGTTGCATCATAAATACCGCGAATCTTTATCAAATACCACAAATTTAAATTTATGATATTTGTTTCGGCGGGAAGAGGTCGGTCCTCTAGATGTCCCGAGGTCCGACCTCAAGGAGCCGGAAAGATTAGTGATATTAGTGATGCTTAGTCTTCGTAGTAAAAATCTACAACTCCTTTAACTTCATCCAGTGATGTGATCCCGGAAAGAACTTTAATTATTCCATCTTCACGCATGTCGAGCAGTCCTTGTTTCTGGGCTGCTCTTTTTATTTCTCGTTCACTGGGCTGCCCGGGGATTAGTTTTTCAATATTTTCATCCGTGATAATAGCTTCATATAAACCAATTCTACTTTTATAGCCAATGAGGTTACATTTCTCGCACCCAACCGGTTCCCAAAGTTTTATTTCTTGATCTGGACTGATTTTGTAAAATGATAAATCTTTTCCATTTTCAACAGCTTTTTTTAAAATATTTCTAATTTCATTTTCCTGAGGTTCGGTTGGTTTTGTTTCTTTTTTACAAAAATTACATAGCTTACGGGCAAGTCTTTGAGCCATGGACACAGTTAGTGCTGAAGGGAGAATTTTAGGGCTTACACCAAGGTCTATTAATCTCGGTATTACTCCAGCAGCGTTATTGGTGTGAAGTGTAGAGAAAACCATATGGCCGGTTAAAGATGCATTTACTGAAATTTCTGCAGTTTCACTGTCGCGCACCTCACCCACCATGATTACATCCGGATCTTGACGTAGCGCCGCTCTGAGACCGGAGAGGAAAGTATAATCCTTTTTTGCATCTACCTGAGTTTGGGTAATGCCGGCCAAATGGTATTCGATAGGATCTTCAATAGTGATTATTTTTAATTCAGGATTATAAATTTTACCAAGAAAAGCATAAAGAGTGGTTGTTTTTCCGGAGCCTGTCGGGCCTGTGACCAAAAGAAATCCATGTGGCCTGGAAATTTCCCTGCTTATTACTTCGAAAAGTTTTGGATCAATGCCCAAATCTTCAATTTTTACTTTAATGTTTTTTGGATTTAAAAGCCGCATAACAATAGATTCTCCATATGCTCCAGGGGCTGTTGATGTGCGCACATTTATTTCAGTGCCATGAATATGAATACTAAATCGGCCATCTTGAGCATTGGCTGTTGTTGTCAATTTCATACCAGACAATAATTTTATTCTAGAATTAACTAATTTTGCTTTTGCCAAATCTATATTAATAACATCATGTAAAATTCCATCTAATCTAAAACGTACTCTAAGTTTATCTTCTTCAGATTCAAGGTGGATATCTGAAGCATCAAGCGCGATAGCTCCGGCAAAAATTATTTCTAAAATTTTGGAGATAACATGAGTTTGTCCTTGTGCAGATTCCTCTTCCAGTACTTTTTGTACATCTTTGATTGTTTTAATTTTTTCTCCAAGTGAAACCAAGACATCGCCGGATACATCCAAGCCGCCCACGCGGGATGATACAGCTTGAGAAATTTCTTTGTATCTATCCCAAACTTTTTCTAAACTTGCATGTGAAGCCATAAAAAAAACAGGTCGGTAACCTTTTTCAATAACGGTATTTTGAAACGAGGGAAGTTCCGGGATATTTGGATTGCGTACAGCTACTTGTAAATTTTTTCCAGACAACTTAAAAGGAGCAATTCCTAATTTTCTAGCATCTTGCTCATCAATAAAACGCAGAGCTTCATTATCAACTAGAATTCCAGTGAGATCGATATAGGGTATGCCGAATTTTGTTTGGGCTAAGCTCTTTATCAATTCCTCTTCCTCCATTTTCTTCAATTCATCAATTTTTTTATTTTGTTGTTCTTCGTTAAATTCCACCATAATCCAAATAATAGCATGATTTTTATTTGTTTGATACAGTTATAATTGTAATAATTTATAGTAGTTTCGGGAAGAGGTCGGTCCTCTGGCGGGTTTGAGGTCCGACCTCAAGGAGAAACTCCCATTAAAATTTTCATCTAATCCCTATAATCAATTTCTTAATAAAGAGGGGAACAAGATACTAGGCGTGAACAAATACTTAATTATCATGAAAAAGATAACTAAAAACTTGACAGAAACAGCAGAATTGGCAAAAGAATTGCTTCTTTTATTAGTTAAAAAAAACAAAAAAAGAACTTCCGCTATTGTTTTGGGTTTTTGTGGTGATTTAGGTACAGGTAAAACTACCTTAACACAAGAAATAGCCAAAATACTCGGTATTAAAGAAAAAGTAATCAGCCCAACCTTTGTAATTATGAAAAGCTATCAGCTGAAAGCTGGAAGCTGTAAGCTATTTATTCACATTGATGCCTATAGGCTTGAAAATGAAAAAGAACTTTTAAAGCTTGGCTGGAAGGAATTAATTAATAATCCGGAAAATTTGATTATCGTTGAGTGGGCGGATAAAATAAAAAAAATCCTGTCTAAAGATACTGTCTATGTTTGTCTGGAGCACATCAATGAAAATTCCCGTGTACTTGACATTTCACTTTAGATACTATAGATTATAAACGAATCTTAATGAAAAAATATGGAAACACAACCTGGAAAAATTAATACGCCAGAAATAAAACAAACACATGAGAATGTGCTTAAGCAGGAGCTTTTACAGCCAGAACTAAGTCAAGAAAAAAAAGAACAAATTTCTCACGAACAGGAAATTAAAGTAAAATTCGGAACAATTAATAATGAACTAAAATCATTACTTGAGAAGAAAGACAAAGGTTTTTTAAGCAGGGAAGAGGAAGAAAAAATTAAGAGTTTAAATGGAGAACGAAACGAAGCGGTTACAAATTTTAAAAAACTTTATGGTTTTGATGAGAAACAAAATTTGCCACAAATTGAAAGTGTAAATAAAGAAGGAGATGCAAATATTATTGCAATAAATAACTACCTTGGATTAAATTTACCTGTATTTTCTAAGGATTTAAAAACATATGAGTCAAAAGATGGAAATAAATATATCCATCAAGGAGAATACCCGGGGCAAGATAATGGCAAGGGAGCGATAGAAATCGAAATAAATAAGAGAATTTTAGCTGAAAAACAAGTCAAATTTTTCGAAAAAACAAAAGAGGCAAATTCATTGCTAAAGAAACTTTCCAAAGAACAAATTGCGGAAATTTCTAAAGAAATAGAACTTGAAAGAGAAGCTTTTAATATAATTGACAGATCAATGCCAGAAAGGCCTCAAAATGAAATTTTATCTGGAATTTTTTTGCCATATTTGCAAGAAGCTGGCAAAGCTGGAAAAATTTTTAAACCGGAAGATAAATACTATCCTAAGGAAATAAAAGGATTTAATGATGCTCAAATAACCCCGGATCAAATGAGAGATCAATTTGCTGGAAAGATTGGAATTATTGCCATCAATCAACTACTTGTAGCAAAAAAAGCTAAAGAAAAAGGTTTGATATAATACACCCCCTGAAATATTATATTGTGGAATTCCACAAATGTGGAATTTTTGTTTTTTAACTTAACAACTTAGCAATCCGATTGCTAAATTATTGCTAAGCTGTATAATTATTTTATATGAGAAAGACACCTTTTATAAATGATAACTTCTATCATATTTACAACAGGGGAACAGATAAAAGAAATATTTTCTCTGATCAATTTGATATTGAAAGATTTATTGAAAGTATGATTGAATTTAATACACTTAAACCCATAAAGAGCTTATATTTACTATCATTCAACGAAAATAAAAAAAATAAAAATCCTGAGGATAATTTAGTGGAGATAGTTGCATATTGCTTAAATCCAAATCATTTTCATCTAATACTTTATCAAAAAAAAGAGGGGGGAATTAGTGAATTTATGAGAAGACTTGGAACAGGATATACTCAATTTTTTAATGAAAAAAATAAAAGAAATGGGGTACTGTTTCAAGGAAAATTCAAATCTATTCATATAAATTCAGATAATTATTTATTACATCTAAGCGCGTATGTAAATTTAAACTTTAAAATTCATAAATTAGATCAACTTAGCAATCCGATTGCTAAGTTGGTCAGATCAAGTTGGGATGAGTATGTAGGACATAATAAATTAAAAGATAATATTTGTTGGAAAGAATTTGTATTGAATAAATTTAAAAATATTAAAGAGTATAAGGATTTTGCCTTAAAATCAACAATTAAAATTATTAATAAAAGGGATATATCAAAAGAATTAGAACTCGAATCATTGGAATTTGAAAAAAGGCGTAAATTAAAATAACCACTTAGCAATCGGATTGCTAAGTATGATCATTAAATGTCTAAATCAGATAAAAAGAGAATAGTCCTGCTTGATGCTCATGCGATCATTCACCGTGCTTATCATGCTTTACCGGAATTTTCTTCGTCGAAAGGCGAGCCGATTGGGGCACTGTATGGTGTCTCGGCCATGCTCATAAAAATTATCAGTGATCTCAAACCGGATTATATCATTGCTTGTTATGATCTCCCTCAAAAAACATTTCGCCATGAAGCTTATGAGGGATATAAAGCAGGTCGGGCTAAGGCACTTCCTGAACTTGTCTCGCAGATCCAAAGATCACGTGATATTTTTGAGAGTTTTTCCATACCTATTTATGAGCATGTTGGTTTTGAAGCAGACGATATTTTAGGCACAATCGTAAAGATACTGGATAAGGATAAGGATATTGAAATAATAATCGCTTCTGGCGATATGGATACAATGCAATTGATTTCAGGTGAAAAAGTGAAAGTTTTCACTTTAAAAAAGGGCATTAATGACACGATACTTTATAATGAAAAAGCGGTATTAGATCGCTTTGGCTTTCCACCTAACCTTTTGCCCGACTATAAAGGGCTTCGTGGAGATCCATCAGATAATATTTTAGGTGTGCCTGGTATTGGCGAGAAGACGGCTACTGATTTAATTAAAAATTTCGGAAGCATTGAAGAAATTTATAAAA
>CAZVEC010000012.1:0-2661 GCA_964626035.1 uncultured Candidatus Saccharibacteria bacterium
CATAACTCCGGCGCCAAGCGGCAAGGCGCTCGGTGTGCCACTGGGCACTGGAGTCACCCCAATTCTTCAATCAATCGATCTTTCCACGCCTGTGCCAGTTCCTCCTCCTGTAAAAAATATAGATGTAAAATCTCTTATCCCGCTTGATTTATTGATTTTGATTATGGCTATTTTAGGCTTGATCGCCGGTCTTTCCACAAAATTCTTGATATTCATGCTTGTCAGCCCGTTTTCTGCAAGAGATATTTTTATGCTTCCGCTTTGGCTTGCGCAAATGATCGGGATTAGAAAATCGTTTTTGTTCGGCACAGTTTTTGATTCTTTGACTGAAGCCGGTTTGGGACCGGTTTTTGTGGCCTTGCTTGATAAGACCGGCAGGGAGGCGGCCGTGACTATTGCCAATTCTGAGGGCAAATACGGTTTTTTAATTGAGCCTGGAGTTTACAGTCTATACGCCCAAAAAACCGGGTTTAGATATCCATCTGTAAACTTATTTGGCCAGCCACAGAGTCATTCTCATAGGCATTTGTATTTTGGCGATCCGATAGAGGTGAGAGAAGAGGTGGAGATAGTGGCGCCAAATATACCGATGGATCCTATGGGTTTCAGCTTGGCAGATTTTAATTTGCATAAAAAGGCAATCACCGGAAGATTGTTTAGGAGAAGAAACAGGATAAAAAATATAACAGCTTTAATTTTTGGTCTTGGTTTTTTAGTCACAATCGCTTCTGTGTTTCTTTATCCAAATATTATTCATAATATAATGTTTGGGCTTTATTTCTTCGTTTTAGTGCTCAGATTGTTTTATATCACCAAGCCTCGTCCGGAGGGTATGCTTTTAGAGCCGGACGGCCTGCCGATGAGCTTTGCTGCGCTTAAAGTGAGCGATGCGGATGGCCGGCTTTTGGCGGAAAGAGTTACCAACATTTTTGGGGAATACCACTTGCCTATACAAAATGGATTCTATTATGTTAAAATTGAAGAAAAGAATCCCGATGGCACTTACACGCAAGTTCATGAGCATGAGCCTACCGGAAAAGAAATAGTGGACGGAGTGATTGTTTAAACAGTTCGGTTGTCATTCCCGCGAAGGCGGGGATCTAGGTGATGGAGGTTGAACCTCAATCATTCATTTCATTATTAACAATTAATTTGCTATAATAAACACAATTATAAACTAATTATAAAATAATATGGCTAAAAAAAATAATAATATGGCTCACAATTTTTTAAATAAAAATCATTTAGTAATTTCAGTTTTAGCTTTGCTTGTCGCAGTCGTGTCAGTTTTTTATTCAATTTTCCGCACCCCGACTTTTTCTATGTCTGATGGTGGTTGTATGGTTGAGGCTGGTAGCGATATAGCCACAAAGCGTTCAGAATTGCAAAAATTTATTTCAGAACATAAGGAATGTGAAGGTGGAAAAAATCTTGTAATCATTGCGAGACAGACTGAAGAATTTAAACTCGGTGGTATTGTTAAAATTGATGAAAGTAGAGAAGATGATTATTTAGATAAGGACGGGGGTGATGGTAATTTGAAAACTAATAATATTGGAAACCTGGTGCGTATTGTTGCCGGGGAGAATAATAAACCTGTTTTTGAAGCTTTTTCGGATCTTTCTTTAAAAAATGCTACTTCTGATAGCGGAACACAGGCAAAGCTTTTAGTTGTAGGTTCTCGGGATGGTAATCAAACTTTAGGTTCTAACAGCCTAATGAGCAAAATTGCCAAAGCTGTCGGATTTGAAACTCCAAAAGTTGAAGCGTCAGATGTACCTGAAGATCCAGATTTAAATTATTTTTCTATATTAGCAATCCCGGCACCTGAGATTCCTCCAGTGACTTTAAGAAATAGGTTGATTAACACCGCCGAAGCTGCTCCTGCACCAGCGGGTGGCAAATTCGCTATTATTCAAAATAATAAGGGAAGTATTTCTGTATTGGGGTATTTTAATGCAAACGGCTTAACTATAGATAATAATATACAAGCCGGAGATACAGTATCTGCAAGCAGTATTAATACAAGCAATTTAACTGCCGGCACTTTGTATGGTCAAGATGGAAGCTCTATTTCGGCCATTGAACTTATTAGAAAAGTAAATTCAATTCGTTGAGATAAAAGAAATGTTTTTTTAAATCAATTAATATTTTCCCTTCTTCTTATTACTTACTACTTAATTACTTACTACTAACTAATTCCTCATGCCCACCCGCAACCTAATAATTTCATCAGTTTTAATTCTAGTCGCTATCATTGGCGGGATTTTACTGGTCCGAAATTTTCCCGTCAAAAGTGCGTCAATATCTCCTTCCTTTGATATTAGTGGCTGGCCAATTAATGGTGATGTCCCATCTTCTGTTGCCACTGGGGATTTTAATAATGATGGTCTAATAGATTCAGTGACTGGTAACCGAAATGATCTTTCAGTGATATTAAACACTGGAGGAGGAACTGGCCCAGTTACGAACTTTTTTACGGGTGATGATAAACCCTCTTCGATCGCAGTTGGAGATCTGGATCGTGACGGCAATCTTGATATAGTTGTAGCTACTCGACGAGACGATCTTACAGATGAACCTATTTTAATTTTTCTCGGAGATGGCACAGGTTCCTTTACATTAACCTCTAGTTTCTTGGCGGGAGCAGGGCCAATTTTT
>CAZVEC010000012.1:2671-9412 GCA_964626035.1 uncultured Candidatus Saccharibacteria bacterium
CTGTAGGTGATGCGCCACGTGCTGTAGCCTCTGGTGATTTTAACGGTGATGGAAGACCCGATCTCGCTATAGTTAATTCTTTGAGTAAAGATATTACAGTTCTTTTAGGTGATTCGGCTGGTGCCCAATTCTTCGTACCCGCATCGAATTCTCCGTTTTCTGTCGGAGGAGATTCTCCTTATACTATTGCTTCCGGTGATTTTAATGGAGATAATAATTTAGATTTGGCAACAAATGTTACAGCTAATACATTTGAGAATATTTCAATTTTCTTAGGTAACGGTACTGGTTCTTTCGCGCTGACTCTAGGTTCTCCCTTTATAATAAATGGGAGTGCCCCTTTCCCTTTTTCTATTACAACAGGAGATTTCAATAGTGATAACATTTTAGATATTGCCACAGTGCACACATCCGCATCGTATGTTTCTGTTTTTGTTGGCAACGGTGACGGTTCTTTTCAACCAAATGTTATTTTTGATGTAGGTTCCAATCCCGTCTCCATTACTGCCGCTGATTTTAATAACGATAACAAACTCGATCTAGTGACGGCTAATTATAGTGTTGATAATGTTTCTTTTTTGATTAATAATACGTCGCTTTCTTCCGACACTACTCCGCCGACAATCAACAACCTGACAGCAACCTCGGGAGGGATTGATTTGCCAAATGACGGCACGACATCCTTCACGGATATCACCTTATATATCGACGCATCCGATGATAGCGGTTCGATTGCGGGTAATGACTGCCGTTACAATAGCACAAGCGGTCCAGGGGTAAATGAATTTGCTAATTGTGGTTTTCCGTTTAGTTTAGGAGTTCCGGCCGGTGATCAATATCTTTTTGAAGTGATTGCTTATGATGCCAGTGGTAACAAATCAGATATAGCTACGTTTAGATGGACTGTGTCGTCTGGCGGTGGAGAACCAACCGACACCGACTCTGATGGCATCATTGATGATATTGATAATTGCGATAATGATCCGAATCCCGGCCAAGAGGATACTGATGAAGAAGGAACTAATCCTGACGGTGTGGGCGACGCTTGTGATAATTGCCCGGATGATTATAACAATAAGCAGCAAGATGCCGACGGCGACGGTGAGGGTGATGTCTGCGATGATACGCCTTTCCTGCCTTCGCCGGCAATTTCCGGATTTTTATTTAATACCGGTGCACCAATAAACCAAGGCCAATTAGAAGATTTACTTAATTCATTTAACCGTCGATAATAAAAATTATGTCCTCACGTAACCTAATAATTTCATCAGTTTTAATTCTAGCCGTCATTGTCGGTGGAATTTTACTGGTCCGAAATTTTCCGACTAAGGGCGCGCAAGCTTTAGTATGGCAAGAAGTTAGCAATGGCCTCACTAATCTTCAAATTTATTCTCTTGCAACAAGTGGAACAAATATTTTTGCAGGCACAGCTGGAGCTGGAGTATTTCTTTCGACTGATAATGGTGAAAATTGGACTCCTGTAAATAATGGTTTAACAAATCAAACAATTCTTTTTTTAATGTCTGACGGAGCAAATATTTTTGCAAGTACAGATGGAGATGGTATTTTTCTTTCAACCGACAATGGTGAAAATTGGACTCCTGTAAATAATGGTTTAACAAATCTAAGGGCTTACTCCATGGTCGTTGATGGGACAAATATTTTTGCAGCGACATCTGGTGCCGGTATTTTCCGATCTGTTGATAGTGGACAAAATTGGGTTCAGATAAATAATGGTCTAACTAGGGGAGAGCCGGATGAAAGAGACACAACTCTTGCTGTAAGGTCATTAGCGGTAGTTGATACTGGAATAATTTTTGCAGGAACGGGAGGTGGTGTTTTTAGATCTTCAGATAATGGAGATAATTGGACACTGGCCAATAATGGCTTGCCAAACAGTGCACTTTCTTTTGCTTCTAATGGGGGTATTATCTTTGCAGTAATTTCTGGTAATAAGGTTTATATATCTTCAGATAATGGAGATAATTGGACTTTAGCCGACAATGGTATGACAATTAATACACCAGATACCAGTGGTCTATCACTTTTGTCATTTAATAGTAATATCTACGCAGGTACGTGGGGTGGTGCTTTTCTTTCAACTGATAATGGAATTAGTTGGGTTAATATTAACGATGGATTAACTGGTTCACCAGTTAATCGATTGGTGTCTAATGGAAATAATGTTTTTGCTGGCACTTATGGTGGTGTCTTTCGTTTAGATTCGGTTACTGTCACCACCGGCTCGATTTCGTTTATCTCCAGACCGGTTGGCGCGGAAATTTTCATAGACGATATAGACATGGGATCAGTTACGCCGGCTGATATTCCAGATATCACAGAAGGCAGTCATTCATATAAACTTACACTTGATGGATACCAGGATTACACCGGATCAGTGGATATAACAGCAGGGGAGATAAGCAACGTGGATGTGGATCTTGTTCAAGTTGGCGAAATACAGATGAATATTGAGATTACTAAAGCCACAGATGGCAGGGGAGAAAACGTGGCAAATGATGGCAGTACACCAGCTCGCTTTATGACTTTTTATGGAACCATCAGTGCTTCCGGAATTCCGGATGGCGTAGGGGAAGGCAGTTTCACCTGCACCTTAAACGACTTAACATATCCATCTTGTCAGAAAGAAGGAGTGAATCTTTTAGAAAGCAGTACGTCAATAGCCCCGGATGGGACACAGAGTTTCAGTTATGGGCTGAGCGTACCTTTTGCTTATTTGGCGGAAGGGTCCAATACTTTTTCGGTAAGCGGAAATTTTGTCAGGTTTTCAGACGGAGTAATTTTGGCTTCTGATAATGATGAATTTACTTGGACAGTTGATCCATTGTTGTGTAAAGATGGCGAACCTTCTTCTGCCGGTGCTCTGCTTATGCTAAACAGGTCAAATACTGAAAACTCCAATACTTTCGACAATTTAGTCAATTTATATTTCTTCACATATTCTGTTCCGGAAATTACAGGCATGGCGATTTCAAATGATTTTGATACTTTATCGACAGACCCGAATGATCCGAGCGTACAGGCATTCTCGCCGGTTGTTTCAGGTTGGGAAATTTGCGCAGAGGGTGATTGTCAAAACAATACAAAATATTATGTTTATGCTCGACTTTATGATGCGGGTGGCGGATTTGTAGATGTTACTGATTTGGTGACTTATAAAGCAGTGGCTGCACCGCCACCACCGCCACCACCAGCACCACCAGCTCCACCAGCTCCACCTGCACCGCCTGCACCACCAGCTCCACCACAGCCTTAATTAATAAATGCTTTAATTTATTTAAAGATGGGAAAATAAAAATATGGAACAATTAATCATCACAATTTTATCTCTTGTTAGTTCGATCACTGGTTCATTTTTGACTGGTGCTTATATTGTGCCGAGTGACGTGGTTGCTACTGTGGAAATTACAGTTGATGAAATAGCTTTGCCGGCATTTGAAGATTTTACTTGTGTAGTAGATGAAATTGAATTTAAATGTTCTGATCCAATTAAAGGTATGGTAATTGAGGTGACAAATGAAACCGCTACAAGTAGGACTTTTACCATGACGCATGAATATAGAAATAACGAAATTAATCTAGGTCCTCATATGTTTTATATTTATTGGGATGATCCAGTCAGTGGCCAAAGGACAGAATCAACTCGTTTTACTTCCACTGTGGAGCCGGAAGAACTGGCTTGTGGCGCAGAACCTCCACCTCCACCGCCTCCGCCAGCGCCTGTAAGTCAGATTTCAGGAATAATATATAACTACGACCGTGCATTGGATACTGGCGATTTGGAAAATTTAATAAACTTTATTACCAAAAGTCCAAGATAAAAATATGTCCAAAAGAAACCTAATAATTTCATCTGTTCTAATTCTAGCCGCCATTGCCGGTGGAATTTTACTTGTCAAAAATTTTCAGATTAAAGCTGCTCCTACTGCAACTGTGGTTTCGTGCGGTGATGAAGTTATGACTAGTGTTACATTAGATGGTGATTTAGATTGTTCAGCTTATAATGGGCCGGCATTAAGTATTATTGCATCAAACAATCTTGTTTTTGATGGCAACGGATTTACTATTTTTACAGCGGATGGTCGAAATGGGCTGGATGTTTATAATGGCGGTTTTACTATAAAAAATCTAACAATTATGAATGGTAATATCTCAGACCCAAATAAATATGCTCTTAGTATGGGTAGTGGTTTAACCGGAAACATTCTTCTACAAAATATATACATAACTGCATCTCAACCGGCCGCGGGCCTCGGATTATTTTTTGATACAAGGAATTCTTCAAGCCTGCCAGCTGTCCGAATGGAGGGTATAAGAATTGACAATAATCGTAATTCTTTTCAAATTGTTGGTCCACAAAACTCTTTAATATTAACGAGAAGCAATTTTTCTGATTCCGTTAGTTTTGTTTTTTTATCCAATGCACAGATAATTGAAAATACGTTTATCGGTGAGTTTTTGAATATAGCATACCCAACCAATTATGAAAATGTTTCTTTTTCCAGAAATAATTTTATTGTTAATAATCCAAGTAATGGGTCTAATTTTAATACTTACACGACTATTTATCCGAATATTAATGGTAATTATTGGGGTCATACGGATACGAACGGTCCATGTTTTTTCCCATTTGCTGGGGTTAACCAACCTTACGATACAAATGACGCTGCTCTGGAAGATCGCGCCTGTGTTTATGAAAGTTTCGATACCGCCTATATTCCTCCCGACACCACTCCGCCGACAATTCAGATTACTTCACCAGTTGATGGAGCAACTTTAACTAATAATACTTTTGATGTTTTTGTTGATGCATCTGACGTTGGTTCTGGAATTGCCTTAGTTCAAGTCCAGGTCGCAACATTTGGTGGTCAAACATATACCTGTCCTATTGTTTCTGGCTCCACTTATAAATGCAGTAATGTTTTTATGAACCAAGTAGGTGGTGGTGGACTCGTTGCTCGCGCATATGATCGTGCAACAAACATAGCTGAACACAGAATTTCCATTGATATTGAAGTTTCCGACACCGCCTCACCAACAATAAACATAACCTCCCCGGTAAGTGGCTCAGAATTTAATTCAGACTTGTCAGTTTTGCCGATACCAATAGTGGGCGATTATAGCGACGATATTGGCGTGATCGGCATAGACTGCAATGGTGTAACGGCAAACTTGACTGGGGGAGCGGCGTCGGGCCAATTTGATGCCATTGTTAATATAAATACAGGAGCAAATATAATAAATTGTACAGGGTTTGATGCTGCAACTAACCAATCCAGTAGCGAAATTTCTGTAACTCTAACTACATCTAATCCGCCTGGTGAGGGAGATTCTGTTTCTATTGGCACAGTCACCCCAACAAGTCCAATTGTAGATAATGTTAACGGCATAACATTTTCAGCGTCCGTGACTAATCCGGGCGGAGCCAATATTTCAGATTGTGGGTTTTATTGGCAGCGTACTGAGGCTTTTGGTAATCCATCAAGAGCAATGTACAATTCCGAGACTGGCATAGTAAGCGCAGTTCATAATTATGCAGTTGGACAATATCAAGTTCGTTTCTCGTGCTCTGATGGCACTACGACATTTAATGGCCCTTGGACAGACATTAATGTTAGGTCCTCATCGTCAGATACCGGTCCGGCAGCTGTAGGTACTGTGTTTGGCAATGGAAGAGCATTAAACACAGAAGATTTAGAAGCTCTTATTAATCAGTTTAGCGACACACCTAGATAATTTTGAATTACAAAAAACACATAATTTTTCAATGCCTAAATTTAAATTTTACAAAAAAAACAAGACAGTAGGCTATTTTTTAATTCTCATATTTTCATTCATTCTTCTTTTTTGGAGCGATCATCATGCGTTTGCTCAAGGTGAAACGAGTGTTCTTGGAGCTATGGAAAACAAGCTTAAGCTAAATTGGAGCTATAAGGGTCTCACTCCAAGCTACTTTATGGTTGAATTGCAAAAAGTCGGGGCTCAAACTCAGGTTTATTACGCGCCATCTAACCAAAAGAGCCTCGAAATACCTGAAAAATACGCATTAGAGGGCTATAAATGGAAGGTGCTGGCATGTAAGGGTCCTAAAGATAATACAGCGTTGTGCAATGAAAATAAGCTGCAATCCTTTGACCTGACAGCCCTTAAACCCGCTGTGCCTGTTTACGTGGCACCAGAGAGAATATCCAGCACTAGGACTACAAGAGTGAGAGGTATAGAATATTTCCGCAATCTTTGGAGCTCTATTTTAGGCATTCAGATTGTTGCGCAAGAAGGAAATATATCTGATTCAGGTTTAATCAATGATTTAATAAAAGAGAATGATGCATTAAAAGCAGAATTAGATAAAAAAGAAAAAGATTTTGAACAAGCGTATGCTGGCATCTGGGAATTTCGTGATAATTTAGGTCAGCTCTTAAATGGTATCAATAATGATTATAAAAATTTTAATACAAGATATCCATCTATAAAAAAATTCCTTGAAGATATTCATTCAAAAGCACAATTCACTATTAATCAATTATCAAAATAAACATATAAAATTCATATTATAATGTTCACAAAGTAGGCATAGTCAGTGATCGCTGACTATGCCTACTTTTTTAGTTAGGATAATGTATAGTAACTAATTATTATAGCTAACTTGTCCTAATGTTAATATAACGTAATGTAGGCAAATTCTGCGATCGCAGAATTTGCCTACATTGTAATTTTTTC
>CAZVEC010000012.1:9422-14674 GCA_964626035.1 uncultured Candidatus Saccharibacteria bacterium
CGGCTGGGCTCCGGAGAGGGGAATTTTCTTTTTTCCATTAGCGGTCATGATAATCCTGTGTGGATTTCCTTGTACACCTGCGGCAGCGCCTTCCTTAAGGTCACTTGCAACTCTTTCTGCAAACTGGCCGCTTTCCAAACATTTTTTGAAGGCTTGAACATCTAAACCAACAAATTCTGCAATTTTTGGTAGTTCAGCAGGATCAAGTCCATTGTTAGTAGGGGATATTTCAAAAATTCTATCTGCAAATTTCCAGAAAGCATCATTACCTCCAAGTGATGCAGCACATTCTGATGCTTCTGATTCCTTTGGTGATTTTGTGTGAAATTCAAGAGGAAAATGCCTATATACCCAAGCCACTTTTCCGGAATATTCTTTCATTACTTGATTCATTGTACTGTGAAATCTTTGACAAAATGGGCATTCAAAATCTGAATATTCAACTATTACTACCTTAGCAGTTTTTAAATCACCTCGAACGTGGTCAATATTGCTTACTTCTCGAAGTTTAATATCCTGTGGTGCAGTTGGAACTTGTCCATTTTGAGCAAGATTGGGGGCTGAGTTGGCGCTATTTGGGCTTTTAATTAATATTGCACCAGCAATTAATACGCCTGCAATAACAATGGCTGAAGGTAATGATAATGTAAATCTTGATGGCTTAGCCGCAGTATGTACGTCTGAATGAGTGGTGTGATGTTCACCATGATGAATATTGTGTTCTTCCATATTTATTTAGTAAATCAAGCAAAACAAGTAAATTAAGTAAATCAAGTAGAATTTAATTCCTAGCTTTATTTACTTGCCTTGCTTACTTAACTTTATTTACTTCCTAACTGTTAATAACTTAAATTGTAGTCTGATTCTAACATATGATATAATTAGATACAACAAAATATAGGTATTTATTAGTCTAATTTTAAGCGTCTATCTCTTAGTGTCTAGTTATCTAGTAAATAAAGCTAGTGACTAGCAGCTATAAGCTAGCAGCTAATTATAATATGATGTGCAGTCATTGTGGAGATGCAACCTGCAAAGGATGCAAAACAAAGTGCCTTCCGGCTAAAATTGCCGCAGTTTTGGTTTATATCGGAGCTTTAAACTGGGGTTTGACAGGTCTTGGTGCTTTTCTTGGAATTAATCTTAATGTCGTAAATTTGATCTTGGGCGGAGTTCCTAGAGTTGAATGGATTGTATATATCTTGGTTGGTATTTCCGCTGTTGTTATGATGATCGGCTGTAAGTGTAAAACATGCATGCCGGAATCAGTAGGTGGACAGACAGGTATGGAAGGTATGAAAATGTAAATTTTTTAACAAAAAACTCCTTGTCTTGTGATAGGGAGTTTTTTGTATTGTATATTTGTTAATTATTAATGTTTGTGTTATTATCTGCAATTATATCAATGGAAATATTTTCTGACATTTTTTTTAATTTATTCATATTTCTTGCCATTTATGTGCAGGTTTTTTTATTAATGACATTTTTAGAAAAAAGGCGAAATTCATCTTGCACTACTCATGAAATAATTTCAATTAGTTACCCAAGCGTTACCGTGATTGTCCCGTGTTTTAATGAAGAAAGTACCGTTACACAGACCGTGGATTCTCTCTTAAGCCTAGATTATCCCAAAGATAAACTTTTTATTTCTATTGTTGACGATGGCAGTACCGATAATACTTGGGGTGTAATTCAGCGATTTGTGGGACATTCCAATATTTCTATTTTTAAGAAAGATAATGGAGGTAAACATACTGCGCTAAATTTAGCCATTTCTAATTTAAAGACAGATTTAGTTGGCAGTCTTGATGCAGATTCGTTTGCAGATAAATGCGCGCTTAAAAATATTGCAAGACATTTTCAGGATCCTCTGACTATGGCAGTCGTACCGTCAATATTAATTCATGAACCAAAAAATATTGTTGAACTTGCGCAAAATGCCGAATATCAGCTCTCTGTTTTTGTTAAAAAAATGCTGGCATTATTGGGAGCTATGCATGTTACGCCGGGGCCTTTGTCTATATTTCGCAAGGAAGTTTTTGAAAAAATTGGACCTTATCGAAAAGCGTACAATACCGAAGACGCTGAAATGGCATTGCGAATGCAAAAAAATCGCTTAAAGATCGATTATTGCTTGGATGCGGTAATATACACCAAAGCCCCCAATACTGTAAAAAAACTTTACAAACAGAGGCTGCGCTGGACATATGGTTTTCTTAAAAATTCCATTGATTATAGGGGTATTTTTTTTCGATCTAAATATGGCAATGTTTCATTTTTCACATTACCGGCTGGAATCGTTTCTTTATTGGCTGTTATTTTCATAGTTTTTACTTTAATTAAGGAAATATTTAATATGGCGATAGATAAAATTGCAGAATTTAGAGCAGTTGGATTGAATTTTAATTTCTTTTCGTTTAAATTTGATTGGTTTTATGTAGATACAAAATCAGTCACTTTTATGATGATTTTACTTTATATTTTGGTAGTTGTTTCAATTTTAATTGGGAAGAGATTGTCTAAAATAAAACCTAGATTATCATTAGATATGCTATATTTCGTTATTCTTTCAGGTTTTTTGGCTCCTTTTTGGATCCTTAAATCATTTTATAATTTAGTTTTTTTTAAGGATACAACATGGCGCTAATCACAAAAGTTAATTAAGTGAATCAAGTAAATAAAGTAAATCAAGTGAATCTGGAAATTAGCTTAATTTACTTAGCTCGCTTGCCTTGCTTGATTTACTAATTTTTATGGATTGGAAAAAATATATTTCAGTTTTTATTATAACACTTGCACTATTTATGACCGCTCTTTATACGGGTAATTTTTTTAATACTCGTAAAATTGAACAAGTGAAAAATATTCAAGATAAGATTTCAATTGATATATTATCTTCAGAGACAAAATTTTCACTGCTTGAAGAACTTTCATGTAAAGATGTTGATAATACTTTTCTCTCAGAAGAGCTTGGAGATTTAGCGGCAAAGATTGAATACAGTGATAAAAATATAAATGGCAGCAGGGAAGAGATATTGGGATTAAAAAGATATTATTCGCTTCTCGAAATTAAGGATTATATTTTAATGAAAAGGGTTAGAGATAGATGCGGCCTAAAATCAATTTTTGTTCTTTATTTTTATTCTAATAATGAAGATTGCAGTGATTGTGAGAAACAAGGTTATGTATTGACGGCTCTCAGAGAGAAATATCCCGAATTTAGAGTTTATTCATTTGATTACAATGTTGATCTTTCAGCGGTTAGAGCTTTAATTGATGTGTATAAAGTAAAAAATGAAATGCCGGCGATGGTAATAAACGGCAAGGTATACAATGGTTTTCAAAGCGTGGAAGATATAGAAAAGATATTACCGGAGATAAAAAAACTTCAAAATACTGAAGATATAAATACCGAAGAATCAAACAAAAAACCACAGTCCTAGACTGAGGTTTTTTGTTTGTATTTCATGGAGCCGGCACGAGGATTTGAACCCCGGACATCCGCTTTACAAAAGCGGCGCTCTACCAACTGAGCTATGCCGGCAAACATTATTTATCCAATATCTTAATATCTAGTATCTAATATCTTATCCTTAATTCATCCATTCTTCTCTTCCTCTTTCATTTTATTTTTTATTTTTTTAAGCTTCTTTTTGTAATCAGTGATCATTTTCAGAAAACCTGATGGAGCACTGTCTGCATTTTCATCTTTTGGTTTTTTGTATTTATTAATCAATAATCTGATTTTTAGCTTCAAATTATCAATGCTTCTTTTTAGAAAATAAGAAAGCTTTATCCAATATTTCAAAGCAATAAGTATTGCAATGTGGCCATATTTTTTTAAAAAATTCAAAAAACCAATCCATATAATTTTTATACTTTTTTTGGGCAAATATCTCAAAGTTGGAGGGATATCATCCTCATTTGCAATAACCTGGCCTAATCTAATCTGTTGTACCTTGTGGAGAATTACATACATGACCAAGACAAGAGATATTAAAAATATTGAAATTAAAAAAAGCATATATTACTAAATGGAAATTCGCACAGCTTTGATGATTTTCGCATCACCTGCATTTGCCAATAGCTTTCCAATTGACACATTTGGGTCTTTTATGAAAGCTTGTTCAGTAAGCACACGCTCATTAAAATAAGAGGCAACCTTGCCATCCAGAATTTTTTTCTTTATTTCTTCCGGTTTGTTTGTTTCTTCTACTTCCTTAACAAATAATTGCCTGACATTCTCCTTTGTTTGATCATCTATATCTGTCATGCTCATAAATTCAGGATTCATGGCAGCCACTTGCATTGCAACATCCTTCGCTAATTCAGGTGTTCCTCCCTTGAGAGAAACTATTGAAGCTAATTTTCCACTGTGCGTATAAATACCCAAATTTTCGCCTTCAATTATCGATATTTCCTTTATCTTAATATTTTCTCCAACCTTTTGAATAACATTGTTTATTAGTTCTCCGGCATCTGCTTCAGCTTTGTCTTTGCCATTCTCAAAAGCAATTTGCGCGATTTTGTTTGTTAGATCAACAAAATCCTGATTTTTTGCTACGAAATCAGTTTCACATTGAAGAACAGCAGCTACTGCTTTTTTGTTGTCACTTTTTAAAGCTATTAATCCGGCTTTTACTTCTCTGTCAGATTTTTTGGAAGCCATTTCAACACTTTTCTTTTTAAGCACCATAAGAGCTTTTTCCATGTCGCCTCCGGTTTCTTCTAATGCTTTTTTGCACTGCATGACCGATACACTGGTGGCATCTCTAAGTTCTTTGATTTGTTCTGTTGTAATCATAGAAAGTAAATCAAGTAAATCAAGTAAACAAAGTGAATCAAGCCTAATTTACTTGACTCGCTTATTTCGCTTGCTTTACTGTTTATATGCTTTAGCTAGTTCTTTAACAAAATATGTTATTGATGATGAAGCTGAGTCATTTGCAACGATAGGGTAGTTAATCTTTTTTATTTCGGTGTCAGTGTTCACTATAGCGATAACTGGCACTTTGGCTTTCATGCCTTCCAAGAAAGCATTGTCTTCCTTTTTGGTGTCCACTATCAATAATGCATCAGGAGTCTTTTTTAGATTCAAAAGTCCTGAAAAATATTTGCTTAATTTCTCAATTTCTCGGTCTATTAATAGTCTTTCTTTTTTGGTGTATTTTTCTAGTTCACCTTTTTCTTTCTTGCTCTTTAAGTCAACTAATCTGTCCACTCTTTTTTTTATTTCGCTGAAATTTGTGATT
>CAZVEC010000012.1:14684-17128 GCA_964626035.1 uncultured Candidatus Saccharibacteria bacterium
TTTCTGTAACATAAGGCATATTCAAGCTTTCTGCCGCTTCCTTAATGGCACTTTTGGCTTCAGGTTTAGCGCCTACAAAAAGAATTATTTTTCCTTCAGCACCGAGCTTTTTTATGAATTCTTTCGCCTTATCCAAATTTATTAAGGATTTTTCCAAATCAATAATATCCAGCTTTTTTTTAGTAGACAAGATATATTCATTGGTTGATGGATGTCGGCGCGTCTTTGAATACCCTATATGGGCTCCAATTTTAAGCAATTCTTCAATTATTGGATTAATTTTTTGATTGTTTGTCATGGGGAGCATTCTAACAAAAAAGATAAAATTAGGCAATGTTAATTAGTGTTTTTTGACTGCATATATGTTTTAGGGTAATATCAAGCATATGTTACAAGGAACGCTTTTTACTAAAACTCGCAAAGAGTTACCAGCTGATGAGGTTTCGAAAAATGCCTTATTTTTAACTAAGGCCTCTTTTGTTAATAAAGAAATGGCTGGGGTTTATTCTTTTCTGCCCTTGGGATTGCGTGTTATTAAAAAAATTGAAAATATTATTCGTGAAGAGATGAATGGTGTTGGTGGGCAGGAAATTCTAATGTCTGTTTTTCATCCTAAGGAAAATTGGGAAAGAACTGGTCGTTGGAATTCAATGGATGATTTGTATAAAGTGAAAGATAGTTCTGGTCGTGAAGTTGCACTTGGCCCGACACATGAAGAGATTGTCGTGCCACTCGTTCAACAGTTTGTTAATTCATACAAAGACTTGCCAAAAGCGATTTATCAAATTCAAGATAAATTTAGAATGGAGCTTCGTGCAAAATCGGGATTATTGCGCGGGCGAGAATTTGTGATGAAAGATATGTATTCTTTTCATACTAATGAGGAAGATCTAGGCATTTTTTATAACAAGATGAGTGAAACATATAAGAGAATTTTTGATAGGGTAGGCATTGGTAGTGTTACATATTTAACATTTGCTTCTGGTGGCAGTTTTTCAAAATATTCTCATGAATTTCAAGCTATTACACCAGCAGGTGAAGATACAATATATGTGGATGAAAAAAAAGGAATTGCTGTAAATAAGGAAGTTTACAATGATGAGGTTTTAACCGAACTTAATTTGAAAAAATCTGATTTGGTAGAAAAACGTGCTATTGAAGTAGGAAATATTTTTGAACTTAAAACAAAGTATTCAACTCCGTTTAATATGACTTATAAAGATGAGCAGGGAAAAGACCAAATTGTGATCATGGGTTGTTATGGTATAGGCTTAGGTCGGCTTATGGGTTCAGTTGTTGAGATATTGTCAGATGAAAAAGGAATGGTTTGGCCAGAGTCAATTGCTCCTTATAATGTTCATATTTTGCCACTTGGCGCTGATGAATCTGTTTATGAAAAAGCTATTGAATTATATGATTTATTAAACAAAAAGGGTGTGGAAGTGTTATTGGATGATAGGCGAGATATTTCAGCTGGAGGAAAATTTGCTGATTCTGATTTGATTGGTATACCATATCGGGTTGTGGTTTCAGAAAAAAGTTTAAAGGCGGGAGGCTATGAAATAAAAAAGAGAACTGAAAATGACACACAAATTTTAGATCAAGAAAAATTATTGAAATTATTAATACATGCTTAAGAAACTTTACAAAATGTTCTCTAATGATATAGGTATCGATCTGGGCACAGCAAATACGCTGGTTTATTTGGGCGGACATGGTGTAGTGATCAATGAGCCCTCGGTCGTAGCTGTGAATCAAAAGACCGGCCAAATTGTAGCTATCGGCTCTGAGGCCAAGCAAATGCTTGGTCGCACCCCCGGACACATTAAAGCGATTCGTCCGCTTGTGGATGGTGTGATTTCGGATTACGAGGTGACTGAGGAAATGTTGGCTTACCTTATAAACAAGGCAGAGAAAATGTCTAAGAAATTTTTTCGTCCTCGAGTGGTAGTGGGCGTGCCATCCGGCATTACTAATGTGGAAATCAGAGCTGTCTATGATGCTGCCCGATCTGCCGGCGCGCGCGAGGTGTATATAGTGGAAGAGCCCATGGCTGGAGCGATCGGCATCAGGCTGCCTGTGAAAGATCCTATTGGTTCAATGGTGATAGATATTGGCGGTGGAACTACTGATATCGCGCTGATCTCATTGGGTGGTATAGTTAGATCAAAGAATTTGAAAATTGCCGGCGACAGATTGAATAGCGACATAATCACTTATATGAGAGATGAGTTTAAGATATTGATTGGCGACAAAACCGCCGAGAATGTGAAAATTGCCATTGGCCGAGTGGTGTCGGGTCCTACTCTTGAAGCAGAAGTGCGCGGGCGAGATTTGGTCACAGGACTCCCTCGTGAAGTGATTGTGACAGATAGCGATATACGCGAGGCCATATCTGGTTCAATAAATAACTTAATTGAAGGAGTTAAGGAAGTGCTTGAAAT
>CAZVEC010000013.1:0-1710 GCA_964626035.1 uncultured Candidatus Saccharibacteria bacterium
ATGGACACTGCGCGACATGATTCTGCTGAATCAGAGGACCGACCTCTTCCCGAAACTTACATTTTTATTTAAAAAGGAGGGAATTAGTGCTATAATAAATTTTAATAAGACCTCGATTCCTCGAGGCCGGACCTCGGAACATCTTGAGGACCGGCCTCTTCCCATCGAGGTAAAATTTTTATGGCAAATGAAGATTTAAACAAAATAAATAGATTGGAAGAAATTCAGAGGAAGCTCTATAGCCGGACTGATCCGGTTCATCGTAAAAAAGATAAGAAGATGGACAGCATTTCGTATGGGGTGCCGACGGGGTGGGGGGAGGAAGATAGCACGGGCTCCTCGAGGTCGGACCTCGGGACATCTAGAGGACCGACCTCTTCCCGCCCGGGGGTTGGATCGGAAAAGATGACCGAGGACGGGCCTTTTAGACATCCTATGAACAAGGCCCGACCTCGATCATCTATTTTCAAGAAGTTTTTTTATTTCTCGCTTTTGGTTCTGGCAGGGGCTTTGGTTTTTTCTTTTTTTAAAATTTACAAAGGCGGCAATGTTGTCTCGCCGGAAAATATCGACATCATAATAAGCGCCAATCCTTTTATTCAAAGCGGAGAAGAATTCGACACTGAAGTTTCTATTTTAAACAGAAATACAAGCCAGATCGAAGTGAATTCTCTTGCATTGGAATACCAAAAGGGGTTTATTTCATCGGAGACCCCCTCTCAATCTCCCCCTTATGAAGGAGGAGAAGGGGTCGAGCGTAAAAAATTTAACATTGAAAATGTGGCTTCCGGCGGCACATCTCTTGGTAATGCCAAGATCACTCTATTTGGCGAACAGGGCTCCAAGCGCGAGCTTAAAGCTACTTTGGAATATCGCATTGCCGGCTCTTCCGCCACATTTGTAAAAGTGCAAACTTTCGAAGTTACTTTTTCAAGCTCTCCGCTAATTTTTACAATAGATGCTCCAAGTTCAGTGAATCCAAATCAAGACGTTACACTTTCGATCAAAATCGCTTCCAATACAAATACGATATCAAAAGACATGCTCGTTAAAGCGGTTTATCCGATCGGATTTCAATTTAAAGAATCGACGCCCATGCCTTTTGTGAGCGATAATGTTTGGTTCCTGGGAGATTTAAATCCCAGTGCCGAAAAAAGTATAATAATCAAAGGCAGCATGTTGGGCGAAACCGGAGAAACTAAGATTATAAATGTTTTAGTGGGTGAAAAAGATAAATCGAGCGAGACCGGGATCAGCACGCTCTATGGCAGCTTGACCAAGACTTTTTTGCTCGAGGCGCCTTCCTTACTCGTAAATCTTTTAGTAGGAGGTCGTGATCAGGCTGAATATGCTTTTCAAAGTCAAAAGACTGTGAATGCATCACTTTCTTGGGCCAACAATCAACCCGGGCGGCTGAATGACATGGAGGTCAGAGTAAAAATCACCGGCAATGCTTTAAATAAAAATTCAATTAAGGTTAAAAATGGATTTTATGACATTGCAAATGATGTTTTGGTTTGGGATAAAGAAACCATACCGGCATTTGCTTCTGTCGAGCCGGGCACGCAAGGAATCCTTGAGTTTGAATTTTCTTCGACTTCCACTCAATTTCCATCACTGGTTGTGTCGCCGCAAATCGAGCTATTAGCATCTATTTCTGCCAACCGGCCAAATGAATCTAATTTTTTTGAATCAATAGCCAACTCCGAT
>CAZVEC010000013.1:1720-14721 GCA_964626035.1 uncultured Candidatus Saccharibacteria bacterium
TAGGAGTAAAATTGTGAAATTAACTTCAAATTTGCAGCTTTCTGCTCGTGGTTTGTATTCACAGGGAGCATTCCAAAATACTGGTTTTATTCCACCTAAAGCTGGGCAAAAAACTACATACACAGTGGTTTGGGGACTATCTAATACCACCAATGATGTCGCTCGCGCGGAAGTGCGGGCAAAATTACCGCCCTTTTCCGTAAAATGGCTTGGCAAGATTTCTCCGACATCTGAAAACGTCAGTTATAATGATGCAAGTAAGGAAGTGGTTTGGCGAGTTGGAAATATCCCTCGTGGCACAGGTCTCAATGGTAATCCGCGTGAAGTTTCCTTCCAGATAGAGCTCACACCTTCGATCGCTCAAATAGGTAGTGTACCTCCGCTTCTTGAAGAATCAGTTTTGACCGGCGAAGATACTTTTGCTAATGTGACACTTAAGAGCACACGATCAAAGATAGATACAAGAATAAGTTCAGATCCGGCATATAAAGGGGCTGATGAGATAGTGGTGCAGTGACAGGTAAATCAAGTAAAGCAAGCGAGGCAAGTAAATCAAGTAAACCCCGCACCAAAATTCGGGAAAACCCCCGGGGTTAAAGATGCCCCAACCCCGGGGGTTGAGGAGAATTTTGGTGCGGGGGTAAAAAATCAAATGCAAAAAAAAGAGGAAAAAAATTTATTAATGGAAAAAATAATTTCGCTTTGCAAGAGGCGCGGATTTGTCTTTCAAGGATCGGAAATTTATGGGGGACTCGGTGGCACTTGGGATTGGGGCCATTTTGGATTGGCATTAAAAAACAATATTAAACAATCTTGGTGGAAAAAGTTTGTAGATTCCAGACGCGATATGTATGGTATAGATGCGGCGATATTGATGCGACAGGAGGTTTGGCAAGCAGCAGGCCATGTGGCTAATTTTGCCGATCCGATGGTGGAGTGTGAAAAATGTAAAAAAAGATTTCGCGCTGATACCTTGAGGTCCGACCTCAAAGAAGTCCCAGAGGTCGGACCTCTTAAATGTCCGGAATGTAAAGGTAAATTAGGTGAAGCTAAACAGTTTAATATGATGTTTCAGACCAAAGTCGGCGCGTCAGACGATTCTTCGGCTGTCTCATATCTTCGGCCGGAGACAGCGCAGGGTATGTTTGTAAATTTTAAAAACACCGTGGACGCGTTTCACCCAAAGCTTCCTTTTGGTATGGCACAGATCGGCAAGGCTTTTCGAAATGAAATTACTCCGAGAGATTTTCTTTTCAGACAGAGAGAATTTGAGCAGATGGAAATTGAATATTTTGTGCGTCCGGCTGATTGGGAAAAATACTTTGAGTATTGGAAAGATGAGATGGAGGAATGGATGGAAGAGATTGGTCTTGATATGGCTAAAGTTCACGACATTGAAATTCCAAAAGAAGATTTGGCCCATTATTCTAAAAGGACGGTAGATTTTGAATTTGAATATCCTTTTGGGCAAAAAGAGCTTTTTGGTCTTGCCTACAGGACTGATTTTGATTTGAAAAATCATAAGCTTGAATATATAGACGAGGGGGTCCGCGTTTCAAAGGACAGTACGCGGCATGATTCTGCAGAATCAGAAAAAATTGTGCCTCACGTGATAGAACCGACTTTCGGAGTAGATAGGGCAGTGCTGGCATTATTGCTTTCTATTTATGCTGAAGACCCAACCAAGGACGGGGCAAGTGACAAGGAAAACAGAGTTTATTTGAAATTTAAACCTTCTATTGCGCCAGTGATTTGTGCTGTATCGCCATTATTAAAGAATAAGCCGGAGCTTGTGGAATATGCGAATACTAAGGTTTACGCCCTCTTAAAGGCTGAATTTGGACGCGTAGCATGGGATGACAATGGCAATATTGGCAAGCGTTACCGAAGGCAGGATGAGATCGGCACACCGTGGTGTATCGTTATAGATTTTGACACTCTCACAGATGACACTGTCACAGTGCGTGATCGTGATACAGGGAAACAGGAGAGGGTGAAAGTAGATAATCTAATAAGTTACATTAAGGAAAAGATGATGGAGTAGGTTTCTTCCCCTCTCTTATGAAGGAGGGGAAACACATACAAATTATTTAAGATAATGACTCCAAATAAACATATATTAAAAAACGGACTTAGAATAATCACGGTGCCGATGAAGGACAATCCTACGGTCACTGTTTTAGTCTTGGTTGAAGCCGGCTCTAAATATGAGACAAAAAAAATCAACGGACTTTCACATTTTTTAGAACACATGTGTTTTAAGGGAACCGCCAAAAGACCCAAATCAATTGATATTTCTAAGGAATTGGATGGATTGGGCGCCGAATCCAACGCTTTTACCTCGCACGAGTACACTGGCTACTATGCAAAAGCAGATGCTCGACATTTTGGCCAGATTTTTGACGTTATTTCTGATATTTATTTAAATTCAACTTTTCCAGAGGAAGAAATGCAGAAAGAAAAAGGAGTGATCGTGGAAGAAATAAATATGTATGAAGATATGCCACAGCGGCATGTAAGCGATCTTTTCATGGAGCTTCTCTATGGCGACCAGCCGGCCGGCTGGAACATCGCGTGCGACCACGATCGTGGTGGCCGGCCGTATAAGTGAAACGGATGTTCTAAAAGAAATAAAAAAAGTTTTTGGAAATATTCCAAACAAGCCGAAATCGCCAAAGCTTCCGGTTAAAGAGCGCCAGACTATGCCTAAAATTTTATTAAAAAAGAAAAAAACTGACCAAAGCCATTTGATTCTGGGATTTCGCAGCTATGATATTTTTTATCCCGGTAATCCGGCTTTGGCTTTGCTTTCGGTTGTTTTAGGAGCAGGTATGTCGTCGCGTCTTTTTCAGCGCTTACGAGAAGAACTCGGGGTTTGCTACTATGTGCGAAGCGGGAACGATGCTTATACCGACCACGGCTATTTTGAGATTGCCGCCGGGCTCGCCAATGATCGACTGGCGGAAGTGATCCCGGCTGTTTTAAATGAATGCAAAAAATTAAAAGATGAACTTGTGCCGCATGACGAACTTGAGAAAGCTAAAGAATATATAATTGGTAATACTAAGCTTAATTTGGAATCATCTGATGCAATAGCTATGTTTTATGGTTCACAGGAAATTTTAAAACATAAAGTAAATATTCCTGAGGAAAAATTCAAAAAAATCCGAGCAGTGAGCGCGGTGGATTTGAGAAATTTGGCCAGAAAAATTTTTAAGCAAGAAACTCTTAATTTGGCAATGATTGGGCCTTCAAATGATAAAAAGAAATTAGAGAAATTGCTCAAAATATGATAAAGTCAGTAAATCAAGTAAATCAAGCAAGACAAGTAAATAAAGGTAAAATAAAATGGATCCCGTTAGAAACTTATTTCTTTCGGGGCATAAATGCTAGCAATATTATTCCTTTTTTTAATAACAGCAAAAGTTAGTAATTAGCTTTTGTTTCTAACGGGATGGATAAAAACATCAATATTAATATCAGTAATATTTCACTTCTGCGTGTGGTTTTTTGGGGTGTTTTGGTTGTGGCAATTTATTATTTGCGCGACGTGGTCCTAGTCATTCTGACTTCAATTGTGATCGCTTCTTTTGTGGAATTAGTTTTAAGCAAGTTTTCAATTTTTAAAATACATCGCACGCTTGGAGTTGTTTTAATTTATGTTTTGTCAGCTTTGCTTTTGGCCGGACTTTTTTATATCTTCATACCGGTTTTTGTAGGTGAAATGTCCGGGCTTTCTGCGCTATTGTCTGATTATTTGCCGCAGGCTTCTTTCCTTCAGGGTTTTGAAAAAGAAGAAGCCGAAGGAGCAAAAGAAATCACAAAAACAATTTCCAACAACGTTTCTCTTGGCGGATTAATAGAAGGAGCTCGCAGTTTGGTTTCAAATCTTAGTGCCGGATTTTTGGAAACACTGGTTTCTGTCTTCGGCGGTGTTTTGAACCTTCTTTTGATCATAATAATTTCATTCTACTTATCAATCAAAGAGCGAGGAATAGAAGCATTTTTAAAAATAGTTACACCGCTTATGTATGAAGAGTATGTAATCTCGCTTTGGCAGAGAACAGAAAAAAAGATCGCTCTTTGGGTGCAGGGCCAGTTTTTGCTCAGCCTCATGGTGGGCATACTGACTTTTTTAGGACTTATGATATTGGGTGTAAAATATGCTTTTTTGATTGCTCTTTTTACTGCCGTATTTGAACTCATACCTTTTGGACTTATTTTGGCAGTTATCCCGGCATTAACCTTTGCGTATGTAGATGGCGGCATTTCACTTTTGTTGTGGGTGGCAGGTCTTTATATTATTATTCAGCAGTTTGAAAATTATCTGCTTCAGCCTTTGGTAATAAAAAAAGTCGTGGGCATTTCACCGCTGGTTGTGATCTTGGCGCTTTTGATCGGCGCACGACTGGCAGGATTTTGGGGAATTTTGCTCGGCATTCCGGTCGCAGTGGCGATCTTGGAGCTTATGGAAGACCTCGAACATCATAAAGTTAGAACTAAAGTAACATAAAGCATCTAGTTTCTAGCGATTAGCTTCTAGTAAATTAATAACTAGCTGCTAGCAGCTAGCAGCTAGCAGCTAGATTATGCGTTTCTATATCACAACAACATTACCTTACGTAAATGCCGATCTTCATATGGGGCATGCTTTGGAATTTGTTCGGGCAGATATTATTGCCAGATATAAGCGGATGACAGACCTCGATGTTTTTTTTAATACCGGTGCAGATGAACATGGAATGAAGATATACCGCGAAGCTGGCAAGCAAGGCAAAGACCCGCAGGCTTATGCTGATTTTTACGCTGAAAGAATGAAAGGACTTATTGGGTTACTGGGGCTTTCTGAATTTAATTTTGTCAGGACCACAGATGCTGATCATGTAAAAGCGGCACAGGAATTTTGGAAGAAATGCGATGAAAATGGCTATATTTATAAAAAAAGTTATAAAGCCAAATATTGTGTGGGATGTGAGGCCGAAAAAACGGACTCAGAACTTGTTAATGCAAAATGTCCGGATCATCCAAATTTAGAAATAGAGTTTATTGAGGAAGAAAATTATTTTTTTAAATTTTCATTATTTCAGGAGAAACTTTTAGAGCTCTACAGAGAGGTTCCAGATTTTGTCATCCCCGATTTTCGTTATAATGAAATAAAAGCATTTGTGGCGCGGGGTCTTGAAGATTTCAGCATTTCGCGTTTAAAATCTAAAATGCCATGGGGGATAGAAGTGCCGGGTGATCCGCTTCATATAATGTATGTCTGGTTTGATGCATTGGTTAACTATATTTCTGCAGTCGGTTGGCCTAGTGATATGAAAAAATTTAACGATTGGTGGCCGGTCACGCAGTATTGTGGCAAGGATAATCTAAGATACCAATCGGCAATTTGGCAGGCCATGCTGATGGCAGCCGGACTTCCTCCGTCCAAGCAAATTATCATTAATGGATTTATTACCGGAGCGGGTGGAATAAAAATGAGCAAAACCTTGGGTAATGTGGTTGATCCTCGCGAAATAATAAATGAATATGGCGCGGAAGCACTCAGGTTTTATTTGGCTCGAGAAATTAATCAATTTGAAGACAGTCCTTTTACTAAAGATGGATTTAAGGAATCCTATAACGCTAATTTGGCAAATGGCTTGGGTAATTTAATTTCACGAATTATGAAAATGGCGGAAAGTAATCTTGATGGGCCTGTTGCCGATTTAACTCATCATATGCCGGATATTTATTCAGAAGCATTGGAAGCATTTGATATTAAAAAAGCAGCCGAATATGTTTGGAAGGAGATTTCTGTTTTAGACTCATATATACAAGAAAAAGAGCCTTTTAAATTAGTTAAAGAAGATAAAGAAAAAGCCAAGGAAATAATTATTTATTTGGTAAAAGGTCTCAATCAAATTGCTTATCTGCTTCAGCCGATATTGCCCACTACTTCTGCGGAAATATTCAGGCTAATAAAAGAAAATAAATCTCCGGAGAAACCGCTGTTTTTGAGAAAGATATAATTTCTTGATTTACTGATTATGAGATTCATCGATATTCATTCTCATCTTAATCTATCGCCTCTAAAAGAAAACAAAGAGGCTGTTTTGGCACGTATGCGCACAGCTCAAGTTGCAACCATTGTGGTTGGTGCTGATTATAATACCTCTGAGGAAGCAGTGGTGATTGCAGAAAATAATCCAGATATCTGGGCGACAGTAGGGCTCCATCCGATCGAGCACGATCGTCCTGGGGACAAAACGGATAACGATAAGGAAATTTTCGATTATGAAAAATATAAAGAATTAGCACTACATCCCAGGGTTGTCGCAATAGGTGAGTGTGGGCTGGATTATTTTCGCGATATGCGACCAGAAACAAAAGAAAAACAAAAAGATCTTTTCAAAAAACATATTAAATTAGCTTTAGAAGTTAATAAGCCGCTTATGATCCACTGCCGTCCATCAAAAGGTTCAATGGACGCGTATGAAGATCTGTATGATATTTTAGTATCCGATATCCGACCCGTCCGAATGGCTCGGCCGGGCGGATATCCAGTATCCGGTAGGGGTATGAATAAAGATAAAGATAATCTGCGTGGCAACCTTCATTTTTTTGCAGGGAACGTAGAAATTGCAAAAAAATTCTTGGAACTTGGATTTACGTTCTCTTTTGATGGTCCGATTACATTCAGCCATGATTACGATGAAGTTATTAAATTCTTGCCACTAGAATCAGTTATGGTTGAAACAGACGCACCTTTTGCAGCGCCTGCGCCATATAGGGGTAAAACAAATGAACCCGCTTATGTAGTTGAAATAGCTAAAAAAATCTCTGAAATAAAGGATATAGATCAAGAAAAAGTTTATCAAACTTTACTTAAAAATTCAGTTAAATTCTTCAATTTATCAAGGACCCCCCTTGATAAATAATCATTATTTGTTAATATCAAATATATGTTAAGAAAAACTCCATTAATAAAAGGGAATTGGTATCACATATATACGCGGGGTGTTGAGAAGAGAAAAATTTTTTTAGATAAAAAGGATTACTTTCGGTTTGTCGCGATGCTTTATTTGGCGAATAGTTCAAAAAATTTTCATTTATCTAAATTATTTCAGAAATTTATTGGTAAAAAGAAAAAAAATCAAGGGGAGTCCTTGATGAAAAAGTTATTTTCAATTGATCGAAAAAGCACAATTGTTTCAATTACTGCATATTGTCTAATGCCCAATCATTTTCATTTGTTAATTTATGAGAAGGAAGAAGGTGGTATTTCTAGGTTTATGTCAAAATTATTAACTGCCTACTCAATGCATTTTAATAAAAAATACGAAAGGAGTGGCCCTTTGTTTGTAAGACCATTTAGATCAAAACACATTGATGAAGATAATTATTTTCGCGTATTACTCTCGTATATACACCTTAATCCTATTTCTTTAATTAATCCAAATTGGAAGGAAGAGGGAATAATGAATAATGATTTAAATAAAAATTTTTTATTAAATTATCAATATTCGAGTTACCCAGAATATATGGATATGCCCAGGTTAGAAAAATCTATATTAAGTATTGATAAAAACTTTAAATATTTTAAGACATTTAAGGAATTTGATGATTTTTTAAACAACTTCCTTAGAAGGTTTAATAATAATGATTTTAAAGATTTAATACAATAATTATCAAGGGGAGTCCTTGATAATTTTGACTTATTTTGGAGTATTTGCTAAGATCAAGACATATTAATAATATAAAGTAGAGATTCTGGGTTAATCCCATCCATGGTCATTTTTTTTGATCGAATCTCAGCTTCAAAACTAATGGAAGAAAAAGAATTTCGCGTTTATGAATTATCGTATCTTTTTGTGCCTCTCATTGAAGAAGAGGCTGTTTCGGCAAAAGCAGGAGATTTTAAGAATTTTTTGAGCAATCTGGGTGCTCAGTTTATTTCAGAAGAATTTCCAAGGCTTATTCAGCTTGCTTATGCAATGGACAAATCTATTGCAAATAAAAAATATAAATTTACTAATGCTTATTTCGGATGGTTCAAGTTTGAAATTGATGCAGAATCTATAAGTAAAATTAAAGAATACCTTAAGCATAATGACGATATTATCAGACATCTATTGATTAAGACTATAAAGGAAAATACGCAAGCTCCAAAGAAATTAAGCCCACGTCCTGAATTTAGGAAAAAATTCAAGACAGAGGGAGAAAGCGCGGCTGGTGCAAGTCAGACTGAGGAAAAAGGAGAGGTAAATGAAGCCGAGGTAGACAAGAAGATAGATGAATTAATTGCGTAAATTTTCAATTATCAAGTCTCAATTATCAAGTCTCAATTATCAATCAATTAACAATTCATTAATTTTCAATTGAAAATTGCAAAATTGAAAATTGAAAATTAATTAAATGTACTTAAACAAAGCTATCATCATAGGTATTCTAACACGCGATCCAGAATTAAAATCTTTGCCTTCCGGCATGGCTGTAGCTACTTTTTCATTGGCTACAAATAGAGTTTGGAAGGATAAAAGCGGTGCCAAGCAGGAAAGTACTGATTATCATAATATAGTTGTGTTCGGCCGACAGGCGGAAACTTCTGCTCAGTATTTAAAAAAAGGAGCCGGAGCGTTAGTCGAAGGCAGGATTCAGACTAGAAGCTGGGATGATAAGGCGACTGGCCAGAAGAAGTACCGTACAGAAATAGTGGCAGAACGGGTTCAGTTTGGTCCTAAATCTGGAGGTGCCGGATTTACCCCAAGCGGAGTCGAGGGGAAGAGTGAGCAAAATGGTCCATCAAAATCAGAATCTGCTCCAATTGACACCATTGAATATCCCGATGAAGAGTCTAACCCAGAGGATATACCATTTTAACAATGTATTATAATTAATATAACTAACTATTATGTCAAACGATTTTTTTCAACAAAACAATATAACACATATCGATTATAAGGATACTGATATCTTAAGAAAGTTTATCGGTCCCACTGGTAAAATAATCCCACATAAGAAAAGCGGAGTTATTTCGAAGAATCAGCGCAAACTGGCTATGGCCATAAAACGCGCTCGATTCATGGGGTTATTGCCGTTTATCGCCCGGTAAGTAAATCAAGCGAGGCAAGTAAATAAAGTAAATCAAGTTATGGTAAATATAAGAAAATTCGAAGATTTAAAAATCTGACAAAAGGCACTTGAGCTTGTCCTGCTGGTTAATAAATTAACAGTAAATTATCAAAAAAGTAATTCAGCTTGATTTACTTATCTCGCTTGATTTACTTGATTCACTTTATGCTAGCCTACAACGAAATCAAAGAAAAAAAGGTTATTATTTATGAAGATGAACCATGTGAAGTGGTAGAGTCTCATGTTGCGCGCACTCAGCAAAGAAAACCTCAAAATCAGGTGAAGCTGCGAAGTTTGCTTTCAGGAAAGACTTTTGCCGCCACTTTTCATGTTTCTGATAAAGCTGAAGAAGCTGATGTTTCTAGACGTGAAATTAAATTTCTTTATGCCAATAAGCCCGCCCGAACGACTGTTCAGTCGGGCGGGGGTGAATTTTGGTTTTGTTACCCAAATGATCCAAGCAATCGCTTTAAATTGCCGGAAGATTTGATTGGCAGTGCATCAAAATTTTTGAAGCAAAATATGATTGTTACAGCATCAGTATTTTCCGCCAGAGGCGGATCCGCCTCTGGCGGAGGAGATGAAGAAAAAATAATTAAGATTTCATTACCCATTAAACTTGAATTTTTAATTAAAGATGCGCCACCGGCGGTAAAGGGTGATACCGCAAAGGGAGGCACCAAGCAGGCAATTTTGGAAAATGGTACGACTATAAATGTCCCACTTTTTATAAATCCCGGTGACAAAATAATTATCAATACTGAGTCAGAAGAATACGTTGAAAGAATGTAGGGTATCTATATCCAATATCTGTATCCGTATGGATAGAGATATTGGATATTTAGATAGTTGGTTCCAGCATCTTCTTTCTAATCTCCTTTAAAATTTGATTGGCTAATTTAGGATTTTCTTTCAGAAACACTCGAGCTGAATCATAACCTCTACCAAGCTTAATTTCAGCAAGCTCCTCAACCCCCGGGGTTGGGGCATCTTTAACCCCGGGGGTTTTCCCGCTTGCGCTTTGTGGCTTGTAATTATAACTCGATCCACTTTTTTGTATTATTGAATATTTTTCTCCCATAGCCAAAATTTCTCCTTCTTTTGAAATTCCTTCATTGTAGACCAAGTCAAATTCCGCTTGCCTGAAAGGCGCAGCCACTTTATTTTTGACTACCTTCACGCGCGTTCTGCCGCCAATAATTTCTTCACCTTTCTTAATTTGGGCGATTTTTCGCACATCAAGCCGAATGGACGAGTAGAATTTGAGCGCTTTTCCTCCCGGAGTGGTTTCCGGATTGCCGAACATCACGCCGATTTGCATTCTGATTTGGTTAATAAATATAAGAACTGTTTTTGATTTAGCGACAATGGCGGTGAGTTTTCGAAGGGCTTGGGACATTAGCCGTGCTTGCTTGCCCACATGGTATGCGCCCATTTCTCCCTCAATTTCATCTTTTGGAGTAAGCGCCGCCACTGAATCAACTACGATCACATCAATTTTTCCGGAACGAATCAAACTTTCAGTAATTTCAAGTGCTTGCTCTCCTGTATCTGGCTGGGAAATTAAAAGTTCATCTATTTTTACGCCAAGTTTTTTTGCATATTCCGGGTCCATTGCATGTTCGGCATCTATATAAGCGCAGATTCCTCCTTGTTTTTGAGATTCGGCGATGGCATGCATGGCGAGCGTTGATTTTCCGGATGATTCCGGGCCGAATATCTCCACTATGCGCCCGCATGGAAAGCCTCCCACACCGAGTGCTATATCGAGCCCTATGGAACCGGAAGGCACCACCTTAACATCCACTCTAGGAGCATCTCCAAGCTTCATGATTGATCCTTCTCCAAATTTGGTCTGGATCGATTTGATTGTGTCATTTAAGTTGCTTAACACATCACTTTTCTCCTCTTTTTTCTCCTCAGTTTTTGTTTTTTTTAACATAAAATTAAACAAGTAAATTAAGCGAGATAAGTAAATCAAGTAAATTAAGCTTGATTCACTGTATTTACTGTCCTTGCTGTATTTACTAATTATTAATTATTTTATAATTTTTCTCTTTAATTTTTCCAAATTTATCTTCGGCCTTAATTGTAATAATATTATATCCTTTTTGAAGCAGAATCTGCTCTTGCCAATTCCATTCCTTGTCTAAAAAAATTTCTCGGCCATTTATCTGCAGATTTTTTGCATTTTTGGCTATTCCGTTCATTTTAATGATTGGGTCGCCATAAGCTTGTCCGTCTGTGATTCCATTAATTTCTAATTTAACCCCTCTTAATAAATCCTCGCTTCTGTAATATGAGTAGCCGATGATTATTAGAAACAGCAGGCAGACAGACCCGATAGTAATTATTTTTTTTAGATTAGTGGTCATAAATTCAGTAAATTAAGTAAATAAAGTAAATGAGGGAATCAGGTATTATAGCTTGCTTTACTTGCCTCGCTTGATTTACTTGCTAGCTTGTTTCGACATTGTCTATCGCTTTCTCAAGCACTTCTCTCGGTTTGGCGCCGGATCCGGAGCCCACCACGCCGCGCTCTTCAAGCATATCTATAAGTCTGGCCGCGCGCGAATAGCCCACTTTTAATTTTCTTTGCAGATATGAAGTGGAAGCTTTACCGGCTTCTATTACTGCCAAGCGCGCATCTTCATACAGATCGTCATCGTCATCTCCTTCATCTTCAAGCGATACGTCAAAAATAGTTTTTCCGCTTGCCGGCAGTGGTCCGGTTAGAGACATTTCTGCTCCCAATAGTTCATCACCGAGATTGTTATTATTTTTAGCGATAAATTTAACTACTTTTTTCACTTCTTCTTCAGAAATAAAGGCCGACTGTAAACGCTCCGGTTGAGCCATTTCGCCCGAAAGGAAGAGCATATCTCCGGCACCTAAAAGTTTTTCCGCTCCTGAACAGTCCAAAATGGTGCGTGAATCAATTTGTGAAGAAACTTGGAGTGCGATTCGGGCGGGGATATTGGCTTTAATAAGGCCGGTGATCACATTTACAGAAGGGCGCTGGGTTGAGAGTATAAGGTGAATGCCCACAGCGCGTGACATTTGGGCAAGCCGCACGATTCCGCTTTCAAGCTCTCTAGGGTAGCTTGTCATAATATCTGCTAGTTCATCGATAATGATCACAATGTATGGCATTGGATCCGTTTCACTTGACTTGCTTGATTCACTTGATTTACTTGCCTCGCTTGCTGTCAGCATTTCTTCTTCTAATGTTTTCTTTTCTTGTTTATTTGCTTCTATTTTTCCTTGTGCTTTCATACTTTCATGCTTTTGTGCTTTTGTTATTTTTTCATGGTATGACAAAATATCCCGCACTTTGGCAGCTTCTAATATATTATATCTGCGTTCCATTTCTTTGGTGGCCCACTTGAGCGAAAGTATGGCTTTTTTAGGATCAGTGATTACTGGGGTCAATAAATGGGGGATTCCATTATATAGCGTGAGCTCTACGCGCTTTGGGTCAATTAAGATCATTCTTAAATCTTCAGGCGAGTTTCTGTATAGGAGCGATGTAATAATGGCGTGAATGGTAACAGATTTTCCGGAGCCGGTCGTACCCGCGATCAGGGCATGCGGCATTTTGGCCAGACTTGAGAACATCGGCCGGCCGGCAATATTTTTACCTAATGAAACCATAAGTGGCTTTTCTGATTCTTTAAATTTTGGATCGCCGAGCAGTGTGGCTAAGCCCACTGTAGATTTAGCGCGGTTAGGCACTTCTATGCCCACGAGTGATTTGCCCGGGATCGGTGCCTCAATTCTGAGAGGGTGAGCTGCCAGAGCGAGAGATAAATCATTTTGAAGTCCTAAAATTCTGGAAAGCTTCATGCCTTCCGCGGGTTTCAATGCATATCGGGTCACTGTGGGGC
>CAZVEC010000013.1:14731-16735 GCA_964626035.1 uncultured Candidatus Saccharibacteria bacterium
GGGGCCGATAGTCACTTCATCCATTTCTACTTCGATGCCGAAATTCTGGAGCGTTCGCTTGATGATATTCATGTTGGCTTTGACGTCGCCGGTGTTCGGTTTGCCGGAATCTCTTTCTAGTAGTTCAAGTGGGGGAGGAATGTAATCAGTTTTTAAGTTTTTAAGTTTGTAAGTTTGTAAGTCAGACTCCACTTCTTCTTCATCTTTTCTTTTTTTGCTTTCCTTATCTGGCTTATTTTCTGCTTCCTCGGCTGGAAGAGGCGCAAGCTCCTCGACCCCCGGGGATGAATCCACGAGGCCGGACCTCGGGCTCCCTAGAGGACCGGCCTCATCCCCGGGGATCATTCCGTTTGCGTCATAATATTCGCCTTCAGAATATTCCTCCGCATTTTTTTCTTTTCGTTTAAAAATTGATAAAAATTGATCAAGCATTGCTTTAAGAAATGGCAGAAGCGATGGGCGTTGGTTAAACATCAATAGAAGGGAAATTATAAGTACTGCTCCGAGTATGATAAGGCTAGCATAGACATCAAAAAGTTTTACAGATGCGCGCATGGTCAGGCTGCCCAATAACCCTCCTTTCAGAGGAAAAGCGATTTCAATTATTCCGAGCGAGGAAAGCAGAAAGAAAAGGGAAGCGATAAGATGCGTCGCCCCAAACCCGGCAGGAAGATCCCCGGGGTTAGAGGTCAGTCCTCTAGCTGATTCAGCGGAATCATGTCGCGCACCGTCCATTGAAGCGCGTCCGAGGTCTGACCTCTTGGATTCATCTCCGGGGATCTTTCCACTTGCGCTCTGTAAACCCTTGATGCTGGAATAAACTGATCCAAGTACAATAAATATTACAGGCAAGAGAAAATAGCCAACCCCGAGAAGATAGACGAAAATATCATAAAAAAAAGCGCCTACCATTCCGGCTTTACCAAATGAAGAGAGTATAAAAAAAAGAGCCAATACAAAAAAAACCACGGCCCATATCCCGTATTTTGCTTCCGGACTGACATTTTTGAACAGGCTTATTTTTGGAAATGAAAAACTTTTGCTTTTATTGTTTTCGTTTTTATTTTTCTTGGACATAATAATTAAGGAAGGAGCAGAGCTCCTGCATTTAATCGGATTTAGGAACCGGGCCGCCAGCATTTTGATTAGAGGTCCGGTCGCCTATGGCGCCCGTACCTCTAAATCATTGGCGCCCCGGTTCCTAAAACAATATATACTTATATTACCATTAATTTCTAAACCCGAAATCCAATTCTGGATTTAGGTTCTATTTCTTTCATTAAAAGCTGTTTCAGTACTTCAAAAACCTGCTTAAGTTTAGAGTCGTATTTTTTCTCCATGCTTTCAATTTTTTTCCTTAGCTTTATATTTGTCACTAATAACTCTCTTAATTTTGTAAATGTTCTGATGATCTGGATATTTACTTGAATCGCTCGATCACTGTTTAGGACGCTGGACAGCATAGCCACACCTTGCTCGGTGAAAACAAAAACATTTGGAGAATGTTTTATCTTAGAACCTATCACAAATTGTGATAGGTTCATTATTTCTTTACGGGTCAGAGGGAACATAAAATCTCCAGGAAATCTGGCAATATTTCTTCTAACAGCTTGATTAAGTACTCGCGTTTCAACGCCGTAGAGTTTCGCAAGATCACTATCTATCATGATCTTTTTTCCTCTAATAATAAATATTTGATTAACTATGCGCTCATTTGGAATGAAAATAAGTTCATGTTTCATATGCTTCAATTGTACCAAAATATCCTAATATTTAAAATCTTTAAGATCACATCTTTAAGATCACAATTTGTGACCTTAAAGCGCTTTAGTTTTATTGAGGATCAAGGATGCTTTATCCCCACCTTGCTCCTACACCTATTTTACTGAAAAGTTTAGAGGTCCGGTCGCTTGTAGCGCCCGTACCTCTAAAACCAAAAAATAGGTGCGGGGCCGCTATAGCTCATAATAAACTGTTACCAAGGAGTTAATCTCTTTTGTTACC
>CAZVEC010000014.1:0-7760 GCA_964626035.1 uncultured Candidatus Saccharibacteria bacterium
CCAAATAAATTTCCACTATCCCTATTATGTTGTCTTTATTTGTTATAAAAACCGGAGTATAAATCTCCAAAAGATTTGGTAAACCGATTTGCCTAATAATCTCTGTATTTACAGATTTGGTAATTTGCCCTTTTTCTAATACTTCCTCTATATCATCAACTTCGTGCTTTTGTCCTATTGTTTCCTCATAGACAGCCAAATCAGACCAGATAAGGATAGCATCCTTGTTATAGATATTAACTGCTGCAACCCGTGGTAAAGTTAATTTCAAACTATCAACAAATTCCGTCAATTTTTGCTGCGAATCCACGTCTTGCCAATTAATAAAATACTTGGCATCACCAATATGCACACCGGTTTCACTATGGACCGAGCTTGTAATGAAATCTGTTTTAGTGCGATAAACGAACTGATTTATTCTATTTGAAAAAATAATTGAAAAAATAGCACCGATAACAAGAAGGACCAAGACAACAATAATAATTGTAACATCAGTGGTATTCGTGATAGTTTTAACGGCAGCAGAATTTTTCTCTTTGTTATTTTCTTTTTTTAATCCAAATAAATTCATATTAAAATAAATTATAACATACCTATTGCTAAAAAGACAAAAAATCCGCACAATATACGGATTTTTTATTATTCACATTTTTACTTTCCCTTGAGCATCGCGGACTTAACCTTCTCTATGATTTCATTGATAGGATGCTCACTTTTTACGAAATAGTCGATAGCACCCAGTTGCAAGCCTTTTTTGATGCTTTCATCATCTCCAAGATTGCTGGTTATTATCACCGGTATGTTTTTAAGAGAATTATCTCCTTTTATTTCCTTCAAGACTTCCAGGCCACCCTTTTTAGGAAGCATCAAATCAAGCAAAATAGCATTTGGCTTCCAATTTTTTATATCCAAAACAGCCTCATCGCCATCGGAGCTTATTTTGACGGTGAACTTTGCTTTTTCTAATTTTTCTTTAAGGACCTTAGCTAATACATCCTCATCTTCTATTATTAGTATTTTCATTGTTTGATAATTGATAATTGATAATTGATAATTCTAGTCTACTATATTTCTTCTATATTTTCAAGAATATAGTCCGAATTTTTTTGAATATTGGTTTCGATCTTTTTTAACACGAAATTAACCTCATTTTCGATGCTTTTAGGCGTGCAAGCTTCTATATTTTTATGCTTTTCAATTAAACCCGATACATCTTTCTTGATATTTTGAAGCTGGGCATTTACATCTCGCTCCGCGATCAAAATACGCCTTTGGCGACTTATTCTTGACAGCAGTCTGGTCCAATAACCCAACACAAATGAAATAAGAAGAATAACAATAAGCGTGATCACAAACCATTTATATGTAAGATCAATTCCGCCAATCGTAATAACCGGCCGCTCGCTTAGGTTAATATTCTCCGATTTCACCGGCAAGCTCCAAGCACCTCGGCTATCTTGGGCTTTAATTTCGACATAATAATTTCCCTTCTTGAGAGGCTGGTCAATAGAGAGAGACCAGAAGCCTTTGTCTGTAGAATTTGTTTTAGTCTCTAAAATTGTCTGTCCGCTTTCGGTTTTAAGATAAACATTTATGATGGCATCCTGCACCGATGATCCATTCACGGCAAGTCCGCCCTCCCCGATAAACAGCTCCCGACTGACAAAAAGAATTTGAGGCGAAGCAATAGGCAAAACTTCAATTTCAATATTGCTCGATGTGGCATTGCCGGCTTTGTCCTTGGCGGTAACAGTGACTTTATGTTTAGCGGGCATTAAATTTGGAAAAGTAAATTCAGTTTTTTCAGTTTTGATCTCTGCTTCATTGTCGATTTTAATAAAATACCCGCCAATTCCGGAAAATTGATCCTTGGATTCATAAACTATGGTGGGCACCGGATTATCGGAAGACAAGCCGCCTAAAACAATCACCTCAAAAGCAAGCGGCGGCTCGCTGTCTATAGCTATGCGATAATTATTGGTCACTCCCCAGCCGATATTGTTTTTAAATCTGACATGCAGATACCATACGCCATTTTCAAGCGCTTTAAAATTTTTATTGTCAAAAAGACCTTCTGACTTCACCGGTTCTGTAATTGGAATTTTGTTTAAGACAGCCGCCACATCCGTTACATCCTTTGGTAAATTCCAACTGACTCCAAAATCAGAAGACAAGTTATACCAATTTTCCGGATTTGGATATAAGGCGACATTAAGCACGGGCTTAGCCGGCAATTTTTTGGCAAGTTCCGCTTCGCGGGTGATCTGCTCTGTTTTTACTTTCTCGATTTCTGATTTGCTTGAAACTGTAAATGTTACCCCTTTACTCACAGATAAGACATTCGCTCCCGTGCCGTCGGCGGCGGAGATCGCCGTATCTGAAAAAATCAAGGATGCCTCGCCATTGCCTATAACCTTGAATTTAATGCGGATAATTTGAAGAGACTTGCCGGAATAGCCGCTTATAGTCGATCCTCCGATAAATGACAATTCGCCTAAAACATTATCAAAATTCGGCTCATCCAGCCAGAAATTGAATATGGAATCGGTCTTATCGATGCTTTCAACCTTCAAGATATTAGATGGGTATTTTATGGTGGACTGTCCGGCATTGATGCTCACGTCCTCCGAGTCAATTTTGAGATCGGCAATAAGAACATCGCCAACAATAGGGTTTGCTTTATCTAGAACAAAACTAAAGCTAGCCGCGCTGGAAATCTTAGGGCCAAGAAAAAAGAAGGAGATCAATAATACTGACATCGAAACTATGTAACTTATTTTTTTCATCCCGTTAGAGGAAGGTCGCGATCTATAATGACTCAACCCGCCATAAATTAATTATATTATAATCAAACTATTCAGCATATTTCAATTCCCCACTAGAGACCGCGGCCTCTATTTTTTGATTGCTGAATAAGTATACTGAAATCTATTCCATCAACATTACCATCGTTATTAATGTCAAATTTATTTATCAATGAAGGTGTTAATTCACCACTTGCATTAATATACTTATGAATAGCGGTAAATGAGGCAACGTCCGACAAACCAACTACACCATCACTGTTGAAATCTGCCGGCAATATTCTTTTTTCTACAACTCTAAATGAAAGTGTTAAAGATGTATTATTGGCATTATCTTTTACGTAAAGATGATGCTCGCCTATGGTTAAATTATCTGCTACTACTGAAAGCTGAATTTTATAAGAACCATCTGGATTTACTTGTGCTGATTTAATTTTTTTGCCGTCAACATGGAGATTTACCAGATCCGTAGAAGCATAACCTCCAACATAAGTATAGACTCCAAATGCTTTATCGAAAATATTAACAGTTGGCGCAACGTCAACGCTTATCACATTAATATCGCCCGTCGCTGATTTTGTATAAAGCTGAAATGGAGCCTCTATTCCTTCGGGGTCAACATACTGAAATCCATACGCTGGAAATGCGGATGAAATAATATTTGATTTATCAATTACAAATGATCCATCTGAATTCGGCGTTACGGCAAGTCCAATTGGGACCAAACTAGTAGTTCCATCACTGATATTAACTCCATAAAGATTTACCTTGCCACCTGAAGAATTGGCGGCATTTCCACTTATTGATATATCTGTTACTGAAACCTCAGCTTGTGGCGTCCCGCCTCCTCCCCCGCTTGAGACTCTTTGAAACGTAATATTAATAGGGGTAGGCAGATCAAGGTCGGTGCCCTCTACTAATTCCAGAGAAATAGTGATCTGCTCTGCGACTGAATCGGTAATATTTATGCTTCTCTGACCATCTTCTATAGTAACAACAAATCCTTCAGCGCCGGGATAAGATGCTCCAGTCGTGACGACTTTAACTTCTCCAGAAAATAGATTATCCAAGACACCATCGTCGTCCACGGCAGAAATAGAGAGCGTCGTGGATTGATTCGTCCTAGGCGAGCCGTTGCTTATGGACATAGTAAATTTGGTGGCGAGTGTGACTTCATCCGTGACTTCGAATGTATCGAGCGCATCAGTAGGCGGATTAGTATCCGGTATTGGATCAAAATTCAATGGATTATTTGAAGCATAGATCGTAGCCTCGCCTAAAGTGCTGCTTTCAAAATATTCGAATGACACACTAGACTCGCCGCCCTGTATTTCTACTTGCGTGACAAAACTCTCTCCATTATCATCAGAGAATTTTCCTGTAGGCGAAGTAGTATAAAGAGAAATCGTTTCGGTGCCTGTATCTACCAAAGTGCCAAATTCATTCTTCCTCTGCACGATATAGTTCAGGCTGCTGCCGACCGTCATGGATTCAAATGAATCAAGAAAGACATATTGGACAACGGGCCGGTTTGTATCTATTTGGAACGAAGAAACAGGGAGCACAGTTTGATTGCCGGCTAGGTCTGTGACTATTATCGAACAAGTATTGTACAAGCCACTTTCAAGTTCATCGAAAATTATTGTCTTTTCTTCGTTGTCGACATCATCTTGAGAGTATTCAGTGCTACTGCTGGTGCATGGTCCGGAGTAAGAAATCGTGCCAACCTCATTTGAGCTGAATGTTAAAGACGGATTCTGGTTATTGCTCAAAAATGGATCAACTTGAAAAACTTCTTCAAGCTCTGGAGGCGTAGTGTCATAATCCCACTCAAGCAGATTTGATTCTGTATTTGAATTGTTAGCGGCATCTAACACAGCGTTAGACTTAACTTTTACTGATATATTTCCATCAGTAACCGGCGAAAGATTAAAACTATACATTGCCGGACCGCCGGAAATAATAACCGGAGTTGAAACATTTGTCAGTTCAAGGTCGTCTCCGCTAAAACCAGACACATCGTCTGAAAATTCAACTGTAACTAAAATGGAGCCGTCATTTGTCGGGCTTGTAACTTCCGTACTTATAATGACTGTCGAAGCTTCATTGTTATAATTAATGGAAAATTCATCTTCCAATGCATCATTAAAATTTCCTGCCTCATCTGAAACAATATCTGCCGGAATACCAATCGTCACTTCTCCATTTTCTGCCGGTGTAACATCAAAAGTATAAATGGCCGAGCCGTCTGCGCCGCCTATATTGCCGGCTGCGCCGTTAATGACTGCACCCGCCAAGTCACCAACATCAAAGCCAAACACAGGCTCAGAAAATACAACAGTCATCGGAATCGGAGAAATATTAGTAGGGTCAGAGGCCGTAGTGGTAAGGCTCACGATAGTCGGAACAGCCGTATCGATAGTGAATGAATCAATCAGAAGCTCATTGCTTTCATTGCCGGCATCATCTCTCAGTTTGAAAGCGCAATCTGAGTATGGACCATCGTCCAAATCATTTTGAGAAAGATCAGTAAATGCAATCGTTTGCGTCCCTGGACTGTCAACGGAAGAAGTCATACTGGAACACGAGCTTCCTTCCGAAAATATAAGCGATCCTGCTTGGTCAGTATCAAAGACATAATCCGGAGTTGGATTATTTGTTGGATTTTCAACTTCGGAAACGACTGAAATCACAGGAGCGAGGGCGTCTATAGTGATATCAAGCGGAAGAGAGGTGGCGGTGTTGCCGGCGGCGTCTTCAGATTCTGCCGTAATGGAATATGATCCGGATGACAATTCGGATGAGACCAAAGTGATTGAAGCGCCGATACATTCCCCTTCAGCAATCTGATTGGCACCGGCAAAGAGAGTGATCATGGTTCCAATGTCGCAGCTCATAGTAAATGAAGGAGTGGTGTCGGAAGTCAGATCATCACTATAGCTTGATCCGATGTCGGACAAATCGTCGAGATCAAGACCGGCGGGAGCCGCGGGCGCTATCGTATCTATTGTGACGGAAAGACTCTCAAGCGAAGCCGTAACATTGCCGGCAAGATCAGTCACAGTGGCAGAAATAGAATGGACTCCGTCGGATAAGGCTGATGAAGTCAATGTTTTCGGGCTGGCATCGCAGAGAGCTGAATCTACTTCTGTTATGTCATCATAAAGCTTTACTATCGCGCCGACTTCGCATGTCACGCTGAAAGACGGAGTGGTGTCTTTAGTCAAATCGTCTGTGGGTGAACTGCCTGTGTCTGATGAATCAATCAGGTCAGGCGTAGAGGGTGCCGCAGGCGCGGTAGTATCTACGACAATATTTTTATTTGCACCCAAAGATCCGGCCACGCTCGGAGCAGGCAGTGTGAGATCGGCATCCGTGCCCAAGCTATTTTCTATCATGCCGCCATTTAAGGACAAAGAGGTCGTGGCGCTGTAATCAAGATCCGAAGAATTCTCCCCGCTGGAAATAGTATAGGTGAAAGTCAGAGTCGCAGAGCCAGATCCAGAAAGAAAGCTCGCTGTGCCGCCTGAATTAAGTGCAAGTGTCGGGGTGCCTATGACATCAACTGACTGTGAAAAAGTTATTTGGATTGAAATAATTTGTCCGGCTTTATAGAAGCCATCGTTAGTAGAAGAAGTCACGCTTGTGACAGCCGGCGCGCCCGTGGAAATGGTCCAAGTGAAAGAAGATTCTGCTCCAGTATTGCCCGCGGGGTCAGTCGCCCTGACATAAAAAGTATGAGAACCATCGGCGAGAGTCGTGTAAACTTTAGGACTGGTACAGCTCACAAAGCTGCCTGTATCTATTTTACATTCAAAAGTCGCGCTCGCCTCTCCGGTAAAAGAGAAAGATGCGGATGTTGAATTGGAAGGGTCAGTCGGAGTGGAAGTGATCGTGGGTGCCGCTGGAGCAATATTATCAACAGTTAAAGTTGTTGATGGCCCGGCAGCTAAAGCGAGGTTGCCGGCAGTGTCGGAAGCAGTGCCTGAAGCGATGGAAATTCCTAACGTTCCGTCTCCAGTGATAGATGAAGTAGTGACTGTTCTAGTTGTCAGGCCGGTGCCAGAAACTCCGATTGTTCCTGTAGCTGTGCCTGTTGTATTCAAGGTTACGTTTCCATCTGCCAAAGTGACTGCGTCAGCTCCGGTATAAGTAACAGTATAAGTGATTGGTCCAGATTTAGTTAAAGATGATGAAGGAGAACCGATTGAAAGAGTCGGCGCAGTTTTGTCGATGGTATAAACTTGTCCAGTAAAATTTCCATTACCTGCACCTGTACCGCCAAGTTTGTTTGAGGCGACATCAATAATAGAATCATTATCAACCAGATTAAGGCCGAGGGTACCATCACCACTTCCGGTTGAAGTTGTCACTGTGTATGTTGTACCACTGCCAGTCACAGAAGTAATAGAAGCACCGGTTGGGCCAGAAGCAACGAGGCTAAAATCTGACGAATCAACACCAGTTACACTCTCACTAAAAATGACCGTCCACTGAACACTGGTTGCATTAGTAAGACTACTAGTAATACGGTTGATAGAGCTAACCGTCGGCGCGGTGACGTCGGCTGTGTAGTCTATATTGATTCGAATATGGTCAATGCTCGCCTGCACCGGCCCGCCGTCACTTGTTGGCTTACTAGCTGATATCACAACACCAAAGTCATTACTATTGATATTGCTTGCTGTCCACGCCGTTCCCCATTGGTCGGTGGCTCCACCATAAGTCGAATAGACGGGGCTGCCATTGACCCAGAAATTTGTTGTATCAGCTTTATTGGTAGAAATAATAGTTCCATTTTTTACAATCTTGACCTCAGAATCTTTGGCCGCGCTTGAATTATTAGCTCTTTTTTTAATATCAACAGTAATACCATCGATGGATGAACCAACAGGAATAGAGAAACCGAAATTAGTTGCTTTCAAATAAGCACTAACCTCAAAATCATCAAGTGTC
>CAZVEC010000014.1:7770-9283 GCA_964626035.1 uncultured Candidatus Saccharibacteria bacterium
TTTGTTTAGATTTGTCCATAATATTGTTCCAACACTAGAATCATTCACAAATGTCGAACCGTTATTTGGTCCGCTTGTAATAGCTTCAGCTTTAAAAATAGAAACAGAAAAAAATGCAATTAAAAAAATTGATAAAAGAAATATTTTTTTTGTTGATTTCATATGTAGTGCCTTCATTATTTATAATAATATTTTTAATGAAAAGAAACGCTTATATTGTACCAAATACCTGTTATTTTTAAAAGGGTATTATGAGTTACTTATCCAAACAAATTATTTAATCATGGAGTTTCCCGATTTCAGCTTTTAATTCCGGCAAACTTTCTTTTATTGTTTTCCATATTACCTCCTCATCAAGGCTAAAATAATCATGACTTATCTTGTTGCGCAATCCGACAATATCGCCCCAAGGAATTTTGATACTTTGGCTGCGAACATTTTCCGGAATTTTTGACGCTGTTTCTCCGATAAGTGCCAAGCACATCATTGTGGCATTATATGCCTGCGTATTTTTTATAAAAGAAACCATATCTAAATCTCGAGTATATTTTTCTATCTCATTTATAGCAAAAATTATTTCCTCTTTATATACTTCTATTGTTTTCATTGTGTTTAAATATAAATAATATTCGGAAAAATATATTTTCTAAAAGCAGGACGAATGCTTTTTTTAGTCATCAAATCAACTTTCCTATTAAAAAGATTTTCCAGAAAACGCTGCATGTCAAAAAATTTAAACAAGCCAACTGAAACTTTTTCCTGATTCAAAGTTACCACGACATCAACATCGCTTTCATGAGTTTGTTCCCCGCGCGCAACCGAGCCAAAAACACCTATTTCTTCCACACCATAGGTTTTTTTTAAATATTCCTTATTTTCTGAGATTTTTTGCCTAATTATTTCTAATTCAGACATAATTTAAATTTAACATATTTTGCTAAATTTTTAGAGGTACGGGCGCCATGGGCGACCGGACCTCTAATTAATTTTACAAAATAGGTGTGGGGCTTCATTTTATTGATGGCTATTAATGTATGCTCTGGTTTTTGGACCGAAAAATCCGGTGCCTTTTTTTAATCCATATGGCTTAAGGATTTCCACATAATGAAGCTCTTGGAATCTAATCAGTGCGGCTTTGGTGAGCGGACCGAAGATGCCGTCAAGCTTGAGGTTAGCATTGATATTTTTATTCATATATTGCTGCAACTCTCTGACATCCTCACTTCGTGATCCATAACCCAGACTTCTATAGAATAAATATTTTGGAGTCGCCGGTATGGTGACAGGAACCAAAACTGGAACAGGTGCAGGACCAACGATCGGAGCTTGCGCCAAATAATTCGGACCATAGCCTAGTATATAACCACCGGATGAACCGCCACCTCCGCCACCGCCGGTGGAAGTAGTGTATGTAACAAAGCTCGTGAAGTGCTTAGTCCAAATGACCATGTCGCTGCCCACGGTAATTTTACAGTCAGCTCCTGCGGCCAATGCGTCGCCTGTGGCTTGATCG